>DAOUML010000140.1:0-33134 GCA_034411635.1 Anaerolineales bacterium
CCGCTCACGGAGCAGGCGCAGGCATTTTAATTGGGCGGCAAGATGGGGGGAGTCCGCATCGAGCACTTTTAGTTTGGCCCAATCTTCCGGCGCGGCGACCACGCGCTTCGTGTAGCGACGAGTTCCTTCGGCGGCCCCTTCCCAAGCATCTTCCGCGCCCCAATCTTTCAGGCAAAACGAAGAAGCGGGGGTTACTTTGACCAAATCCCACCCGTAGATCGATTGCCAGTGAGCAGTGGCGGCAGCCAGGCTTTCAGGGGTCTGGTCGTCCACCGGGAAGTGTCGCCAGAGCGCAACCGGCGGCCTGTCGAGAATTTCGCCGCGCAGCGCGGCTTCGAGTCTTTGGCGATGAATGTTCATATCTCCATTATAATTGGACTGAATGAATTTTTTGGCCCCAACTTTTCTTTTTCTCTTCCTGCCGCTTTTCCTGACGCTTTTTCTACTCAGTGAGCGGCGGTTGCGCGTCTATTTGCTGTTTGCCGCCAGTCTTATTTTTCTGGTTTGGGGCCAACCGGTTGGGTTGCTATGGCTCGGAGTGGCTTTTGCGGCAAACTATATGTTTGGTTTTTTGGCGGAATGGGGACGGGGACGCCGCCGCTGGCTTTGGCTCGGCATCCTGGCAAATTTGGCGCTTTTGGCCTTTTTCAAATGGACTTCGCTCTACGGCTTGGCCTTTTTACCGTTAAACTGGTCTGATTCTGCTCGTGGGCTGGCTGTCCCGCTTGGGCTTTCGTACTTTTCATTTCAGGCCATCTCTTATCTGGTAGATACCTGGCGCGGCACAATTCCCGCCGAACGCCACCCGGCCCGCCTGGGTCTATACCTGCTCTTCTTCCCGAAATTGATTTCTGGCCCGCTGGTGCGTTTCAAGCCTTTTAACGAACAGTTGGAATCGCTGCAACCCACCGCAGAACAAATCGCTTATGGCATTCGGCGTTTGCTGGTCGGTTTTCTCAAACGGGCCCTGATTGCCAACCAACTGGCAATTTTTGTCGATGCGGCCTTTAACCAGCGCACGGCCAACCTTGAACCGGCTTATGCCTGGCTGGCTCTGCTGGCCTATGCCCTGCAAATCTATTTTGACTTTTCAGGTTATACCGATATGGCCCTCGGCCTGGCTGCCATGGCCGGGGTAAAACTGCCCGAAAACTTTAATCTGCCGTATATCGCCGAGAGTATCAGCGATTTCTGGCGCAGATGGCACATCTCGCTGGCAACCTGGTTTCGCGAGTATGTTTTCTTCCCGCTCGAAAGGCGGCGCTTGCCGTTTTTGGGCCAGCAAATCAATATCCTGATTGTCTTTGCCCTGACGGGCCTGTGGCACGGATTCAAGCCGGGATTTCTGGCCTGGGGACTGCTTCACGGGCTGGCGATTGCCCTCGAAATGAGCGGCTTTGGGCGCTGGCTGAAATCGACCTGGCGGCCCGCGCGTCATCTCTACGTCCTGACGGTGGTGCTGTCGGGCTGGGTCTTTTTTCGCGCCAATAATTTCCCTTTTGCGCTTGAATTTTTTCGGAGGCTGATGGGTGACACCACTGGCCTGGAACTGCGCTCGTTTTCCAGTTCTGCTCCACTGCCCTTCATCGAGCCGTCTTTTCTGATTGCGTTTTTTGTTGGCGTTTTGCTTTGCCTGCCGCTTGGCCCCTGGTGGCGTGGATTTCGCGCCCGCCTGGAAGAAAGCCGCCCGGCCCTGTTCTTCCTCTTCCAGCCGCTCGAAGATGGTTTGCTGGCGGCCCTCTTTGTGCTTGGGCTGGCCTCCGTGCTGGCGGGCGGCTTCGCGCCCAATATTTACGCTAATTTTTAGTTTATGATGATTTCCAATTTTCGCGCCTGGTACACCCGCTTCTTCGCCCTGCTCTTCATCGGCTCGCTGTATTTTGTCCTCGTTCGCAGCGCGGATGTGGGCGTTGCCGGCTTGGACACCTCCTTCTGGGGCTATCGCAAACTGATTGCCAACTACGCCGATCTGCGCCTGGCCCTTGGCGACCGGGTTTTCCCGAGTGTGCTGATTGGCGAAGATGATTGGATGATTTTCACCGCTGAACGCAGCATGGACGATTACCAGAATTCTTTCGATTTCTCTGATGAGCAAATTGCAGAAATTACCCAAAAACTGGCTGAATTACAATCCCGATTGGCCGCCCGTAATGCCACCTTGCTGGTGGTCATTGCCCCCAATAAGCCGACGATTTATCCTGAAATTGTGCCGCCCGGCCTTGAAAAATTCTCTGAACAATCGCGTCTCGACCGTTTGACGGCTCATTTGCAGGCAACCTTGCCGGGCGTTGTTCTTGATCTTCGTCCTATTTTAATGGAAGGACGCGCGGTTCAGGATGTCTATTACAAGACGGATACCCACTGGAACGATTACGGAATCTTCCTGGCTTATCAGGCGATTCTCACTGAACTTGCCAGTACCCACCCCGAACTCGCGCCGTATGCGCGCGAATGGTTTGAACTGCGCCAATCAGACCCTCAGGTTTTTGACCTGGCTCAAAACACCGGCAGCGTTCGGTTGCAAGAGCCATCTCTGGTGATTGAGCCGCGTTTCGACAACCCGGCAAATTATCGCGAGATTCAGATTGGGTCACGCCGCATTCTTTCAGCCTGGACCAGCAATCCCGAATTACCGCGCCTGCTGATGTATCACGATTCGTTTGGTGCGCGTTTGTTTGGTTTGCTGGGAATGCACTTTGAAAAATCGATTTCTGTGCCACATTACTCTGGCCGCCCCATCTGGTCGTTGAGTTGGATTGAACAGGAAACCCCAGACATTGTCCTGATTGAGATTGCTGAGCGTTACCTGCACGATTTGGTTATTTTGCTTTCGCAATGATGAGATATTAGCCTTCCTGTTTGCGATTTGCCAAAAAGCGCATGATAAACGCCGCGTAAATACCAACCCCTATAATGAGTATAATCAGCGCAAAGGTTTCGCTGGCGCGTTGGTAAGTTGCGGCTGTGCCAAACATGGCCCAGGCCATTGGGTGAAACCAGCGCAGGATGTAACTGTTCAGAAAACTGGTTTCTGCTTTGGGTTCCGGGCGCACAAAAATAAAGACGGCTGAGATAATGAAGCAGATAAAGCCAATCATAACCAGTGGAATTCCAAAAATCATGGCAATCTCCTTGCGCCAAAGGCGCGGAAAAGACGTAGAATAAAGTCTACAGTTTTCGGTAAAGTATAAATGAAAACAGGGCAGGTAGCCAGTGTTCAGTTGGCAATTTTCAATTTGATTTACCGCCTTTAGGCGGCGAATCGCAGGCTGCGAAGTGCTGCGCAAAGCCCGCGTTACAGAATCTATAAGGATCCAATTTTGGTGTGGCTTTCATTGTCACTTACCACTAACCCACTCCACTTCCCGACGAGGTATCTATATGAACACAGACTTGCAACAACGCGCCCTCAGCGCCATCCGTTTTCTCTCGGCTGATGCCGTGCAACAGGCCAATTCGGGGCATCCCGGTTTGCCGATGGGCGCGGCAGCCATGGCCTACACCGTGTGGATGCGCCACCTGCGCCACAATCCACAAAACCCCAAATGGCCCAACCGTGACCGCTTCATCCTTTCGGGTGGACACGGCTCGGCGCTGCTCTATTCGCTCCTGCACCTGACTGGCTACGATTTGCCGCTGGAGGAAGTTCGGCGTTTTCGTCAGTGGGGGAGTTTGACCCCCGGTCACCCGGAATTTGGCCTGACCCCCGGTATCGAGACGACCACCGGCCCCCTCGGCGCCGGCTTTGCCAACGGCGTGGGCATGGCAATTGCTGAGGCGCACCTGGCGGCGGAATTCAACACCCCGGAGCATCAAATTGTCGATCATTACACTTACGCCATCGTCACCGACGGCGACTTGATGGAGGGCGTCTCGGCGGAGGCGGCTTCGATGGCCGGGCATCTCAAACTCGGCAAACTGATTTACCTGTACGACGATAACAGCATCTCGATTGACGGCTCTACCGACCTGGCCTTTACCGAAGACCGCGCCAAACGTTTCGAGGCTTACGGCTGGCATGTGCAGGCCATCCGTGATGGTAATGATGTCGAGGCGATTGATGCGGCTATTCAGGCGGCCAAAGCCGACGAACGCCCATCCATCATCATGTGCCGCACCGTCATCGGCTATGGATTGCCGAATCGCGCCGGGACATCCAAAGCGCACGGCGAGCCGCCCGGAGATGCCGAACTGAACGCCGCGAAGGAAGCCGCCGGCTGGCCGCTTGAGCCGCGTTTCTATATCCCTGAAGATGCTTTGGCCCATTTCCGTGAGTCAATTTCGCGCGGGGCCAAATTCCAGGCGGAGTGGCAGGCCCGTTTTGACGCCTATCGCGCCGAATTGCCGGAAAAGGCCGCCGAACTTGCCCGCCGAATGCGCGGCGAATTGCCAAAAAACTGGGACGCTGGTTTGCCAATCTTCCCGGCAGATGAAAAGGGTATGGCTTCTCGCGCGGCTTCGGGTAAAGCGTTGAATGCGATTGCCGCCAGCGTGCCGGAATTGCTCGGCGGTTCGGCGGATTTGGCGCCGTCCAACAATACCTGGCTGACGGGGTTGCCCGCTTTCCAGCACCAGACGCCTGAAGGCCGCAATTTCCATTACGGTGTTCGCGAGCATGGCATGGGCGCGGTGGTTAATGGCATGGCGTATCACGGCGGCTTGCGTCCGTTTGGGGCGACTTTCCTGGTTTTTGCCGATTACATGCGCCCGGCATTGCGGATTGCGGCAATCTCTCATTTGCCCTCGATTTTCGTTTTTACGCATGACAGCATTGGCGTCGGCGAAGACGGCCCGACCCACCAGCCGGTGGAGCAGGTTGCCAGCCTGCGCGCCATCCCGAACCTGACGGTTATTCGCCCGGCGGATGCCAACGAGACGGTGGAAGCCTGGAAGGCGGCCCTGCTCAACCAGCACGGCCCGACTGCTCTGATTCTGACTCGCCAAAATCTGCCGACTCTCAACCGGGACATTTATTCAGATGCTTCGCTTTTGCACAAGGGCGCGTATGTGTTGGCCGATATGGGCGACGATGCGCCCGAACTTATCTTGATGGCTTCAGGTTCTGAAGTGGGGTTGATCGTTGAGGCCGGGACGCGCCTGGCGATGGAAGGCGTTAATGTGCGCCTGGTTTCTGTTCCGAGTTGGGAGTTGTTTGAGAAACAGGATTCAGGCTATCGTGAGTCGGTGCTCCCCGCCGGGGTTCGGGCGCGGGTGGCTGTCGAGGCCGGTATCGGCATGGGCTGGGAGAAATTCGTTGGGCAGTCCGGCGGAATTTTGTCCATCGAGCGTTATGGGGCTTCGGCTCCGGCGGCGATTATTTTCAAGGAGTTTGGCTTCACGGTTGAAAATGTGATGGCGAAGGCGCGCGAGGTGCTGAAATGAAGGTTGCGATTGGCTGCGACCATGCCGGTTTCCCGCTCAAAGCGACGGTGATGGAGGCGGTGCGCGCCGCCGGGCACGAGCCGATTGACCTGGGGACGCACTCGAGCGAGGCGGTCGATTACCCGGATTATGCCGAGATGGTGGGGCGCGCGATTTTGAGGGGCGAGGCCGAGCGCGGGGTTATGCTGTGTGGTTCGGCAGTTGGGGCAAATATCGCCGCGAATAAGATGCGTGGGATTTATGCCGGCATTTGCCATGATACCTATTCGGCGCACCAGGGCGTGGAGCATGATGATATGAACCTGCTCTGCCTGGGGGCGCGCATTATCGGCCCGGAACCGGCCAAAGAGATTGTGGCGGCTTTCTTGCGGGCGCGTTTTGTCGGGGATGACCCCGGCGAGGAGCGCCATAAACGCAGGGTGGGCAAGGTGCGCGACCTGGAGGCGGGGCTTTAATGTCTCGTTTGACTCACGCGGCTTACCAGAAATTGGACCGCGCGATGAGCGTGTTGGTGATTGGCGCAAACCTGCTGGGGGCGCTGATAACCTTGTTTTACCTGGCTGTGGTGCAGCCTATTCCGCAGGGTAGTTCTCCGGTGATTGCGATTCCGCTGCTGTCAATGTTGGTTTCATTGTTGGCGATTGTGTTTTTGCTGTTTTTGGGCTATGTGGTTGGTGGACGGTCGCAGCGGTATTTTCCGAAATGGGTGGCTCTTTTGATTGATGGCGCGCCCATTTCGGATGTGCCGATGGAGGCCCGGCGTGAGGTGTTGCAGTACCCGGCTGCGGTGGCCCTGATTTCGTTGGCAATGTGGTCTGTGGCTGCGTTTTTCTTCGGTTTTTTGCCAACCGGGGCCTGGCAGGCCGGGCTGGTCGTTTTTGGCGTGGGGGGTGTTGTTACGCCGGCGATTGTCTATTTTGCGGCGAGGGTGGTTTGGCGTCCGGTGGTGTGGCTGTTTTTCCCAGATGGGCGCGCGGCAGATGCGGGGGCGTGGCAAAATTCGGTCAGGTGGCATTTGTTGCTGGGTTTTGCGTTGGTGGGCGTGTATCCGGCGGTGCTTTTGTCGCTTACGGCGATTGGTCGGGCTGAGGCCCTGATTACGGCAGAAAACCCGGATGTGATTTTGCAAAATCTCTATATCGCTTTGGGCATTATTTCACTGGTGGCGGCTGGGGCCGGAATTGCGCTCGCGGGGCTGGTTTCGCATTCGATTCTGGCTCCGTTGGAGCGTTTGCTGGAGGGCATGGGCCGGGTGGCGCAAAACGACCTGGCGGTGACTTTGCTGGTAGATGATAATGATGAACTGGGTTCTGCCGTGCAGGGATTTAATGAGATGGTGGTTGGCCTTCGCCGGGCCGAGGTGATGCGCAATCTGCTCAATCTCTATGTCAGCCCGGAGGTGGCCCGCGAGGCCATCGAACATGGCACAAAACTTGGCGGTCAACTGGTGGAGTGCAGCGTGCTATTTTCAGATATTCGCGGGTTCACCACTCTTTCAGAGCAGATGCCGCCGGAAAAGTTGATTGATCTATTAAATCGCTATATGAGCCGCATGGTCGATGTGGTGATTGCTAATGGCGGGTTGGTTAACAAATTTGGCGGCGATTCGTTGCTGGCAGTTTTCGGCTCTCCGCTTAACCCGGCGGATGATCATGCCGCTCAGGCTGCGCGCGCGGCCTTGCACATGCAAAGGGCGCTCAAGAGTTTTAATGCCGAGCAGGTTGCGCGCAACCTGCCAACGCTGGAAATCGGCATTGGCTTGGCCAGCGGGCCGGTGGTGGCTGGGAACGTGGGTGGCGAGGGACGAATTGAATATACGGTGATTGGCGATACGGTCAATCTGGCGGCCCGTCTGCAAGACCTGACCAAGCAAGCCGGGCATTCCATCCTTGCCAGCGCAGAGACAATTCGCCAGGCGGCGCGGGGGATGTCTTTTGCAGTTGAGCCGCTGACGCCGGTTGAAGTGCGCGGCAAGGTGGAACCGGTGGAGGTGTATGCGTTGCTGTCGGATTTAACAGGCTGATTGATTTTTTGCGCTGCCAAACTGCCCTCTGGCGGGCGCGATAACTTTGTGTAATAATCGAGACCATGTTTGGTTCATCTTCTAATAATAAACGTAAAGAATTTGCAGTCATTGGCCTGGGGCGTTTTGGCCGGGCTGTGGTGCGCACGTTGAGCGAAAAAGGCTACAGCGTGCTGGGAATTGATCAGGACGCCGCGACGGTTCAATACATCAGCGAAGCCTGCACGCAGGCGGTGGTGATCGATTCTACCAACGAAGAATCGCTTAATGCGCTGGATATTGCTTCCTTCGATGCCGTTGTCGTTGCAATTGGGTCTGATTTCGAGAGTAACCTGATTACAACGGTGGCGCTTAAGGCTGTAGGCGTCCGGCGCGTGATTTGTAAGGCGCGTTCCCAGAGGCAGAAGGATATTCTCTTGCGCGTGGGCGCTGATCAGGTCATTTTGCCTGAGGCGGATGCTGGTCGAAGGCTGGGGCTTGAATTGGCCGCTCCCAATCTGCTTGAGCAAATCTCTTTTGGCGATAGCCACAGTGTTCTCGAATTGCGCGCTCCTGATTTGATGATTGGCAAAACCCTGGCCGAGTTAGATTTACGCAATCGTTACGGGGCCAATGTTGTCGCTTTGCGGCACGAGGCCTCGGTTACGGTTTCGCCTGAGGCAGAACAGGTTATCGAGCAAAACGATATTCTTGTTATCATCGGCCGCACTGATAAAATTTGTAAACTGACAGAAATGTGAACTTGAAATGTATCGGTGGTTAAAACGCAACGGCCTTTTTTCGCGCCGCGTTCCAACACCCATCAGGCTGGCTTCCGGGCTGGCGCTGATGGTTTTTGTTTCTACGTTGGTGCTTATGCTTCCAATTGCCGGGGCTCAGCGGCCCCTGGCCTTGAATGAGGCGTTTTTTACTGCGGTTTCTGCCCTGACCGTTACCGGTCTTTCCATTATCGTTCCGTCTTCTGATTTGTCTTTATTTGGTCAATTGGTCTTGCTGACGCTGATTCAGGTTGGCGGCGTGGGCTACATGGTTGCTTCGGTGATTATCTTTCGCCTGCTTGGGCGTAGTATTTCGTTTGCCGACCGGCTGGCCTTGCGCGATTCGTTTGGTTTGCTTGATATGGCCGCCATCCTGACTCTTACCCGGCGCACTCTATTTGCTGTGTTTTCTTTGGAACTGCTTGGCGCATTCCTGCTCTGGCTTCACTGGCGGTCAGACCTGGGAGAGTTCCGCGCGATACTCTTTGCGGTGTTCCACGCAGTTTCTGCCTTTTGTAATGCTGGTTTCGATTTGTTTGCCGGTACGCCAGGCTTTACCGGCATTCCTGATGATACTTTTTCGCTAACGGTAATGGGTGTTTTGATTTTCATCGGTGGGTTGGGCATACCGGTTGTGGCAGATATTTTGCTGGTTTTGCGCCGCCACCGGCATCACCTGGCCCTGCATTCGCGCCTGACCTTGCTTGTAACAGTTTTTCTTGTCATCTTCGGCGCTGTGGGGCTGTTTCTGGGGGAAACTTATCCGGGTGGAACGCTGGCGAAATTACCGCTTGAGCGCGCCCTGGTCATTTCAGGCTTTCAATCTATTTCAGCGCGTACCGCTGGCTTTAGCGCGATTGATAATTTTTACGACCTTTCGGCGTCCAGCCAGTTACTCAAAATTTCACTCATGTTTATTGGCACGGCGCCGGCTTCCATGGGGGGCGGCATTACCACCAGCACCCTGGCCGTTTTGCTGTTGTTCTTGTGGGCTTTTGCGCGCGGCTACCAGACCCCGCACATTTTCTGGCGCAGCCTCGGTCTGGCAACCCTTCGGCGCGCTTCGGCGGTGCTGACCATTTCGCTGGCAGTGGTGATCAGCGCGACCTGGATTTTGCTCATCACGCACCCTGGCGCGCCTTTCGACAGGGTTTTCTTTGAAGTTGTTTCGGCGTTTGCAACCTGCGGCCTGTCTCTGGGTTATACAAGTCATCTGAGCATTTGGGGTCAGGTGGTGGTTTGCCTGGTCATGTTCTGGGGGCGGCTGGGCGCAATTTCGATTGTCATGGCCCTGGCCCAACTCAGGCCGCCGCACCTCGTGGCCTACCCTGAAGAGCAAATCTTAATCTAAGAACGGGAGTATTTTTATGGCAATCATTTCCCTGATGACCGATTTTGGCATTAAAGACGGCAATGTTGGCGTGATGAAGGGCGTGATTTGGGGCATTGCTCCCCAATCTTCGATTTCAGACCTGAGCCACATGATTGCGCCTCAGAATATTCGCGAGGCCGCGCTAATACTGGCCCGCTCGGCTCCTTACTTTCCTGAAAATTCTGTCCATGTCGTGGTGGTAGACCCTGGCGTTGGCACTCATCGTCGTCCAATGGCCGCCAAAATTGGCAGGCAATACTTCGTTGGCCCTGATAATGGCGTGATTACGCTCCTGCTCGAACACGCCGAGCAGCAAGGCTGGGACTGCGAATTTATCCACCTTGATAAGCCCCAATTCTGGCTGGATAAAATCAGTTACGTTTTCCACGGGCGGGATATTTTTGCTCCCGTCGCCGCGCATCTGGCGAGGGGCGTTCCCCTGACCGCGCTTGGGACGCCTTTTGCTGATCCTGTCCGATTGGCGTTGCCCAAACCCGAACAAACCCAAAACGGCTGGCGCGGCGAAATCATCCACATCGACCATTTTGGCAATTTGGCGTCCAACATTCGTGTCGAACACCTTGAAACCGCGTCAAAAGAAGCGAGCAAAGTCACCGTCACCCTGGCGGGCGTCACCATTCATGGCATGGTCAACACCTTTGGAGAACGCTTGCCTGGTGATCTGGTTGCGCTAATTGGTTCAACCGGCAATCTGATTGTTTCCGTAGTCAACGGCTCGGCGGCGGCGAAATTGGGCTGCGGGGTTGGGGATGTGATTGAAGCACGCTGGCAAATTTAACATGTCTGATACCATCTTATCTGTCAAAAATCTTCGTTTTCGTTATCGTGACCGTCAAGGCGCGGCGCTGCATGGCATTTCCCTGTCGGCTCGTAAGGGTGAACTGCTTTTAATCGCGGGCGCAAGCGGGTGCGGGAAAACGACCTTGATCCGCTCTCTCAATGGCTTAATTCCACGCTCATACAAAGGCGAACTGGAAGGCCAGATTTTAATTAATGGTCAAGATATTTCAACACTCACGTTAGCCAAAATCTCGCAAATGGTTGGCACTGTATTACAAGACCCTGAACGTCAAATTTTGGGAACCAGGGTGCTCAACGAAGTAGCCTTTGGCCTCGAAAATATGGGCCTGCCTCGCGATGAAATTTTCAGCCGGGTAGATGAAGCCCTGAATATCCTGCATATTTCGCGCTTGCGAGACAGAGAGACCTTTTTGCTTTCGGGCGGCGAAAAACAAAAAGTGGCCCTGGCGGGCGTTTTAGCCATGCGTCCGTCCGTCTTGTTGTTGGACGAACCCCTGGCAAGCCTCGACCCGGCTTCGGCGGCTGAAACGCTGGACATTGCGCGTCAATTGGTGGATGATGGTTTAACCGTTTTGATGGTGGAACACCGCGTTGAAGATGTGTTGCGCATTCGTCCTGATAGAATTTTATACATGAAAGAAGGCGCCATTGCTTATCTCGGCAATTTGGATGGTTTGATGAAGGTGGTCGATTATGCCGAGATTAAATTACCCGCGGAATTAATTATTGAGCGCGAGCGGCTGGCAGCCCGGAAACCGCAGCCGCCAAAAATTTCAGCGGTGGAAGGCAAAAAAGATGCAACCGCCGCGCCCCTGGTGCAATTTCAAGATGTGGCATTTGGCTATGACGGCGATGTTGAGGTGTTGAAAGGAATTGCGCTCAATATTCAAAAAGGTGATGTCATCGCTGTTTTAGGGCCAAATGGGGCTGGCAAAACAACTTTTGTCAAACATGCCATTGGCCTGCTCAAGCCAAAGCGCGGAAAAGTTTTCGTAAATGGGCGTGATACCCGCGAATTGAGCGTTGCAGAAATTGCCAACACGCTGGGGTACGTCTTTCAAAGTCCGAGCCACATGCTTTTTGCGCCCACGGTGCATGATGAGTTGGCTTTTGGCCCCAAAAATCTGAAGCATAAACCAGAAGATATCGAGAATCAGGTGCGGGAATCTTTGGCAACGGTGAATTTGTCAGACAAAGAAAAAGATGCGCCGCTTTCGCTATCGTTTGGGCAACAGAAACGGGTATCTATTGCGGCTATTCTGGCAATGCGTTCCAAAATTCTGGTCATGGACGAGCCAACTGCCGGGCAAGATTACAAAAATTACATGAATTTTATGGATTCGATCTTACAAATGCCGGGGTTTGAGGCTATATTATTTATTACCCACGATGTAGATTTAGCCGCGATTTATGCCAATCGGGTGATTTTGGTTGCGGATGGCCGGGTGCAGGCCGACGGAAAACCGGAAGAAGTGCTGGCCGATAAGGATTTGTTGCGTCGTTGCCGCGTGATTCCCTCTTCTTTGCTTGAAGCCAACCTGGCCCGCCTGGAGCAATCGCGAGGTTTTATGCGCGCGGAAGAACTGGCGCATGTAATCGACCACGCTTGACCCAGGTCTATCTTTTGTAAGAATCTTTATCTACGGGCAAAAACCCCTCGCGTGGGGTTGTCAAATCATCTTTATTTTTAGCAAGGAGGCAGAAATATGGACAAAAAGTTACTTTCTGTAGCCGGTACCCTGATTGCGATTCTTTTAATCGTGATGGTATCGGTGTTGGTCGTTGGTAATTTGCTCGGAAACGAGCGATTCCAGACAGGCGAAAATCCGGTCTTACGCTTTGTTTTTGTTGGCGTAGGCTTGTTGATCGCCTTTGCCGTTTATTACTTCACCAAAGAAAATCAAATTTGGGAAGTTCAAACCCGTCATGTGGTTTATATGGCGATTGGCGCGGCGTTGTACGCAATTTTTTCATACCTGTTTAATGGGACGGTTTTTGTCATTCCGTCTCTTAGTCAGGTTTCGCTGCGTCCGGCGATTGCTATTCCGATGTTCTTTGGCTATGCTTTTGGCCCAGTGGTCGGGTTCTTTACGGGCGCGGTGGGCAATATGTTTGGCGATGCGCTCACCGGCTTTGGTCTTTCTCCTCAATGGAGCATTGGCAACGGGTTGGTTGGGTTCATTAGTGGCATGGTTTTCCTGTTTAAGAACAAGAAAAAGAGCATGGATGCCGTGTTCTACACCAGTGCCGTGCTGGCGATTTTTGCCGTAGTGATTTACTTCCTTAACCAAAGTATGCCCAATATGCTCTTCTACGATGTCGATAACGGCATCTTTGGCGATCAGCAAATCTCAATCTTTGCCGGTATTTCGATTATTATCGGCTTTGCGTTAATTGTGGGCGTTCGTTTTGGCTTTGCAAAGAATGAAGATGTGGCCGCCGCTGTAACCTGGGGCATGTTAGGCAACTTGCTCGGTATTGGTTTCGCGGCCATTTCCGACATTTGGATTAACGGCTTTAGCCTACCAGCCACCATTGTCGGACAGTTTTTGCCTGCCGCAGGCCCCAACCTGATTTTTGCCGCCGTGTTGGTTCCTATGCTGGTTGCGGCCTATGCCGCTGTTCAGCGCCAATCGGGCCGCTAATAGCAGTTTGCAGTGGTCAGTATTCAGTGAATTCTGCCGGATACTGACCACTACTCACTCAGTTTTGGATATTGGATAACTATGCTTGTTTCCTGGCGTTATCGCAAACGTGAAAAATCTTTCATTCAGTCTTTTGACCCACGCGCCTGGGTTATTTTCTATTTGTGCTTTTTGTTTTCCACCCTGTTTTTTTGGGACGTGCGTTTTCTGTTCCCCTTTTTCTTGATGGCGCTTTTCACCTTATTAACATCGGGTGTTCAATGGCGCGAGATTCGACGCGCTTTTTTGTTCATTGGCGTCTTTATTACTTTTTTTGCGGTATTAACTTTTTTGACCGGGCGCGGCGGACAGGAAGTTTATACGCAGGAGCATCTCATTCGTCAGTTTGTTGCCCCGTTTAGCATTTTTGGATGGACGCCAAGGCTTGATGTAACGGTTGAGCGCTCGTTTTTTGCTGTTAGCCAGTTTGTGCGTGTGTTCAGCATCGCAATCATGACCATTTTGATTCCCTATTCGCTTAACCCCGCCCATTATGGCGTCACGTTCAAGGGCCTGGGCATGTCAGATAAAATTGCCTACGCAATGGATTTAACCATGCGTTTTATTCCAACGTTTGGGCGCGATTTTCAACTGACTATGGATGCCCAACGCGCGCGCGGCTATGAATTGGAAAAAATTAGCGGCGGCCCTGTGGAACAAGTGCGCAAACTCGGCCCAATTATTGTGCCGGTAACAATCCACGCCATTATCGGCTCAGAAGATATTATTGACGCTATGGACTTGCGCGCCTTTGGCATCGGGCCGCGAACCTGGTTGGTGCAATTGGTCTACCAGAACCGGGATCGCGTTTTGATTGCGCTTGGCGTTGCCATTCTATTTGTTTCGGTGGTATTGGCCTTTAGCGGCCTGGGCGGCTTTTGGGTTCCGCCGCAACTGATTGAGATGGTAGGCTAAAGGGATTCCCTTACCCTACCACCTGAATCTCTCTCGGCAGGTCGCTCAACGACTCGCTCCCGTCCTCGGTCACAATCACATCATCTTCGATGCGCACCCCGTTGCGGCCCGGCAGGTAGATGCCCGGTTCGACGGTGTAGGCCATGCCGGTCTCGAGCAGTTGCTCGTTGTCGCCGCGCATGTATGGATCTTCGTGACCTTCCATGCCCAGGCCGTGACCGGTGCGGTGGGTGAAATATTGTCCGTAGCCGGCATCTTCGATGACTTTTCGGGCGGCTTTATCAATTTCGGCGCAGGCAACGCCTGGCTTCCCGGCGGCGCGCCCGGCGGCGTTGGCTTGCTGGACGATTTCGTGAATTTTGCGGTACTCCTCGTCGATTTCGCCAATGGCGAAGGTGCGCGTCAGGTCGGAGACGTAGCCTTCGTGAGTCGCGCCCCAGTCGATGACGAGCAAATCGCCGGATTGCAGGGAGCGCTCAGAGGGCGAGGCGTGCGGGTTGGCGCTGTTCGGCCCACCAGAGATAATGGGCGAGAAGGGCAGGGCCGGGTCGGAGCCGTGGCGCAGCAGTTGAATGGTCAGTTCGGCGGCCAGGTCGCGCTCTGTCATCCCGATTTTAATCAGCGGCAGGGTTGCTGCGAGGGCATTTTGGGCGATTTGTACCGCCTGACGCATTTTTTCAATTTCCTGGCTGTCTTTGCGCAAGCGCAAGGAGGCCAGTTCGCTTTCTGCGGCGATGACATGCGCGCCCGGCGCGCTGTTTTCAACCAGGCGCAGTTCCAGCACGCGCATGCGACGCGGTTCAACGCCAATGGTGCGCCCGTATAAATCGAGGTCGAAGAATGCTTTGCGGAAGACGCCGGGCCACTCTGCCGGGTTTTCGCCATAGGGATAGGGGATTAGCGGGTAGGACAGGTTGTTCGTTTTTTGCAATTCCAATTCGGGCAGGATGAGCGCGGGCGTTTTCCCGGGGGCATAGACCAGAAGTACCGGGCGTTCCATCAGGTGAAAATCCAGCCCCGTCAGGTAGGTTAGGGTTGGGCCGGGGTTGAGGGCGATTGCGTCAAATTCGCTATTTTCGAGGCGGGTGGCAAGTTTCTCAAAGCGGTGGGTGGGCATGAGTTCTCCGGGTTAGTTGTGATATTTTTTTGAGACGCGCATCAAAATCCAATCGGTTATCGCCGGAAAGGTCTGGTCGAACCAGATGATTGGCGCAAACCACCAGGGCAGGATAAGCGCGCGGCGCGGACGTTTGGCAACCGCTATCACTTGGCGGGCAACGTATGGGGAGGTCATACTGATAAATTTGGGGATTTCCATGCTTGCTTTCAGCGTGCTTTGCCCGGTGTGTTCGCTAAACTCAGTGCTTGCCGGGCCAGGGTAAATGCCTGAAACATGGATGCCGCGATGCCCCACTTCACGCCGCAGGGCGTCGGTGAAGCCGCGCACCCCAAATTTTGTGGCCGCGTAGATGCTATAGGTTGGCGCGGCCAACCAGCCAGCGACAGAGGCCATGTTGATGATGTGTCCGCTGTTGCGGGCCAGCATGTGCGGCAGCACGCCGTGGGTCACTTCGATTAGCCCAGACAGGTTGACGGCGATTTGGGTTTCGACATCGCGGGCCGGGTCGAGATTTTCGAGCCAGTCCAGGCGTCCAAACCCGGCGTTGTTGAAGAGAATATCGACCTGCCCGAAGTTTTCGAGTACGCTTTTGACCATGTTTTGCACATCGGCCCGGTTGCTGACATCGACCGGGGTTGCCATGGCTTTACCGCCCGCGCTGTGAATGCGCGCTACCTGGGCTTGCAGTCGCTCAATTCGCCGGGCCGCCAGCACAACGGTTGCCCCTTCAGCGGCAAACAAGTCGGCGGCATCTTGCCCGAACCCCGAAGATGCGCCGGTGATTAAGACTACTTTGTCTTTCAGGTCAATCGCCATACTTATCATTTCTCTCTTGATTCGTAGTTGCCTAGCGTAGCGCGACTTTCAAGTCGCGTTTGGAGTAAGGCATTTGAGAATTTTCTTTCAGGCGACATACCCCATTTGGGGGCGACGTGTCGCCCTACGGATATCAGTTTGTAGGTAATTGCCTCGATTCAACATTCAATGCGATACTACTCTTCCTCGTTTTCGCCCTGGTCGCGCCGCCGAGGGCGCACGGGTTCAACGCTGGGCTGGGGTTCGAGGGCAATGTTTAGCACTTCGTCCATGTGCGTAACCGGGATAATTTTTAGTTCGTTGCGCGCCCGTTTGGGCACATCTACCAGGTCTTTCAGGTTGCGCTCTGGAATCATGACCACTTTTTCGCCGGCGCGATGGGCGGCCAGCACTTTTTCACGCACCCCGCCAACCATCAGCACGCGCCCGCGCAGGGTAATTTCGCCAGTCATGGCAACTTCACGATACACCCGCCGACCCGTGAAGGCCGAAGCCAGGGCGGCGCACATGGTAATGCCGCCCGATGGCCCGTCTTTGGGAATAGCCCCTTCGGGCAGGTGAATGTGGATATCGAGTTTCTCGAAAATATCCGGGTCGATATCGAGCAGGTGGGCGCGCGATTTCAGGTAAGTGAGCGCAGCCTGGGCGCTTTCCTGCATCACTTCGCCAACCTGACCGGTAATCTGCAACGAGCCTTTGCCCTCCAGCAGGGCCACTTCAACCGCCATGATTTCGCCGCCGTTTTCGGTCCAGGCCAGGCCGGTGGCAACCCCCACCTCGTCTTGCCGCTCGGCTTCGGTCAGGAAGTATTCGGGCGGGCCGAGGAATTTCTCAACCATCCCCGGCGTAATAATCGTCGGGAATTCCTTTTTCTCGGCTTTGAGCCGCGCCACCTTGCGAATGACGCGCCCAATTTCACGCTCCAGATTGCGCACCCCGGCCTCGTAGGTATATTCGCGGATGATGCGCTGCATGGCCGCCGCCGAGAAGCGCAGTCCGCTTTCATCCATCCCGTTTTCTTCCATCTGACGCGGAATCAGGTAGCGGTCGGCAATCGCCATCTTTTCTTCCTCGATGTAACCCGGGAATTCGATGACTTCCATGCGGTCAAGCAGGGCCGACGGAATGGCCCCCAGGTGATTGGCTGTGGTCACGAACATCACTTTCGACAAGTCGAAGGCAATTTCGAGATAATGGTCACTAAACGAGTTGTTCTGTTCCGGGTCGAGCACTTCGAGCAAGGCCGAAGATGGGTCGCCGCGAAAATCGGAGCCGAGTTTGTCGATTTCATCGAGCATAAAGAGCGGGTTTTCGCTCTCTGCGCGCTTCATCGTCTGAATAATGCGACCCGGCATTGCGCCAATATAGGTGCGCCGGTGACCGCGAATTTCAGCCTCGTCGCGCACGCCGCCCAATGAAACGCGCACAAACTTGCGTCCCAGTGCCTCGGCAATCGAGCGCCCCAGCGAGGTTTTGCCCGTGCCAGGCGGCCCGGCAAAACATAAAATGGGTTGACGTTCCTTTTTGGGCTTCAGCGAACGCACCGCGATAAACTCAAGAATGCGGTCTTTGGCTTTTTGCAAACCGTAATGGTCGCGATCCAGCACTTTCGCGGCGTTGCTCACGTCCAGGTTGTCTTCGGTTGGTTTGCCCCAGGGCAGGTCCAAAATCCACTCGATGTAGGTGCGAATAATGCCCACTTCGGGGGCCATGGGCGGCATCTGGTTCAGGCGTTCCAACTCTTTCAAAGCCACCTTGCGGGCTTCTTCCGGCAGTTTCGCTTCGTCCACTTTTTGGCGCAACTCGCTAACATCACGCGTCCAAATATCGGCTTCGCCCAACTCGGTTTGAATGGCTTTCATCTGCTCGCGCAGGTAAAACTCGCGCTGGCTTTTATCCACCTCGCTTTGTACGCGGGTGTGAATTTCATCCTCCAGTTCAAGCACATCCACTTCGGCGGCCAGTAACTCGTTCAAGCGTTCGAGGCGCGCATTGGGGTCGCGCATCAGCAACAGGGCCTGACGCTCCTCGAAATCGAGCACCAGAGCGGTTGCAAGCATATCGGCCAACCAGCCCGGCTCCTTGATGTTCATCGCGAACAGATGGGCTTCCTCGGGAATCGAGCGGTTCAAATCGACCACCCGCTCAAACAGACTGAGCGCGGAGCGCATCAGGGCGCGGGTTTTCTTATCCACTTCCGCGCTTTCCTCAATAATTCGCGCGCGCACTTTAATTACCGGCGCAATGCGCGTAAATTCAAGGATTTCTACCCGCCGCCGCCCCTGCACCAGGGCCGAACTGGCCCCATCGGGCATGGAAAGCAGCCGCCCCACCGCCATTTCAGTGCCAACCGGCAGAAAATCGACCGCTTTGGGCTTTTCAGTATCCGGGTCTTTTTGCACAATTCCGATTACGGTCTGATTATTTTCATGCGCCGATTGCAGGGTTGCGATGGCGGCATCGTTTTCCACAAATATTGGCGAAACCATGCGCGGAAAAACAACCATATCGCGCATGGGCAGGGCCATCGCCTCAATCACGCCATGCTCATCGGGCGTTTGGTTTGGCACGCGGTACAGTTCTTCCGTTCTTTGGGTTAATGTCGTATCGAAATCGTCTTCTTCGTCTTCTTCTTCCCAGTCGTTATTCATACAACCTCGTTCTCTTTAAGATTTTTCCAGGCCTGCATTGCCGCAGCGGATACAAAAAGCGACCCGGCAGAAAGAACCACGCCCGTTTCACCGGCCAATTCCAACGCCCGAACCAGTGCCGCTTCAACCGGGGTCGCCGATTCGCAGTCAATCCCGGCCTTGCTCGCCGTTTCGACAATTTTTTCTGCCTCCAGCGCGCGCGGATGCTCAGATTGCGTGGCAATTAATTTGGTTACACGGGGCTGAATTTCTTTCAGCATACCGCCCATCATCTTATCTTCTGAAACCCCAAAAATCAGGTAAAGTGGTCGGCCCGGAAAATACTCGTCGAGCGTGGCGCGCAAGCGGGCAAACGAATCCTGATTATGGGCCGAATCAAAAACAACCGGCGGCTCCTGGCGGACAATATCAAAGCGGGCAGGCCATTTTACCCGATAAAACCCATTCTGGATGGCTGAATATGAAAGTTCCAGCCCGCTTGCCTGTAGCGCGGCAAAGGCCGTTGTCGCGTTTTCGACCTGATGCGCTCCCAAAAGTGGAATCGACAAGGTTAATTGCGCAATCGACGGACTGCTTACCTGGAAAGTTTGCCCGCTAAGTGAATTTGTCAGCATCGTGATTTGCATGTCGCGTTCAATCGCAACCAGAGGAGAAGAACGCTCGGCGGCGACTTTTTCTATTACGGCAAAGGCTTCCGGCTTTTGCGGCCCAATCACAACCGGGCGGTTTTGCTTGATGATTCCGGCTTTTTCTCCGGCTATCAGGGCCAGGGTTGGGCCGAGGATGGCGGTGTGGTCATACGAGATAGTGGTAATGACCGATACCCGCGGCTGCACGACATTGGTGGCATCCAGCCGTCCACCCAGCCCAACTTCGATGACTGCGGCGGTGCATCCCTGGCGGGCGAAGTATAAAAACCCCAGCGCGGTGCTAATCTCAAACGTGGTTAGCTTGGGGACGCTCTCGATGGCTGGTTTCATTTCGTCCACCAAATCAGCCAGTTCTGCCTTGCTGATGAGTTGTCCGTTTATCTGAAATCGCTCGTTAAATTCAAGCAGATGCGGCGAGGTATACAGCCCTGTTTTGTAGCCGCCGGCTTGCAGGGCCGAGGCGCACAGGGCGCAAACCGAGCCTTTGCCTTTTGAGCCGGTAACATGAATGACCGGGTAGGCCAGGTGCGGGTTGCCCAGTTTTTCCAGCAGTACGCGCATACGATCCAGGTTAAATTCTGCCCGGGCCATTTCACTGGTTTTGGTCAGGCTGTAATCAATATAACTGTAGAGATAATCAAGGGTTTGATTGTAGCGGGTTTCGATGTCCATTATGCTATTTTAGTCGATTCATGTTGTTTTTTTGTTATCTTCGCCGTCTGCGTCTTCGTCATCATCGTCCCAATCTTCATCGTCCCAATCGTCTTCGTCATCATCATCCCAATCTTCATCATCATCACCCCAATCTTCATCATCATCACCCATCCAGGGCATATCCTCGAGCGAGATTAATGTTGTGTCGACTCGGCTTTCAGCAAATGCGGTTTCAATGGTTGCAATCAGTTCGTTCGAGTCTGCGGGGTCTTCTATCAGACCGGTGAGAAAATCAATCAGGTAAGCATTCAAGGTGGCGGAGGTGGCGCGGTTGGCGATGAGACGCTCAAACGCTTCGACAACCGCCTGCTGCAAGGCCGGTTCGTTTTCAGAGAGCATCTTCAGGGCTTCTGCTGCCAGGCCGCGCCGTTTATCAGACAGCTTTGGGTCGTCCAGGATCATCATTAAAACAGGTTCAACTTCGTGGCCCATATCAGCCCAGACGTGCGCCAGGTGGTCGGTCAGCCAGTCGTTTTCCATGTCTGCCAGTTCGCCGAGGGCGTAGGCGCTTTCAACCGCTTGCAGTTCGGCGAGCATGTGCAGGGAATACCAGGGCGCCCAACTGGCCTTATCGCCCGGCCAGCCATGGAGCAGGGCCGGGTCGAGGGTCATGCGCGTCAGGGCGGGGATGTGCTTTTTTTCCCAGGCAGGCCAATCGTTTACCAGTAAATCGAGGGGAAGCAGACTTGGCCCCCAGGTGAGCATGGCCGCGAGTGGTTCTTGATAAACATTGTTCGCAGGAGGCGGGAAGGAAGCGGGGCGGGCTGGGATATCTTCGGGGGTGATGTCTTGCCAGATTTCGGCGTCTATCATAAGCAGGTCAAGCAATTCCTCGGTATCGGGTCGATGTTTACTTTTATTTTGGAGAAAATCCAGTGTATATTTTGCTTGCTCATTATTTTTTTGATAGTAGTCGGCAGCACTGAGGAAGGGTCTTTGCCCGCCAAAGCGCGCAAATCGTTGACGATATTGACGATAGTCAAAACCATCCCCCTTGAGAAGGCTCATGTTGGAAAATATTTTTTGAATCGGTTTAAGCGCCAGGCTGACTTCCTCCTGCCCATATTTTTGCGACAGCCGCTGTCCCTCTGGGCTGTTTGGGCTGATATCGCGGGTCATTAGTGTTATAAGTTCCATGCGCAACTCATAACGGCGTTCGATGATGGCTTCGCGCTCTTCGGGGCTGGGGTAGCCGGTGCGGTGTTCGAGCCAACTTAGTTTTGTTTGTTTTTTTGCATGACGATTGCGAGCCATGAGAATCTCCTTGTTGAATATTTGTTATCTGGTAGTAATTGTCTGCCGTAGCGCGACATTCATGTCGCGCTACGGATATTTTTGTTACGGATTGCCAGGCACAGACAACCGGTAATAGGTAAACAGGGCCTCGAAGCCAGGCTCCAGGCGGCTGGCGGCAATCGCGCCACTGGCACCGCTGGCAAAATCAGAGTCTTCGACTTGCAGCAACTGCGTCCCGTTGACAGTTAACGTCAGGCGGCTGCCAAGGCACTCGCCTGTAACGCGGTTGGCCGTTCCGTCGGTTTTGATAATATTGCTTTCGTCTTTCCCCTGCGCCAGGAACTCGAATTCGCGGTCTTTTCTCTTGGCAATGACATAATCGCCCTCCTCCGAAACGGCCAGGGCGTAGTAGTTGCCATCATCAACAAAGCGGCAAAAAACGCCGTAATAGCCATTTTTGGGGCCGTTATGATGACGGGCATCTACCTCCAGGCGCGCGTCGGTCAGAGTGCTATCGCCGCGAATGCTCCAAATCCAGGCGTTCAAGAGGTTGACCTCGATGGCGTAGCCCTTGTCTTTGTAGCGGAAACTATATTGGTCATCTTCGCTGGTGTACCAGAGCGTGGAAGAAAAATCATCTTCCAGCGCCACGCGGAAACCGGGGGCAGCAGCCGGCCCGACGGTGGCTGAAGGCGTTGCGGTGGCCGTCGCAGTTGGGGCCGCTGATTCTATCGTGGCGGAGGGTTGTGCTGTTTCTCCGGCAGGCGGCGTGGGTTCAACGATTTGCGGCGTGGGGCTTGGCTCATCGATTGGCGCGCTATCGGGCTGTTGCTGATTTAAAGCCTCGGCGATTTCCGTCAACATTGGGCTGACATCCTGGGTGGGCTCTGGCCCGGCGGGGGCCGGGGCGCAGGCGGCCAGGCTGATTGCCAGCAGGGTAATCACAAGGGCCAATTTGGTTTGTTTCATGGTTCTCTCTCCTTCTCCGGTTTCAGGCCTAACGCGTCGCGCAGGCGAATTTCTTCTTCCAGCGCGGCGATTTTTTCGCGCACGGGTGTAATGCGTTGAGCGTGCTGAGCATCAATTTGCATATCTATTTTATCAAGGCTTTGCTGCGCCTGGACAATGCGCCAATCCTGAATTTTCCAGGCCAGTTCTTCCAACCAGCCAGGTAAATTGGCCGGTTTTTCGGCAATCAACCGTTCGCATTCGGCTGCGTTTTTGTCGCGGCGGGTCTTCAGGCGCGCCAGTCGTTGGGATTCCCTTTCCAGGCCCTGCCGTGATTTTGCCATTTCGCGCTCTAATTTTTCAAAGGCCAGCGGCTTGAGTTCCGGGTTGAGCGCAATTTCATTCAGGAATTGGGAGGGCTTGGCTTGCATGAAAGTAATCAGCAGGTCGTCTTTGGGCCGCGTCGCGCCAACGTAAACCACCCGCCGCTCCTCCTCTTCCTGCACAATGCGCGTATCGGGCTGGCTCAGGTCAAAATAGACCACATTCCTGAATTCCTTGCCCTTGGCTTTGTGGATGGTGCTGAGGAAGACTTGATCCGTTTTCTGGATTTGATCGGCGTCTTCGGCGGAATCCTGCCCGTTATCGTCCAGCGCGGCGCGGATGTGGCGGTTGAAATCTTCGGCGCTGGGGAGGTCTTCGGCCAGGGACAGGATGACATCAAAGTAGAGCGAATCCCCGGCCTGGTCGAGGTCGTCGCTTTTGCGGGATTGGTCGCTGTAGAATTCGGCCAGTCCGAACTCGATTTTGACGGTTTGCAGCAGTTCCGCCGCCGAAATGGCCCCCGCGCTGGTTTTTTGACCCAGTCGCTCAATTTTTGCGACGAAATCGGCCAGCGTCTTCTGCTCCCATTCGCGCAGGCCGGGGCTTTCGGGCAGGCCCAGGAACGAATCCCAATCGCGGGCCTGGGCGATGAGTTGGTTGGTCAGGTATTTGTTGGGGCGTTTCAGGATGCGCTCGAAGTCGGCGGGGGTGGCTTCGAGCGGCGATAAAATGACCTGCAAGAGCGCGCAAACGTCCCGTCCGGGAGCGGAGCGGAAGAGGCCCAGGTTCGAGACCGGGGCATGCGGTATCCCCAGTTTGTCGAGCATGACCAGGATGGGGAACTGGTAAGCGTTGTAGCGGTAGAGAACGGCGTAATCGCGCCAGTCGGCCCCGGTTTTTTGGCGGTGTCCGGCAATCCAGGCGGCGGCGAAGCGGGCCTGTTCGAGCAGGCTGGCGTGTCCGCTGATTTCAAAGCGTCCGGTCTGCGCGCCTGGCCTGGGGCGAATGTCTTTTGGCACGCGGTCTTTGTTGTGGCCGATCAGCCAGCCGCTGTGACGCACGACCATCCGGCTGGAGCGGTAATTGGTGTTCAGGACGTGGCTTTCGGAAATCGAGAAGCGTTTGTCGAATTGCACGATGTGGCGCACTTGCGCGCCGCGAAAACCGTAAATCATCTGGTCGTCATCGCCGACGGCGAAGATGTTGTTTTCGGGCAGGCCCAGGATTTGCAGCAGCAGCAGTTGGGCCTGGTTCAAATCCTGGAATTCATCGACCAGCACAAACTCGAATTTTGATTGCCATTGATGGCGCAGGGCTGTGTTTTTGAGCAGGGCGCGAACCGCCAGGTAAATCATATCGTCGAAGTCGAAGTGATTGGCGGCGGTTTGTTTCTTTAGGTAGGTGTTGAAGATTGGTTCAAACGGGAAGAGTTGCTCGCCAAATTCGACTGTCATGCTGGCCAGGGGCGGCAGTTCCATCTTGGCGCGGCTGAGGGCGTCGAGGAAGGCGTCCAGCGGGTCGGCGTTGCGGCGGGCGGGCAGGTCGACGTGCTGGCGCACCGCGGCGGACATCAGGTCGCGGCTGGTCTGTTTATATTTTTCGTTGAAGGCCCAGCCCAGGCCCTCGCGCACAATTTCATACCCGAGCGAGTGAAAGGTGCGCGCTTCGATTCCGGTCACATTTTTGCGTTCCAGGCGTTCCTGCATTTCGTCGCGGGCTTTTTTGTTGAAGGCCAGGACCAGGATTTTCGCGGCGGGGATGCCCTGGTTGAGCAGGTGCAGCACCCGGTTGATGAGCGTCTTGGTCTTGCCGGAGCCGGCAGGGGCCAGCACGCGAATCGGGCCATTGACGCAGCGGACGGCGCGCTGCTGGCTTTCGTCCAGTTCGCTATCCAGCGCGTAGTTTGGCGGGCGTTTGTGCCCCAGCGATTTTTTCAGGTGGGCGATACAGCCCTCGACATCGTGGAAGATGTCGGAGCCGGTGAAGCGCAGGATGGGATGCCCCTGAGCTGACAGGATTTTATCGCGCGCCTGGTCTTTGGCTGGATGGTGATAACCTTTGCCGTCGCACTCGACGATGACCATGCCCCCGTTTTCGCTCTCGATCAGGAAATCGACGGTGAAACGTCCCAGCCTGACCTGGGCCTGATGCGGAATGCGATGGGCGATCAGCGCGCTCTGAAAGATTTGCTCGATGGGCGTGAGCGGGCGTTTGTCTGGCCCAAAGGCCAGAAATTCCGGCCCGGCGAATTCGATGTTGACGCGCTCCAGCAGGGTCAGGATTTGTTCATGCAACAGGGCGTTGATGACTGCGCCGTAATCTTGATGCACCATGCCCCCGTCGGGGATGTTTTCCGGGTAGTCACTACGCCCGAGATGGGAGAAAAAACAAATCGGCGTTTGCCGGAACCAGAGCGGGAAGATGACCTTGTCGGCCAGGCTGGCGGCGGAAGCCAGGAACTCCTCCGATGTCAAATCCTGGACGATGACGGCGACTCCCTCAATCGCGGCGAAGTCGCGCTGCAAGTCTTCCGCCGAAGAAAGCCGGGCGATGACGGGGCGCAATCCGCGCGTCTGGCATTGTTCGAGAAATGTTCTGATTTGCGATTCGCCTGCGTTAAAGAGCGAAAATCCCCGGCCCCTGACCAGGCAGTTATCGAGATTGTCGAGGAAGAAGTTGTAATTAATAGTAGACAATATCGCGCCATCCTGCAAAAAAGGATGGCGTGATTATAACCGTGTGTCTTATAAATTGTATTTATCACCAGGAAGGGTATAATCGGATTATGCCAACCATTCTTGTCCTTTGCCATGCCAACCAATTTCGCTCGGTTGTGACCGAATACGCCCTGCGCGCCCGATTAGATTCATCTGCTTGGACGGTGACATCCGCCGGCGTTTGGGCGCAGGATGGCTTGCCCGCCGCGCGCGGATTGGCCGAATGGAGCGAAATGCCGCAAATTAGCGAACACGTCTCACGCGCGCTCAAACCTGAGATGCTCGCCGCGGCAGACCTGGTTTTGGTGATGGAGCGCGGTCAGCAGGAGGCCTTGCGCCTGGAATTTCCGCAAGCGGCCGCAAAAATCTTTTTATTAAGCGAGCTATCTTCCCGCTTGCCCTATGACATTCCAGACCCTGCCCTGGGCGGTGAAAACCCCAAACGACTCATCAAAGAAATTATCGCTCTGGTTGAAAAAGGCCTGCCGCGTATTCTCGAATTGTCCAACATTCAGAACCGGTAGTCAAAAACAAATGTAACTGCCTACGAATACAGTAATTCTCAATATGCCAGTGTAGCGCCGCCTTCAGGCGGCGCTACCTATTCAAATCATGCTCGTTTTGTTTCAAAATGAGCATTGCTGCTACGAATATCAGTTCGCAAGGCGAAATTTATGTCGCCTGAAAGCAAATTCTCAAGTGCCTTGCTCCAAGCGCGACTTTCAAGTCGCGCTACGGTAGGCAGTTACTCGCAAGGCGAAATTTATGTCGCCTGAAAGCAAATTCTCAAGTGCCTTGCTCCAAACGCGACTTGAAAGTCGCGCTACGGTAGGCAGTTACCTTGTTCCGGTCCTACATCATCGTCCCTACAATCGCCAGCAGCACCCCGCCGGCGATGACCGAGCCGAGTTGCCCGGCGGTGTTCGCGCCCATCGCGTGCATCAGGATGAAGTTATCGAAATCTTCCTCCTGGGCCATTTTGGCCGAGAGCCGCCCTGCCATCGGGAAGGCGCTGATGCCGCAGGCCCCAATCAGCGGGTTGATTTTTCCGCCCGAAAGGAAAGACATTAGTTTGCCGAACAAAAGCCCGGCAACGGTATCCATCACAAAGGCCAGCAAACCCAACCCCAGCACCAAAAGCGTCCGCACCTGCCATTCGCCCGTCGCCGGGTCGAAGATGAACTTGTCGGCGGTCATCGTCGCGCCGATGGCCAGGCCCAGGAACAGGGTGGCAATGTTGATGATTTCGTTCTGGGCGGCCTTGTTCAGCCGTTCGACCACGCCCGATTCTTTAAGCAGGTTGCCGAGCATCAGGGTCGCCATCAGCGGGGCCGCGCCGGGCGCAATCAGGCTCACAACCGCCGTTACCGCAATCGGGAAGATAATCACCGTCGACTGCGAAACCGGGCGCGGGGCGTAGTCCATGCGAATCAGGCGTTCCTTGCGGGTGGTCATCAGGCGCATGATTGGCGGCTGGATAATCGGAATCAGGCTCATGTACGAATAGGCCGCCACCGCAATTGGGCCGAGCAGTTCGGGGGCCAGTTTGGAGGTCACAAAAATCGCTGTCGGGCCGTCAATCGCGCCGATGGTGCCAATCGAGGCGGCTTCGTTCAGCGGGAATCCAAGCCAAATCGCCAGAATCAGCGTCCCGAAAATGCCGAATTGCCCCGCCGCGCCGAGCAGCACCAGTTTGGGCTGGGCCAGCAGCGGACGGAAGTCAATCATTGCGCCCACGCCGATAAAAATCAGCAGCGGGAACAATTCGGTCTTAATTCCGGCGTCATAAATGACTTTCAGGAAACTGTGTTCGTCATAAACCGACATGCCCAGGTTCGCCAGAATACAGCCAAAGCCAATCGGCAGCAGCAGCACCGGTTCATATTCTTTGGCAATCGCCAGGTAAATCAGAATGGCCCCAACGGCCAGCATAAAGGCGTTGCCCAGGCTGAAAGATGTGAAGCCCGCCAGCAACTCAGGGAGTATTTCGCCCAGGTTCATTGCTCAAACTCCACCAACACCTGGCGGTGCGTCACCGACTGCCCGGCAGTCACCGCTACGCTGGCAATCGTCCCGCCACGCGTGGCGCGGATGGCGTTTTTCATCTTCATCGCGTCGATGACGCAGACCTGCTGGCCGCTCTGGATGATGTCGCCTGCCTTGACGTTGACCTCCGTCACCGTGCCGGGCAACGGGGCGACGATGCTGGTTCCGCTCGCCGGGCCGGAGGGCGCGCCACCCGTCGCCGGGGTCGCCGTTTGTGAAACGGGAGCAGGCTGAGGGGAGTCTGAACGGAGGCTGCTCCCGTTTTCGGGGGTTACTTCAAAGGTCTCGTCCCCAATCCGGGCCAGGATCGGGCGTCGATTTAAATCGTCAATTTCGACTTCGTAGGTGGTATCCGCAATTTTGACTGTGTATTTCATTTTGATTTACTACCCTTCTGGTACATCTGGCGGGTGCGCATGCCCAATTGCCAGGCGCTGACAAAGGCCGTTTCGGGCATGGGGAAGTAGGCGGTTTGCTGTTGTTCCTGTTCGGCCAGGGCAACGGCGACGGCGATGGCGGCGGCTTTGGCTTTTTGGTCTTGGTCGTGGGGCGGGATGTTATCCCGCGCGATTGTTTCTTCCTTCACCGGCATTGCCGTAATCGCCCACATCATGCCCCAAAACAAGGCCAGCGCGCCAAAGGTCAGGCCCATGCCGATCAGGGTAATCCAGAGAGATTGGGAAAAGAGTTCGTTCATACCGGAATATTCCCATGCTTGCGCGGTGGGGCGGGGGCGTATTTATCGCGCAGGGCTGAGAGGGCGGCGATGAGTTTTGCGCGGGTTTCGCGCGGCTCGATGATGTCGTCGATGTAACCGGCCCCGGCGGCGTAGTACGGATTGCCGAATTTTTCGCGGTACAGGGCGGCCATTTCCTTGCGTTTTTCGGCGGGGTTTTCGGCGTTCTCGATTTGCTTGCGATATAAAATGTTGGCCGCGCCCTCCGCGCCCATGACGGCGATTTCGGCGCTCGGCCAGGCGTAGGTGATGTCGGTGCCGAGGTATTTGCTCGACATGACCACATACGCGCCGCCATACGCCTTGCGGGTGATGACGGTTGCCTTCGGGACAGTCGCCTCGGAGTAGGCGTAGAGCAATTTCGCGCCGTGGCGGATGATGCCGCCATGCTCCTGCGAGACGCCGGGCAGGAAACCGGGCGAATCGACGAAGGTGACGAGCGGAATGTTGAAGCAATCGCACATGCGCACGAAGCGGGTCATCTTGTCGGCGGCGTCGATGTCGATCACGCCAGCCATGACCGAAGGTTCCTGGGCCACAATCCCTACGCTTTGGCCGCCCAGCCGCGCCAGGCCAACGACGGCGTTGCGCGCCCAATCGGGTTGAATTTCGAGGAAGGACTCTTTATCCACGATGGTCTGGATGACTTCGTGCATTGAGTATGAGTTCGAGGGGTCGATTGGGACGATGCTATTGAGCAAATCGTCCATGCGCTGCGGGTCATCACTGGTTGGCCGGAAAGGTGGATTTTCGACGTTGTTGGAGGGGAAGTACGAGACCACGCGCCGCGCCAGGGCAATCGCATCGGCTTCGCTGCGGGTGGCGAGATGGGCCGTGCCGCTAACCGACATGTGAATCTCTGCGCCGCCCAGCGATTCAGGGTCTACCTGTTCGCCGGTGACGGCTTTGATGACTTCTGGCCCGGTCAGGAACATGAAAGACTGTTTTTCGACCATGATGATGACATCTTGCAGGGCTGGCGAGTACGCCGCGCCGCCCGCGCACGGGCCGAGCATGACGCTGATTTGTGGGATGACGCCCGAATACTGGGCATTGCGCCGGAAAATTTCAGCGTATCCACCCAGGCTTTTGATGCCCTCCTGAATGCGCGCGCCGCCTGAATCAATCAATCCGATGACGGGCGCGCCGTTGCGCAGGGCCAGATCCATTACACGGCAGATTTTTTGGCTCTGCATTTCGGAGAGCGTGCCGCCATAGACCGTAAAATCCTGCGCGTAGACATAAACCGGGCGGCCTTCGATTTGTCCATAGCCGCTGACGACGCCATCGCCGAGGAATTTTTCGGGGGCCATGCCCAGTTCGTCGTTGTCGCTGGTGATGAAGGGTTCCAGTTCGTTGAAGGTGCCGGGGTCGAGCAGGGCGTCGATACGCTCGCGCGCCGTGCCTTTTCCTTTGGCGTGTTGCTTTTCAATCCGGTCTTGTCCGCCACCGGCGCGGGCTTTGGCGCGCACCGAGCGGAGTTCTAAAATACGGGGATCTTCTTCGGGCATGGGGAATCCTTTTTGTGAGAATGTGAAAGAGCGCACAATAAGTATAGCCGCCCTGTGGCCTGCTTACCAGTGATACCCGTCAGAAAAAAGTCATATTAATTTAATGAAATTTTTGTGATTTGTGTCAGATGAATCGAGCCAACCTTCGGGATGTTTTTCCCGTATGCCGGGGAACATCCATGCTAGAATACGGCATTCTTTCCCCGGAGAGCCTGTATGAACTTTTTGTCAAACTTCGCAAACTCATTGCCTGAGGCTGAACGCGCCTTGTGGCAGACGCTTGATTCCCCTTTTGCCATTCAAACATTTCTCGATTCCATGCCCTATATTGGCGAGGAAAGAAACCGCTCGCCGCTGAATGTAATGCTCGACCGCCAGTGTCACTGTCTCGATGGCGGTTTTCTGGCCGCGCTGGCGCTCTGGCGGTTGGGGCATCGTCCGCTGTTGATTGACCTGACCCCCAACCCTGGCGAAGACGATGATCATGTTCTCGCCCTCTACCAGTACGAAGGGCGCTGGGGCGCGCTTGCCAAATCAAATTATGTCAATTTGGGCTTTCGCGAAGCGGTTTACCGCAGCCTGCGCGAATTGGCGATGACCTATTTTGAGCATTATTGCAGCGTCTGGCAGGCCAAAACCCTGCGGGGCTACACCCGTCCGCTCGATGCTTCGCGCTATACCCACCTCGACTGGGCCTGCGATGAAGCCGGGGCCAACCGGCTTTATGACCGGTATTTCTATGGCCGCCCATCCATTCCGCTGATTACGCCGGCCATGGCTGCCCGCTTGAATCCTGTCAGCGAGCGGGCCTATGCCGCCGAAACCATGTACACCAACCTGGACGAATCGTTTGGCAATCGCCCCGAGTAGCGACTAGGCGGGTTTCAGCAAAATTAGGGTTTGCTGCGGCCGCCCCAGGTATTCCGCGCCGGATTCAGTCACCAGCACATCCTCCTCCAGGCCGATGTAGCCGTAGCCCGCCAGGGCCAGCCCCGGTTCGATGGTGTAGACATTGCCTGCCTCAACCAATTGGTTGGGCTGGTCGCCATATTTCTCCCAGAGCGGCCCGAGCAGCGCGCCGCCGTCATGCGCCACGCGCCCCAACTGATGGCCGGTTCCGTACATATATTCAGGGTAGCTCGCTTCGGTGACGGTCTGACGCGCTGCAGCGTCGGCATCCTTGCCGGCCACGCCTGGTTTTAGCACCGCGCGACAGGCCTCCACCGCCGCCCGCACGGTTTCAAATCCGCGCCGCACCTCGGCGGGGGCCTCCGTCTCGCCGGGGCGCAGGACGTAGGCCATGCGCTGGATGTCAGAGCAATACGCCTCGAATTTGACCCCAAAATCGAAATGCAGCAAATGCCCCGGCTGAATGCGGATGTCGGTTGGCCCGGCATGACCGACAACGGAATCTGGCCCGCTGTTGACGGCCGGATTTGACCCCTGCGGCCAGGCAAAGCCGACGCCTGCTTCCGCCATTTTGGCGTGCATGAAGGCTGCCACTTCTCGCTCCGTCATCCCGACCCGGAGATGCTCAAACGTGGCGGCGAAAATCTGCTCGGTGATTTCAACCGCCCTTTTGATTTTCGCCACTTCGGCGACGGTTTTACGCCCCCGCAGCGAGGAGATGATTGCTTCGGCGCTGGTCAGCCTGTCAGCGTAGGGCGTGCCTTCGAGGTAGGCCATCAGTTTCAGGTACATGGCATGCGTCAACCCATCAGCGTGGACGTTGTTGGGGCTGTAATTAACGGCGATTTGCGCGGGGTGGAGTTTGGTTAGCGTCTCGCGCAGCACGCCGCTCAGGGCGGTATCGTAGGCGATAATTTCGTCGTAAACACCGAGGCGCGATACTTCCTCGGCTTCGTAACGGCCAACGATGGCAATTTTGCGTCCGGCGCGGGTGAAGATCAGGGCGCTTTCCCAGGTCAGGTCGCCGGGGCCGAGGATAAAATCCAGAACCGGGTCGCGCACGCCGCTGGTTTCGCGCACGAAGGTCAGCCACAGGTCGGTTTCTTTTTCTTTGAGAATTTGCGAGGCTTGGTTTGATTTTTCTTGAATGAGGGTCATGAGGGGCCTTTTTTAGTAATTGCCTGCGAACTGATATGCGTAGGGCGACACATCGTCCCCGAATGGGGGTTTATGTCGCCTGAAAACAAATTCTCAAATGCCTTGCTCCAAACGCGACTCGAAAGTCGCGCTACGGTAGGCAGTTACTTTTTTATACAATTGTCATTTCGAGCGATAGCGACATCGTGCCCATAGGCTAGAAACCTTGCGCGACCAGGAAGATTTCCCCTGGCACCACCCGCCAGGGCAGGTGTCAGTCGTTGCTGCGCAACTCCTTCGAAATGACATACAACATTATTTTACCTTCTTCGGGTCTTTAATCAAAAACACCAACATCGCCGTTGCCACCAGCCCGCCGATGATCGATATGATGAAGGTGGTTTGGAACCCGGCGGCATCTACGATGAAGCCGCCCAGCAGCGGGGCCAGGATGGTGGCCGGGGCAATCAGGGTGTTCGACATGCCGATATAGACCGGGCGTTGGGTCTCTTCGCCAAATTCGACTGTCATGGCCATGCCAATTGTCCAGTAGGCGACGTTTGCGAGACCAGAGAAGATGAAAACAGGGTAGAGCCAGGATAACTCAGGCGCGACCCAGGCCAGCAGGGAACTGAGCGAAACCATGAGCATGCCCACGATGAGTATTTTTCGATGTCCCCAGCGGTCAGCCAGCCAGCCCATGACGACGTTGGCCACGGTTTGGGTAACGGTGAGGGCGGCGGTTAGTAGTCCGGCGGTTATACCGTCCATTTCGAAGCGGCGCAGGCCATAAACGATGTAAAAGGCAAAGCCCATTGTGGCAAATTGATAAACGATGCGGAAAATTAGATACCAGACGAAGTTGCGGTCTTTTTTGAGAATTTCACCCATGCCGGCAAAAGGCGAATGGGTAATTGCGGGCAATTCTTTTTCTTCGTCTACCGGTTCGCGGGTGAGGCCGAGGGCGGCCATAGAGATGCCGTAGGCGAGGCTGGCGATCAGGAAGAGGATGACAAAGTTAAAGGGCGACTCGAACCAGCCAAGCATGTAGCCAGCCAGGATGGCGGTGCTGGCAATCATGATGTTGGCGACGGCGGCTTGGGCGCCCAGAAATGTGCCTCGATTTTCGGCTGGAATGATTTTGGCGATCATATTTTGCCAGGGGTTGGCGGTGAAACCAGACCCGAGCCCGGTCCAGATGAGCAGGATGAAGACGATGGGCAGCGTGATCTTTGGCCCGAGGGTGGGTAGCATCCAGGCAGTTAGGGCCAGGCCGAGGTAGGGAATGCGCTCGTGAATGGTCATCAGCAAAACGAGCGGCTTGTACTGGCGCAGCCGCGCTACTTGATTGGCGTTAAACAACTGCGGCAGTTGCCAGCCAACGGCGCGAATGGCCGGTATCAGCCCAATCAGAATGGCCGATTCGGTCATTCCGCTGACAAACAGGGGCAGGATGGTGCCAAAAGAACTAAATCCCCAGCCTATGCCAAAAAAAGCGGCATCGGTGAGACTGATGCCAATGTTGTAGCGAAGGTTTTTGCGAATGACGGCCTGTAAGATAGACATGGCCGCGATTCTATCACCGAACCATGTTTTGCGTAAGCGCTTACATTAATGAGTACAGGGCTTTCTTACAGTCGTCCAATAGCCCCTCACCCCGGCC
>DAOUML010000141.1:0-37562 GCA_034411635.1 Anaerolineales bacterium
ATTTGTGGGAAACCTTACAGACAAAACGCTTGCAGATTGGCTCAATTTTTGTACACGGATAACACGGATTGACGGATCAACACGGATAAAAACCTAAAAGATCGTAACTGCCTACGAACCGATATTCGTAGGGCGACACATCGTCCCCGAATGGGGGTTTATGTCGCCTAAAAGCAAATTCTCACTGTCTTACTCCTAACCGCGACTTTCAAGTCGCGCTACGGGAGGCATTATACGAAAAATTCCTGAACTACCAGATTCGCCCGCCCAATAAAAAATCTTTGCCGGACATGGGCTTTTTGCCGGGGGGCTGGAGTTCGTCGAAAACCAGGATTCCATCGGCGGTTCCGATGGCTGGGCAATCATCGACAATCAACCGCTGGCCTGATTCTGCGCTGCCGATTCTCAGATGCGCTCTTTGGATTTTGAGCGCCGCGCCCTGCCAGGCCACAAATGCGCCCGGCCAGGGTTGCAAGGCGCGAATTTTGCGCTCCAATTCGGCGGCGGGGCGGGTGAAATCGAGCAGGCCGTCTTCTTTTTTGAGCATGGGGGCGTAGGTCGCTCCCTGCGACAGACTCAGGGCAGATTGGGGCTGGGGATGTAGTTCACCGCTGAGGTAACGGGGCAGGGTTTCGAGCAACAGTTCGCCGCCCAGCGCGGCCAGTTTCTCGAAAAGCGAACCGCCTGTGTCGGTTGGAAGAATTGGGATGGCTTTTTGGGAGATCATCGGGCCGGTATCTATGCCGGGGTCCATTTGCATAATGGTAATGCCGGTTTCGGAATCGCCGGCCAGAATGGCAGCCTGAATGGGGGCCGCGCCGCGCCACCTGGGCAAGAGCGAAGCGTGGACATTGACGCAGCCGAATTTGGGCAGATTCAAAACATCGGGACGCAAAATTTGACCGAAGGCGGCGACCACGATCAGGTCAGGATTCCAGGCCTGGAGTTGGGTGATTGCATCGGGCTGGCGCAGTTTTTCGGGCTGGATGGCGGCAATGCCGAGTTCATCCGCCGCAATTTTGACAGGCGGCGGCGTCAGTTTGTTGCCGCGCCCGGCGGGGCGGTCGGGTTGGGTGACGACGCCGAGCAGGTGATAGGCCGGGTCGGCGGCCAGGGCGCGCAAAGTCGGGACGGCAAAATCGGGCGAGCCCATGAAAACGGTGCGAATTTGAGTCATGCGTGGGTCTTTGGGGATGAATTAAGAATCTGGGTCGGCAGCCATAGGGCAGTATCAAACTGGACGGCGAACGCGCCAGCCTGGAGCATGGCCTGGGCGTCGTCGAGCGAATACAAGCCGCCCGCGCCGATCACCGGTATGCCCAATCGCGCCGCCGCGTAGACAATTTCAAGGCTGCGCGGCAAGTTGGCGGGGCCGTAGATGCGTCCACTGGTGAGTTTGCCGTTTTGGAGGAGCGCGCCGCGTGGGGCAGCCAGACTGATGGCGGCAGCGCCAGCCTGAACAAGGCGCGGGCCGAGGCTCAAAACTTGCTCGTGCGGCAGGTTGACGAGGATGGGCAATTCGCCGAGCGACATTTCAAGGGCGTAATACAGAATATCGTCGGACAGGCCGGGGGCGAAGCCGAATTCAAGGGCCAGGATATTTTCGATATTCTCGAGACGGCGAGTCATGCGAGCGGTCTCTTCGGGCCGGTCGGCCATCAGGTGCGGGATGACAGGCAGAGGGGAGTCGCGCCACTTGCGGGCATAACGTTTGAGGGCGGCATCGAGGCCGGGGTTGGGCAATCCGCTATGGAGCAGGAATCCGCCCGGATAGTCGACCAACGCGGGCTGATGGGCCGGTTGGCGCGGGCGCATACTAAGTGGGTTGGTGATAAATGCGCCCAGTGACAGGTGGTTTTCATTGCGCAGGTAACGGGCGGGGTTGAGGCCGAGCGAACCGGCGGCATTGAGGTAGGGCGAGGCAAAATACAGGTCACGCTTCATCGCGGCAGAACGGCGAAAACGGAGAGCAATTCGCGGCCTGTAACGGCAAGGTAACGTCCATCAGGGCTAAAGGCCAGGGCGGTGACCGGGGTTTGCAGGGCCTGGTAGGTTTCGTAAATCAGGCTGTCGAGCGCGAGAAGCAGAATGGAGCCATCTTGCATGCCAAGCGCGGCCAGGTTGGTGGGGGCAAGCGTAAAGGCGGTGATGGGCGCGGCGATTTCGACTTGAAACAGGGGTTGGGCTTCGCTGCTCTGGGGGTCAATGATCCAGACATCGACTGTTTCGCCGCTGTATGTTTCGCGCAGGTAGAAAATACGCCCATCGACGGTCAATTCGAGAACGTTAGCGAGCAGGGTGTCACGTTTTTGGAAGATGGTTTTGCCGGTGGCTTTTTCGACCAGGGTGATGTAAGACACGCCGTTGGCTTGACGGGTGAGAAAGGCGATGTGGGTGAGATTTTCAGATACGGATTGGAAGATGCCGGGAGCCGATTCAACGGGCAATCTCTGGCCTTTGCGGTACAAGTCGGTGGTGCTGCCGCGATTGTCGAGCAGGATAAAATCTCCGCTACGATTAACCCAGTAAATGGGCTGGGAGCCGGTTTCAAAGAGAATTTCGCCAACCGGGTTAAGCAGGCTGATTTTGCCATCTTCCTGAATTTCGCGAAAAACGGGGCCTTCGGAGGTATGAATGCGTTCGGCTTCGTAGGTTTTGCAGTCGGTTTCGGCGCTGTTGAGGCGGATGAAGCAGATTGTGTTTTGGGCGCTGACAAACAGGGAGTCAGGGCTGAAGAAGCGCGCGGCGCGCAGGTCTTGCAGGTTAAGGGATTCGAGCGAGGTTGATTCAGAGGATGGGAAGTTAAGCCCCCACAAGGCATCGAATGCGTCGGTTTGGTTGGTGGGGGCGACGGTTATCGAAAGGGTTTCGCGCGCCCAAAATTCCCAGCGTCCCTGAATGGCCTGGTAGGTTTCGGCAGCGTCATCCCAATACAGGCCGGTGGCGTAGATGAAGGATTCGTCTGATTCGGTTGCAACTTGCCAGTCGACTTGCCTTCCGCGCGCTTGCGGAATGTCAACTTCGCCAGCCAGCCTGAGCGGGAAGGTATAGTAAAAGCGAATTTTGCTGCCGGCAAAAACAACCGCGTATTCGCCGCCACGCGAGAAGAGAAAGGCCGCGTTAGGACTGCCCAGGCTGAGGGTGCGCGTTGCGGCGGCCAGATTGTAGATGTCCCAGTAAATCAGGTCACGCTCGCGGCGGGCGATCAGGTATTGCCCGCCTGCTGAAATTGCAATCGATTGGCTGGGGCCGTTGTATTCCAGGAGGCTTTCCGCGCTGAAATAGTTGATCAGGGTGAGCGGTTGTTTGCCAAAGCGATAGGCCAAAAGTTCATCGAAAGGCGCGAGCGCTACCTGAACCGGATTGGTATCGAGAGCAATGGCTTCGGGCGCAGGGATGGAACGCAACAGGGAGAGTTGATTGGAATCAATGGCGTAGACTTTGATAAACCACTGTCCCTTTTCGCGCAGGGCAACGGCAAAGCGGCTGGCATCGTGGTTGACTGCCAAACAAGAATCGCATTGTACATCTGCCATTTGAATTTCAGGCCAATCGGCGATAAGTTCGCCGCTAACCGCGTAGAGGCTCAGGCTTTCGGCGTTTGCCAGCAATATTTTTTGTTCATCAGGCGTAATCAGGATGGCCCGGCGCGGATTTTTGCTATAGTTGAAAACGCGAGTCAGCCAGTTGGTGTTGCTGACGCCAATGCGCGGAAAACCAGCGTCGGGCAGGGGGGTTCCAGGGCCAACCGGATATGGAGAACGCAGGGTGGGCAGCGGGGTAATGGTTGGGGTAATGCTGGGGGTGATGGTTGGCACCAGACTGGCCGCCGGGGTAATGGTGTAAACAGGCCGGGGCGTGAAGGTTGCTGGTTGAATCTCAGGCTGGGCGGGGGAAAAATCGAGGCCAAAAGGCAATTCTCCACAACCAGCCAAAAGCATAAACAGCGCAATTGGCAGCAGTCTTTGATAGATTGTTTTTTTTGAAAACATCAGGTCTGCCCTTCGTCTTCTTCCTGCGGGTGTGGAATTTCGCCTGCCATGAAACGCTCCTTATCTTGTTCAAAGGCTTTCAGACAGGCTTTCTTGCAAAAATAGACGCGTTGCCCGCGATACAAAGCGCACGGATACCTGGGCGGATAATTCAGCCGCTCACCACAGACCGAAAGCGTTTTGTTGGGCTGGCTGGCTGGCATCTTTGCCTTATGGTTTTACAAATATGGTGTAATCAAACAATTGTTTTCCAGCCGGATAACGGGTTGAGCCATCATTAATGGGGCCGGTAAAAGTGACCGTCGTTTGCAAATGATGCTCGCCGCCATCAAACTCAGTGACCTGAACAAAGTAAGCCCGGCAAGAGAGATTTTCGCCAGGGGCATAATCGAGGCTGGCAAACTGATCGAGGGAAAGGTCCTGACCGTTCAAATTAAACAGCACTTCAATCTTTTGCCAATTTTCATCCAGGGTTTCAGCATCACTCGCGCACCAACCCCAGGCCCACAACAACGGCTCCGATTTACCCAGAACAATCGTGTATGGGAAGATGGTGTCCATTGTGGCGAGCGACGCTTCGTCGTATCGCTCGCGGGCTTTTTCTTCCAGTTGAGTGACTTTACCTGATTCGAGGGCGGTCATGGTCTCTGCCGGGCTGAGCAGTTTGGGCTGCCGGGCAGGCGCGAGACCAGCGCCATGCGGCTCCAACACAGCGCGGATGCCATACTGCAAAACGACATCTTCTTCGCTCGAAACGGTTTCAAAGGTAAGCGGAACGCGCACCGTAGGCAGAACGCCCACCCCTTCGAGGAAAATCGAGCCATCGGGCAGAGTCATGCGTCCGGTTGGCACTTGCAGAGAGAATCCTTCGGGCAGGCGGAATTGTCCACGCGCCACTTCGGCCTCGACCCCAGCGGTGGGATACATGCCAACGGTAATCATGCCCGGAACCTGGCTAAAGGCATACGATTCGAGTTCGCAGGCGCTGGCGCATGCTTGCCCCACCAGCAAAACGGTTTTATCGAAACGATACTGGTTTTGGTTGGCAACCACCTTGCCGGGCAGTCCGCGCGGCTCAAATTTGCCGCTCTGTTCGCTAAAATATTCCATCTGCGCCATTGGAATTTCAAGTTCGGTCAAAAATCCGGCCAGGCCCAGGTTGGCCCCGCCGCCATTGAAGCGCATATCGATAATCACCCCAGCCACCTGGCGGGATTCAAAGGTGCGCAGGGCGCGCTCAAACAACTTGACAATGAGGCCCAAATCGTCGTAGTTGCTGTTGATTTCGACATAGCCAATTTCAACATTGCCCTCGCGAATAATTTTGAACTCCACCGGCAGCATATTATCGAAATCGACATTGTAATAAACCGAAGTGCGCGAGAAAGAATCGCGCTCCTCAATGGTCGTGAGTTTGACAGTTTTGGCCGCCTGCCCAGGGTTCTGGAAGGTGACTTCTGTCTCGACACCGACGGCAGCGCGCAAGAAGTAGCGCTGCTGCTGGTAACGGTGGGCAAAATCGCTTGAGGAAATCACAAATGGCTGGGCCGCGCCAATCGCCTCGGCAACGGGTAAGCCGCCAAATTCGGTCACAACCGCGCCAACCTGCATTCCGGCGGCCTGAGCAGGGCCGCCTTCGGTCACAAAAATGACCGCCACGCTGCCATCATCCAATTCGCGAACGGCAAACCCATAGCCGCCAGCGGTGCGCTCGAAGAAATCCTGGTTGGCGTAATCGCCGCCATCCATCCCAACGTGCCCGTCTTTAAAGGCCCAGGTGTAATCGCGCAGGGCTTCGTAAAAGGCTTGCGGGTTTTTGTCCTTTTCGGCTTGCTCAACGCGCGGCTTTAACTCGGCATAGAGCGCATCCCAATCGGGTTGTTTGCCTTCGATACCATTGAAAGCGTAATTGATGCGCACATAGTCAAACATCTGGTCGAAGGCCTCGGTATAAGAATCTTCGGCGAAATCCTTAATCGCAACGTCTTTTGGCTCATACAAAGGCAATTCAGGCTCAGGTTCCTTGTAAAAGCGGAAAGGCTCGCTGTCCAAATCAACAATCGTATATCCGGCAGGAATGGGGGCAACCGGGTCGTCATCGGTCAGGAGCAGGCCGTCTTCGCCAAAAGCGGTTGGGAACTTCTGGTTCTCATCGGGCGACCAGACAATCAACTTGCCACCAATCACCTCGTACTGACGGTCGGTATCGGTGCGGGCAGAAGTCAGGTAGCCGGGCCAACCCGTCGAGCGGTCGTCGCCATGCGAGTAGGGGCCGCCGGTCAGGTTCGGCCAGTAAGCCACCACAAAAACCTGCACGCCGGGGTCTTCCTGAGCGTCATTGTCCACATCGGCCTGCATTGCGGTTGGGCGTTGGGGCAGTTGCAGCACATACTTGCCGACCATTTCGTCGAGATTCATATCCAAAAAGCCCAGGGTCTGTGAAGCAATCGGAATTTCCCACTCTTGATCGCGGGTGATAAAGGCATACATATCGATCAGCGCAACAGCGTGCTGGTCATAATAATCGGTGATGATACTATTGGAATACTCAAAAGAGCCAACAATCTGAAACGGCTCATCGGGGCCAGGGCAGGCGCTCGCCAAATCGATAACGGCTGGCAGTTCGGGGCATTCCGGCTCAACCACAATCGTTTCGGGCGTGGGAACTTGTTGAGCGGGCAGAATATCCTGCATTCCGCAGGCCTGAGTAAAAAATACAAGGACAAAAATGGATAAAAGCAAACGTAATTTCATCGAAAGGCTCCTTTTTTGTGGATTGGCACTGATTATATCTGAAATAGAAACAGTATAATCAACCTATGGAAAACTGGAAAAACGAATACCAGCGTGAAATCGAAATGGCCCTGGCCGCCCGCCAACGCAAGAACGAAGGCCAGGCGCGAGTGCGCGCCCGCCGGGCGGCAGGGGTGGTCATCCGCGCTTACTACCAGCAACGCGGACAAGTCATCCGCACCCCCAGCGCGTATGACCTGCTTAAAATGGTGATGGAAGATTTGACTCTCCCCGAAGCCGTTCGCCAATCGGCGGCCAATCTAACCTTGCGGGTTAGCGAAACGTTCACGCTCCCCGAAGGGCTTGATCTCGTTGAAGAAGCCGAATCTATCGCCGCGGCTTTGTCTTGAAAACAAAAAACTGGCAACTTGTCAATCAATCTTTAACCATTTTTGCCACGGTCACGCCATCGCCGCCTTCGGTTTCGAGGCCAATCTCAAAGGTTGCCACCTGAGGATGGTTTCTGAGCGCGGCGCGCACTTCCTGACGAAGTTTACCCGTCCCCTTACCGTGAATAATGCGCACAAACGGCATCCCTGAGAGATAGGCGCGGTCCAGATAATCGTCCAAACGCGCCAGAGCGTCCTCGGCCATCATCCCGCGCAAGTCCAGTTCCATGCCTGGGCCAGATTGAAGGTTTAATGCCTGCCCGGAGCCTTGCCGAAGATTTGAATCGATACGGTTCGACGCCGAACCTTTTGGAGATTTCTTAACCTTCAATGTTGGATTTTCAACGCTTTCTTCATCATCTGATTTGCGCTGAATATCAGCCAGTTTCGCCCTCACCCGCAAACTGCCCACTTGCACCTCGGCTTCGCTTTCGCCCAACGCAATAATCACGCCTTGCGAACCCAGGGAGCGCAGGATGACCTTCTCCCCAAGTTTTAACGAGCCAGTAGGCAGGTTGGCCGACTGGCTCGTTTTCCGCGCCACGGGCTGAACGACCTTCTCCTCGGCTTCTTCCAACTTTTCTTCAATTTTTGCCAACGCCTCAACCGGCTGTTTCACCTTTTTCATTTGCCGTTTCAGCGATTCGAGGTTGCGCTTCAAAATTTCAACTTCCAACTCACCTTCAGCGCGCGCCTGGGCCAGCACTTCGCGGCGTTCTTCTTCAATTTTTTCCAGTCGCTCGGCCAACTCACGGCGCAATTTGTGAATTTCAGCGCGCGCTTTTTCGGCTTTTTGACGTTCTTTGTGCGAAAGATTGCGCTGACGTTTGATATCATCAAGCATGTTATCGGCGCGCAAAGATTCAGGGTTCACCTCGTTACGCGCCGCTTCAAGGATAGATTCAGGCAATCCCAAACGCTGGGCAATGGCAATGGCATTGGAACGCCCCGGAATACCAATGGTCAATTGATAGGTTGGGCGCAACGTGCGCACATCAAATTCCACGCTGGCATTAATAATGCCCGGCATACTATGAGCATAGGCCTTCAGTTCGGGGTGATGGGTAGTAACCAGAGTGGTAATACCGCGTTCCATCAAATGGGCCAGAATTGCCCGCGCCAGGGCCGCGCCTTCTTGCGGGTCGGTGCCGGCGCCGAGTTCATCCAAAATCACCAGCGAACGTTCATCAGCCGCCTGCAAAATGCGGATGATATTGGTAATATGGCCCGAAAAAGTGCTTAACGATTGTTCTATCGACTGCTCATCGCCAATATCAGCCCAAATCGATTCAAAAATGCTCAGCGAAGAACCACTCTGGGCCGGAATGTGCATACCAGCCTGCGCCATCAGAATCAGCAAACCGACCGTTTTGAGGGCCACCGTCTTGCCGCCGGTGTTGGGGCCGGTGATAATCACCGCGCGGGTTTCGGGCGGCATGGTGAAATCAGTCGGCACAACGGTTTTGGGGTCAAGCAACGGGTGACGGGCGTGAACCAGATTTAGGGTTTGAAAGTGAGGCGTTTCAAGCGGCGATGCGTTGATCCGTTGAACGCTCAACGTTGAACGTTCAACGAAGAGAGGCTCGGCGGCCCGAATGTCCTCGGCGTATTTGGCGCGAGCAAAGGCCAAATCAAGCAGGGCCAGGGCCTCCACGCCCCAGATTAATGAATCGGCATGTTCGGCGATTTGCAGGCTAAGGGCGGCCATAATGCGTCGAATTTCATCGCGTTCAGCCAGTTGCAATTCGCGCCACTTGTTATTTAGTTCAACCACTGCCAGCGGCTCGACAAACAAGGTGGCCCCCGAAGAGGATTGATCATGGACGATAGACTTAATGCGCCCTTTGAACTCAGCCCGCAACGGAATCACATAACGCCCATCGCGCTGGGTGATGAGCGCATCTTGCAGCATGGAAACCGTTGAAGAATCGCTGATGTACTTTTGCAGGCGGCTCATCAAACGTTCATGCGCCACGCGAATTTCGCCGCGCAAGGATGCCAGTTTGGGCGAAGCGCCGTCTAACACCTCGCCCCGGTCTGAGACGGTGCGCGAAATCGCATCGACCAACCCGGAGGGGGTCGGCAGTCCGGTAGCAATGTCGGCCAGGCGCGGGAGTTCACCGGCGCGTTTTTCGAGGTATTTTTTCAGTTCGCGGGCAGCAATCAGGGTCGATTTAACATCCAGAACATCGACCGGATCCAACACGCCGCCACGCCGGGCCAAATCTACTTTGGGACGAATATCATGCGCCCCACCGATGGTGGCGTCACTGGTGACAATCAAACGGCGCGCCTCGGTCACTTCCTGTTGGCGCTGTCTGATTTCGAGCAGACTGGTGGCCGGTTCAAGCGCAATCGCCAACGATTTGGAGGCCGAAAATCCGCAATAAGCGGCCAGGCGGTCAAGAACTTTGGGGTATTCGAGAACTTGCAGGGTTTTATGATCCATAGACTTTGTTTCTTTGAGAAAAAAATACGAAGGCTTCTATTTTACCCCCGATAGGCCTGACAGATGCGAAATATATGATACCCGCGGGTATCGTTCTCCAGGCACCCTCTTTCTCTCAGCAATGTTCAATATGCGCTACGTATTCAAAGCAGGCTGGCTCATTTCCATATTGAGATTTGCTGTAAAATAGAGCGGTTATCCGGGTGCGTTTCATTATGAGTTAAAAAAATGAGACCTGACAGGCGGTGTACTCAACCTGCCAAAGTATTTCGCGCCCCAATCATCTTGTCATCATGGAGGTTCGTTTGATTCCTGGACTGGATGGCCTGCGCGCCATCGCTTTTTTGTTTGTCTTGCTGGTGCATACCGATTATTTCCTGTTTGGCTGGACGGGCGTCCTGCTTTTTTTTGTGCTTTCTGGCTTCCTGATTACCGACATTCTGCTAAAAATGAAAGAAACGCTCGGCCCGCGTGATTTTTTCTATAAATTCTACGGGCGGCGTTTGCTGCGCATTTTTCCGCTGTATTATTTTTATCTTTTGCTGATGCTGGGGGTAACGGCAATTTTTATCGCCCTTGAATATCGCCCGAATTATATGTTGCTCTACCAGGAGCAACTGCCCTACGCGTTGCTCTACCTGTATAATTTTTTTCACGCCAGCGCGGGTTATGTCGAATCACGCTTTCTAACTCATTTCTGGTCGCTTTCGGTTGAGGAGCAGTTTTACATTTTCTGGCCGCTGATTATTTTTCTGACCCCGCGCAACAGGTTAAAGCCGGTTTTGCTGGCGGCTATTTTTGCCGGGCCGCTCTTTCGCGCGCTAACCGGGTTTGTGTTCAATAGCGGAGGCTTTCCGCTTCTTTATAGCAATACGGCGGTGGGCGTCTATGTGCTGCCGTTTTCGCACATCGATGCATTTGCGATGGGGGCGTATATCTCACGCTTTGAAATTCCAAAAGCGCGCTGGCAATTGATAGGCATGGCTTTCCTGCTGCCTGCTGCCGGGCTGGGAATGGAAACCTACCTGCGCGGCGGGGTGGAATTTGTCTCCTCACTCGGATATCAATACCCGCTTGGCAATGGTCTACGCCACATTTGGGGTTACACTTTTATTAATTACACCTTCGTACTGTTAATTTATTGCGTGGTGCGCGAGAAAATGTGGGTCAGTTGGCTGGAGTGGCCGGTTTTACGCTATCTGGGCAAGATTTCTTATGGCCTGTATGTTTACCACTTTGCGATGACCTGGTTCGCCAGTAGAATCATTAACGATGCGTTGGGAATTTCGTTTGAGGCGGCCAAACCATTGATTTTAATACTGACCTTTGTCTTATCTGTAATGGCGGCCTCATTGACATTTCACTGGCTGGAAAAACCGCTACTGGGGTTGAAAGACCGTTATTTTTCAACCAAAACGCAACAGGCATAGTTTTTATCAAGATTCATGCCCGTTTGAAAAACTGATTGGCTGAAGCAACGCAAGAAAGGCCCAGCACCACTTCACCCAGGTTGCTGATAAAAAGCCGTTCGCCTGTGCCGAAAGCGCCAGCAAAGAACATGAACAGCGCGCCAAGCGCCAGCCACTTCCAACCGCTCACACGCCAAACAGCAATGCCCATGAAAATCATGGCAAGAATGGTGGCAAAAGGAGGAATGGGTGGTAATTTATCGGGCGAAAAATTACCGTAACTCAAAATATCGGCTGTTACGCGCGTCTTTAATTCCAGCACAATCAGATCGCTATAAATACCCAACCCAATCAGAAGGGTAGTAAACAAGCAAATCAGCGCATGGGCAGTTTTGCCCTGCGCCCACCCTAACCCGGCGTGGCGGGCAACGCCAAAGGCAAAAATGGTCAGCAGGGGCGTCCCGAAGGCGTGGCCGGCAAAGCGACCTACGCTGAGGGCATACAGCAAGTCGCCTGCCCCCAACAAAGCCCCAATGGACACAATCAGGTTATCGTAAAACAAGCCAAACAAAACAAACACGAGCAAAACCCAGTATCCACGCCCGGCTGGCGGGCGGGTGGAAATGGCATAGCCAAGCAAAAGCAGCACGACAACAACGTAAAAAGAGTACATTAAAGTCAGCATCATCAAAAACCCTAATCTTCAGTATATGGGACATAATCGGCCCTGGCAACGCCCTGCTCGATGGCTTTTTGGGCCACTGCGCGGGCAACGGCCTGGTGGACTTCTTTATCGAGTGGATTGGGAACCAGATCCGCGCCGGTGGTTTTCTCGGCGATGATTTTGGCGGCGGCGAGCAGCATTTCGTAGGTGATTTCGCGGGCATTGGCATCGACTGCGCCGCGGAAAATGCCAGGGAAGCCAAGCACATTGTTGACCGATTTACCGTCGGCGGCGAAAATGGCGCCCTGGGCCAGGGCAACTTCCGGCTCGATTTCGGCATTCGGGTTGGAAAGTGCCAGGATAATTTGGCCTTTGCGCACCATTTCGGGCTTAATCAGCCCTGGCGCGCCGGTGGTGGCGATGACAATATCACAATTCGCCATAACTTCAGAAAGGGTCGCAGGATTGCCGCCAGCCTGAGCGAGGCGCGCAAGGGCATCCTGGCTCAAATCCGCGCCCCAGACCGGGTTGCCGGTCAGTCGCATCAGCATTTTGGCGGTGGCGTATCCAGCGGCGCCCAGTCCAATTTGTCCGATTTTGGCATTTGATAAGGAAACGCCGGTTTGACGGGAGGCAACCATCAGCGCGGCGGTGGTAACGACGGCTGTGCCATGCTGGTCGTCGTGCAGGACGGGGATGTCGAGCATTTTTTGCAGGCGTTCTTCAATCTCGAAACAGCGCGGGGCCGAGATGTCTTCCAGTTGGATGGCGGCGAAGGTTGGGGCGATATTGGCAATTGTGCAAATGATTTCTTCGGTATCTTTGGTATTGAGCAAAATCGGAATGCCCGAAAGCCCCACCAGGCTTTCCATCAGCATGGCTTTGCCCTCCATGACCGGCATACCGGCCAATGGGCCGATGTCACCCAACCCTAAAACGGCTGTCCCGTCAGTCACGATGGCAACCATGTGGCTGGTGGAGGTATACAGGCGCGCCAGGCCGGGGTCCTGGGCAATTTTGCGGCACACGTCAGCCACGCCCGGGGTGTAGACGCGTCGCAGAATGGGCAGGGAGGTAATCGGGTAGCGCGAGCGGATGGCGATTTTGCCTTTGACGTGCATCTCCAGCACTTCGTCGCGCACGTCCAGCACTTTGACTTTGGGGTGCTGGCGCATGGCCTCGATGATTTTTTCCATCTGTTCGGGTGAATTGGCGTAGATGGAAATATCGCGCACGACATGCAGGGAGGTCTCGGTCAGCAATTGGATGGCGCCAACGCTGCCGCCGACTTCGGCAATTGCGCCCAACAAACCGGCCAGGGCGCCAACGCTCTGGTCGTTGCGAAAACGAACGGTACGCATGACTTTGGGTTCCCAGGGCATGACTTACATCCTTTCGAGCAGGCCAAAAATTTGGTGGTGGGTTTGGATAATAGGGCAATCGACTTCGGGGAAAACGCCGCGTGGGTCATACAGGATCGGAATCAGGCCGGCCCGGCGCGCGCCGATAATATCGGCGTAGTAATTATCGCCAACATAGACGGCTTCGCCCGGCTGCGCGCCGGCGCGTTGGGCGGCTTGCAGGAAGATTTCTGGGGCGGGTTTCCAGGCCTGGATTTGCCCGGCGGCCAGGGCAAAATTGAAATAGGGCCAGATTTCTTTTTCGCGCAGGTAATCTTCAAAGGGTTTGCTGCGATTGGAAACCACTGCCAGGGTGTAGCCTTTCGTTTGCAAGGCGGCCAGGGTTTCGGGGACGCCCTCCAGCAGTATGTCGTTGGAAGTGTAATTGGATTCCATAAATTCGCTGATACGCGGGGCATATTCGCAGGCGCATTCTTCGTCACAACCCAGGGCGCGCAACTGACGCAGGGAATAATTGCGCCAAAACTCGCCTTCCTTTTGTTCAAAGCGTTCAATATCCGCGCGCAATTCGTCGGAGGAGGCCCAGTAGGCGTGTTCCCAACGGGCCGAGCGCAACTTGTCGGCGGGGGTGATTTGCAGGCCGAGATGGATGGCGTGTTGGACGAACAGGTCACGCCCGGAGGGTTGGCTCTCGCGCAGGGTTCCGTCGAGGTCGTAGAAGATGGCTTTTGGGGTAGGCATGGGTCGGTTTAATGGGATTCAGGCGTCGGGTCGAGCGATGCGGGGCGTCATCCGCCGATTTCGTTCATGGCCCGGTTTAGTGGGATATAGCCATCGTCGAGGCCATGTCCCCAGGGTTTGTTCCAGACCCCATCCAGAATGAGTTGGCGCAACGTTTCGAGGCTGGCGCCGTTGCGCAGGGGGGTGAGCAGGTCGATTTCTTTTTCGCGCAGCAGGCACATGCGCAGAACGCCATCGGCGGTGAGACGGGCGCGGGTGCAGGCCGAGCAAAACGGGACGGTGACGGAGGAGATAAAGCCGATTTCGCCCTGCGCGCCGCGAATGCGAAAGATGCGCGCTTCGCCGTCGTAGCGGTTATCGGCTTCAAGCGGGCCGAATTCGCTTTCGATTTTGGCCTGAATTTGGGCGGCGGTGATGACCTGACCGGTTTGTACATCGGTGACACCGCCGAAGGGCATCATTTCGATAAAGCGCATTTGCCAGGGCCGGTTGAGGGTGATGGCGGCCAGGTCGATGACATCTTCTTCGTTGTAGCCTTTGACGACGACGGCGTTGAGTTTGACAGGTTTCATGCCGGCGGCTTCGGCAGCCAGGATACCCTCCCAGACCTGTTCCAGTTTGCCCCAGCGGGTGAGACGTTTGAATTTTTCGGGGTCGAGGGTGTCGATGCTGACGTTGACGCGCTGCAATCCGGCTTCGGCCAGCGGTTTGGCCAGACGATTGAGCAGGATGCCGTTGGTGGTCATCGAAAGGCTGCGAATGCCGGGGGTGGAAGCAATGCCGCGCACGATTTCGACGATGTTGGCGCGCACGGTCGGTTCGCCGCCGGTTAAGCGGATTTTGTCGAAGCCGAGTTGGGCAAACAGGCGCGTGAAGAGAAAGATTTCGTCATCCTGCATTAATTCTGCGTTGGGCCTGAAGGTTTGGTCTTCGGGCATGCAATAGATGCAGCGCAGGTTGCAGTGGTCGGTGAGGGAAATGCGTAGGTAGTGTATTTTGCGTCCAAAACGATCCAGGGCCATATTTTCCTCGAGTTACCTTTAAGAGATGCTGAATTATACCCGCGTAACTGCCCACGAATATTGGTTCGTGGTGCGATACACCATCACAGAATGGGGGGATGTCGCCTGAAGGCAAATTCTCAAATGCCTTACTCCTAAACGCGACTTGAAAGTTGCGCTACGGTAGACAATTACAGAATCAGACTGTATTAGCATTGTGAAAGATGCTACCCGTCTGTAATTGACGTTATCGCGCCCTCATGCTATGATTTCATAGGATTTATTTTGTAACCGTTCAGCAACAACTGAACAGTTGCCTTCTTTATTTTCTCACAGGAGTTATTTCAATGAGTTCAGAGTTTATCATCCGCATGGTCGGAATGTTTGTCTGTTTTTTAATGGGGGGCTATTGGGGGTATTGGTTCGCTGACCAAAATGGATTGGAGATAATCAGTTATGGCCTGGGATATTCGATGGTTGGCGCGTTATTTGGCCTGGTGATGACCCCCTGGTTAACCACCCGTCCGATTCGCGCCATTCGCGCCCTACTCAATCGGGTTTCTGCCGAATCGCTTTTTTCGGGGATGATTGGGCTGGTCTTTGGGCTGGTGGTGGCGGCTTTGCTGACCTTCCCGCTTTCCATGCTGCCTTCGCCGTTTCGGGATGTTTTGCCTTTTTTTGCAGTTTTGCTCTTTAGTTATTTTGGGGTTGCCATTTTTGTCATGCGCCAAAATGACATGCTCAATGTTTGGGGATCGATTTCGGGGCGTAGTGGCGAGAGCGCTGCTACAGGCGGTTGGACCGCGCCCTCGCGCACAATTTTGCTGGATACCAGCGTCATCATCGATGGGCGCGTGGCCGATATTGCCAAAACCGGCTTCCTGCCAGGTACTTTGCTCATCCCGCGCTTTGTGCTAAACGAATTGCAATATATTGCTGATTCTGCCGATGCGCTGCGCCGTCAGCGCGGGCGGCGGGGCATGGAAGTCATTTCAGAATTGCAAAAAACTTCTGCCGTAACCGTGCGCCTCAGCGATGTGGATGTGGAAGGCGTGCGCGAGGTGGATGATAAACTGGTCATCCTGGCCCGCCAGATGAAATGCCCAATTCTGACCAACGATTACAACCTGAACCGGGTGGCGGAATTGCAGGGAGTAATTATCCTGAACATTAATGAGCTGGCAAACTCTGTCAAATCGGTGGTTTTGCCGGGTGAAACCTTTAATATTCAAGTGATTCAAGAAGGCAAGGAATCGAGTCAGGGCGTTGGTTACATGGAGGATGGCACCATGGTTGTCGTTGAGAGCGGCAGCAAGTTTATGGGCGAACACAAAAAAGTGACTGTGACCAAAGTGCTGCAAACCGCCGCCGGGCGGATGATTTTCGCCAGGCCGGAAGAGTAATTACCGCAAGAAAGCAAAAGGCAAGGAATTTACCACGACCCCACAAAATACGCGTTGCGCAAGGCAACGACGGAACACGACGCAAGAGCATTTAAGATTTTCCGCCTGGCCTGTGTTCTTTACAGGGTTGTGCCCCGTTGTCGCCGTCGTGGTTAAAGGTTTTCTTTTCCGGCTTGTCCGGGTTAGGATTACCAATCGTTATCTCGTTCGTACCCCAGGCGCACCAGCAAATCTCCGGCAGTTTCCTTAAAAAGCGACTTGTGCTCGTCCTTGAAATATTTGGCCCATTCGCCGGTTTTGCCAGAGCGAAAGGTTTTTGATTTCTTGGGCTGGATGGTTTGAAGCAAAATCCGAATCGATTCTTCACGCGGAGTCGGGATGAGGTAGCCGGTCTTCTCAACTTCGTCGAGCATGGCATTCAGCACTTTTTCACGCTGGTTGAGCAAGTCTTCAAAGCGGATGCACATCACCGATGGCTGCTCCAGCCAGGCAAACACGCCCTGATAGCGCTGAAGCACATCGACCATGAACATGCCCTCGAAGTCGATGCCAGTGATGGCAACTTTCAGCCGCTCGTCGAAATCGGTCAGGGACTGGTAATACTCGTGCATTCCGTGGCCTTCGTGCATATCGGTGGCATAGAAAACGTGCGAGATGAGCATATCACGCGGATCGCGATAGATGAAGTAGTTGACCCGCCCCGGCTGGCAAAGCACCGAGACATTGCGCGGACTGGCGTCGACATAGCCCCAGCCAATCACCCCGCGCGGAATCCGCTCAAGGTGGACAAGCGTCTCCTGCTCGCTGAACCGTCCACCGCCGGCCCTAACCGTCCGCACCGGCTCGGTGGCGACGTAGGCATACGGCATAATCTGGCAGAAACCGGCCAAAATCTGGGTCAGCAAATGCGAACCGCTTTTGGGTTTGGCATTGCCAAAAATCGGCGGCGCATCGCCAAACGAAAGCCGCTTCCAGCGCAGAACAGCCTGGGTATATTTGTAAATCGGGCGGATGGTGCGGTAAAGGGGCTGGGGAACAGGCATAATCGGTAATTGGTAATTAGTGATTGGTAATTGGTAAATAGCGCATGAACAGTTGCGGCTGACTATTTACCAATTACCATTTACTATTTTTACTACTCGCTCACCCGCACCCGCCGCAGTTTCTTCAACGACGACATCTCACTCTCGTAAACTTTCTTGACGCCGTCGCCCATGGCCTGCTCGGTCACGCGAATGTATTTGACCAGTTTCTCGAATCCGCCCGGTTCCACCGAAGCGGCCTGGTCGCTGCCCCACATCGCCCGGTCAAGGGTAAAGTGACGTTCCACCGAGCAAGCACCCAGGGCCACCGCCACCGCCGAAGGGACGAGTCCGACCTCGTGGCCGGAGTAGCCAATCGGCGTATTCGGGAACTCAGCCCGCAAGGTTTCAATCATGCGCAGGTTGAGTTCGTCCGGGTCGCAGGGGTAGGCGCTGGTGGTGTGCATAATCAGCAAATTGTCCAGCCCAACCGCCTCAATGCCGTGATGAATCTCGTCCATGGTGGACATGCCCGTCGAGACGATGATCGGCTTGCCCGTTTTGCGCACATGCTTCAGCAGGTTATGGTCAGTCAGTGAAGCGGAGGGGATTTTATAAGCCGGGGTCTCGAACTGCTCCATAAAATCAACCGACTGCTCATCCCAAACCGAAACCAGCCAATCGACGCCCAACTCACGCGCCAGCGTGTCGATTTCGGTGTAGGCTTCCTTGTCGAACTCGACCTTGTAGCGGTAATCGAGATACGAGATATAACCCCAGGGCGTCTCGCGCATCTGTTTTTGCTGTTCGGGAGGAGTGCAGACTTCGGGCGTGCGCTTCTGGAACTTGACCGCGTCCGCGCCAGCGTGGGCTGCGGCCCGCACCATCTGTTTGGCAATTTCCAAATCGCCGTTGTGGTTAATCCCAATTTCGGCAATCACATACGCAGGATGTCCATCACCGACCAATTTGTTACCGAGTTTTATTTCTCTAGCCATTTTTTATCCTTATTTAGAAATTAATACTTGCAGAAGTGTTGCGTGTTGCGTCACTCACCACGCAACACTATACATAAAGATTATCTCGCCAATATCAAATCACAAACTTCCCTCACCGCCCCATGCCCACCACGCTTTTGGGTCACATAATCCGCCGCGCGGAGCACTTCCGGCAGGGCATCGGCCACCGCCACCGCCCAACCGGCCACCTCGAAACAGGGCAGGTCGTTAATATCATTGCCAACATAGACCACATTGGCCGGGTCAATCTTGCGCTCAGCCAACAATTTTGCCAACACCTCGGCCTTATCGTCCAGTCCAATTCCCTGAAGGGCCTCCACGCGCATCTTCTTCGCCCGCGCCGAAACCACCGGGTTGACTTCCGACGACAAAATTACCACCGGAATTCCCGCCTCGCGCATTTTCGACATAATCAGGCTGTCGCTGCGGTTGGCGGCCACCATCTCGCGGCCCTCCTCGCTGACCCACACGCGGTTATCCGTCACCACGCCGTCAAAATCGAGCACCAGCAGTTCGACGCGTTCCGGCAGCGGACGGCGCGCGCGTCCCGGCGTAACCATCGTCAACCCGCCGAAGGCCACCAGCCACTCAGCCCGCACCCAATCGCGCAGGTTGTCCAAATCGACCGTAAAGTCCGGGTCGATCAAAATCGGGTAAATATTTTTGCCGCTCATCGAGCCGTTCAATATCACAGACGCGCGAATCGCATCGATATGTCCCGTTTGCCAATGGATATCGGGAAGAATCTGACGGGGGGCATTATACGGTTCTTCGATTCCATCTACTGCAAGCAGATTCCTCATCGGCCCATTCCGACCCTCAGCCAGACGCCACATTTTATGCGGGTTTTGCCCGGCTGGAACGACTCCCCGCACCGAGTCGGCATCAGCGTTCTGGAGCAGGATTCGCACCGCATCATCCACCAACCCGACCGGCCGAATCGGCGACGTGGGCCGCAACTGCACGACGACATCAGGCCGATAATTCTCGTTCTCCGCCAGCCATTCGAGCGCATGGACAAAGACCGGCAAATCAGTCGTCTTGTCCTCGGCAAACTCCGCCGGGCGCAGGAAAGGCGTCTCCGCGCCCCAGGCACGGGCAACGGCGGCAATCTCCTCGTCGTCGGTGCTGACGATGACGCGTGTCACCAGTTCAGACTGCTTCGCCGCTGCAATGCTCCAGGCAATCAGCGGATAGCCCGAAAAATCACGAATATTCTTGCGCGGAATTCCCTTCGACCCGCCGCGCGCGGGGATGAGTGCTAAGACTTCAGTCATTCGTTACTCGTTATTCGAAATTCGTTACGCGATACTCGAAATCCGTTACCGAATTCTCGAATATCGAATATCGTTTTTTACCACGCCGTCCAGCCGCCATCCACAACCACGTTATTTCCGGTCATGTAGGATGAAGCGTCAGAAGCGAGAAACAATAAAGCGCCGTTCATTTCATCAATGTTTGCCATGCGGCCCAAAATCGTTTTGGCGGCATAGTTTTTGGCGAACAGTTCATCGTGATTGTTATACACCCCGCCCGGCGTAAGCATATTAACGCGGATTTCGGTTTCCATGTAATAAGCGGCCAGGTACTTGGTAAAACCGACAATCCCGGCTTTGGTGACGGTGTAGTAAACCGGCTTGAACGCAGGCTGGGAGCCATCCGCCTTGCGGTAAATGCGCTGGTCGGGGCCGTTCAGCCCGTAGGTCGAGCAGATGTTGATGATACTGCCCTTCTTGCCCTGCGCCACCATTTGCTTTGCCACCGCCTGGGTGACGAGGAACGTGCCCGTCAGATTGACGTTCAGAGCGGCGTTCCACTGGTCGAGTGGGTACTCCTCGAACTTGCCCGGCGCAATGCCTTTGTTTACAGCGTCCGGGTCAAATTTTGGATCGAGCGCAGCGCTGTTGACGAGAATATCCACCCGCCCGAACGCCGCGACGACTTTCTCGACCATCGCGCTAACCGCTTCCGGGTTGGTGATGTCGGTTGCAACGCTCAGGGCTTTATAGCCAGCCCCGGCCAGGTCGGCGGCGACAGCGGCGCACTTCTCAGCGTTGAGATCGACTACCGCAACGGCAGCCCCAGCCTCGGCCAGCGTGCGGCAGAATTCCACCCCGAGCAGGCCAATCCCACCGGTGACAATCGCCACGCGGCCGGTCAAATCGAATTTTTCTTGAATTTTGGGCATAAATGTCTCCTGTAGGGGCGCAGCATTGCTGCGCCCCTACAACACGATCATGGTATTCCATACAGCACATGCCCTTGCGCCTTAACAAGCAAGGTCAGGCCGTCGAATTGTAACGCGATTTCGTCACCAAACGCATCTTCGATTCCAGATGTATCAAATAATACCAAAACAGCCCGCCCGGCCAGCAACTCTGCGCGCATTTCGGCCAACGAACGCTCATAATTTTCTCGCGGCTGCCGGCTGGTCGGGTTGACGGGCGTTGGAATAACGCGGCTGGCGCGCCCGGTGACATGGTAAATGGCCGGGGGTGAATTGGTGTAAATTGCCATCTCTGGCGGCAACTCTTTGATGATTTGTAAAACTTCGGCCTGCCGCCAACGCCAGGAAGCATAGCCCAGGCCGTCAATTTCGCGCAGTTCGGTGATGGATTGTTGAAAGTTGAAGGTTGAAAGCGCGAGGATGAGTAAGGAAACGATTAAAACCAGTACACGGATTTCACGGAAAACACGGAAAAACACGGGGCTTTCCTTTGTGACCTCCCTGGCACCGCCCGCCACACTTGCACCGCACTGCGTTTGGTGCAGCGCAGGTGGGGCAGGTGTCGTGTCCTTTGTGTTTAAGGTTTGTAAAAAATAAACCAGCAAAATCATCCACGAGACATACAACGGCGAAAGGATGCGGTGCTGGAATTTGGTGCTGGCATCGAAGAAACTCATCGAGAAGAGCACCGCGCCCAGGTAACCGAAAACATACAGGGCGGTGGTAAATGTCAGCGAATTAACCGTTGCGCCAGTGAAAAATGAGCGATACGCCTGATATGCCAGCCAGATGAACAAAACCAGACCAGTCGTTATCAGGAAAGCGCTCAGCGCGCCCGACCTGAACAACCATTCCTGCATACCCTGCACAGGGATCAAGAAATCAGCCACATTCCACAACCCCGTGCGCACATTGGCGATTTGAATTGGATTGTACTGGATGACACGGTTGGTCGCCGAATCGGCTACCAGGCTGTTGCGAATAAACCAGGCCGCAATCGGCGGGACGACCCCGGACAGGAAAAAGGCAATTTTGATGAAACGGGAGCGCCAATCGGGTTGAAAAATAAAAATGGCAACGAGAAATGTGGCAATCAGCGCCAGGGCAGAGTAACGGGTGAGGAAAGCCAGGGCGGTCAGGAGGCCGGTGAGCAGTAACCAGTGGTCAGTTTTCAATTTCCAGCCCTGAGCGGGGTGATAACGCAGTCGAAGGGCGGCGGTATTCGGTTCGTTGTTCTTTTGCGCAGATTGATTTTCGAAAGCAATGGAAAAGGTCAGGAAGGAGGCCAGGGAAAGGAAGAGGAAAAGCGGTTCGCTCAAGACCTGGGCATGGATTTGCAGGAATTGGGCATTTGTGGCAAATAGCAGGGCCAGAACAATTCCGGCAAGCCTCGATTGGGTCATCCGATACCCCAGCAGACCGATCAAGCCGGTGCTGGCGGCAAAGAGCAGGATATGCAGCAGGCGCGCGCCGCGATAGGGATCGAGGCCGAGGAGTCCGATTCCGCTCAGGGTCAGCGATAAAAGCGGTGGGTAGTGGGTAATCGCTTCGAGTTCGCTATCCAGCCAGATGTCACTGTATCCGCTTCCAGTCAGGAGCGAGCGCGCCCCACCGATATAAGCGGCGGAATCATTCGTCAGCCCAAGTCCGGCGGGGGTGGCGTACCAAAGCCCAAGTCCGGCGGCGAGGGAGATGATGAGAAGTAATGAGAAATAAGGGATACGGGACAAAGGGTTTACAGTCCGCTTTAGCGGGCTTTGCATGAATAGCCGGGGGATTAATCCCCCGGCGTTAGGGCAGGGAAGGTAAAAGCCATAAAACGGTCCACTCGTCCTCGTTAAGGCAGCGAGCGGACCGGAGATCTTACTCTTTGAGCAGGAAACCCTGTTCAAGCAAGTATTCAACAACCTTGCGGGCGTTTTCTTCGGGGGTCACGCCAGAGCCTTGCAGGGTGATTTCGGGTTCGATGGGCGGTTCGTAGGGGTCATCGACGCCGGTAAAGCCCATCGGTTTGCCGTCCTGCATGGCCTGGCGGGCTTTGGCGTACAGGCCTTTCACGTCGCGCTGTTCGCAGACTTCGACGGGGGTGTCCATGTAAACCATGATGAAATTCTCGCCGACCATTTTGCGGGCTTCGTTGCGCGCATAGCGATAGGGGCTGATGGCCGCGCAAATGACCGCGCCGCCATGCCGGGTGATTTCACCGGCTACAAAGCCGATACGCAAAATGTTGGTGTCACGGTCTTCCTTGCTGAAGCCGAGACCTTTGCTCAGGTGGGTGCGGACCACGTCGCCATCCAGCACGCTGGCTTCGCGGCCATATTCGAGCATCAGTTCAGTCAGGATTTGGGTAGTGGCGCTTTTGCCCGATCCACTCAAACCGGTGAACCACAGGCAGAATCCCTGTTTGTGGCGCGGCGGATAGGACTGGCGCAGAATTTCGGCGGTTTCGGGGCGGGTGAACCACTCGGGCAGCAGTTTTCCTTTGACGAGATAATCGTCACGCACCTGGGTGCCGGAAATGTTGAGGGTGCGCGCGCCAGCCGGGATGTCTTTCTGCTCGACATAGCGGTCTTCATCGGGCAGGTAGACCAGCATTTCAAACGGGACCATCTTGACGCCGAGTTCGGCTTCGTGGTCGGTCATCATCGTTTGGGCATCGTAGGGGCCGTAGAAGGGCTTACCGGCGCTGTCGTTGCCAGGGCCGGCATGGTCACGCCCCACGATGAAGTGATTCGCGCCATGATTGCGGCGGATGATGGCGTGCAACAGGGCTTCCTTGGGGCCAGCCATGCGCATTGCCAGCGGCAGCAGGCTCAACAGGGTGCTGTTCTTGTCGTAATAGTTCTCGACCAGGGCTTTGTAGGTGCGGGTGCGGGTGTAGTGGTCAACGTCGCCGGGTTTGGTCATGCCGACCACCGGGTGAACGATCAGCGAAGCGTTGACAGCGGCAGCGGCGCGCTTGGTCAGTTCTTCGTGGATGCGGTGGAGCGGGTTACGGGTCTGGAAGGCAACCACGTTTTCGTTGCCCATCGCTTCGAGTTGTTCCCGCACCTGGGCCGGGGTGTGGCGCAGGTCGACGAAATCGTGGTACTTGGGCATGTTCAGCACTTTGAGCGGCCCGCTAATGCAGACCTTGCCCCAGCGCGCCATTTCCGAAACCATCGGGTGCTTGGGGTCATTGCTGCCGTAAGCCAGGTTGGCTTCGGTTTGGGCGTCCCAGTGGAAAACCTCGTCCAATTGCATAATGGCAATGATGTCGTTATTGGCATTGCGCAGGACAAGCGATTCGCCCACCGTCGGCAATTCGGCGGGGTCAGCGGTGAGGGTGATGGGCAGAGGCCACAAGGTTCCGTTGGCCAGGCGCATTTTATGCAAAACGCTCTCGTAATCGGCTTTGCCCATGAAGGTGGTCAGGGGCGAAAAGCCGCCGCTGGCGAGCAGTTCCAGATCACACAGGGCGCGCATGGAAATTTTGAGGGAGGGTAATTTGGCCGCCTGTGAAAGCAGGGCTTCGCGCTCTGCGCCTTCTACCACCAGATTAACCAGCGTGCCACCATACGGGGCGATCAAATTGGCTTTCGTCATGAATTTTTCTCCTATATTTCAATATTCAGTTGCTGAATTTTGAAATATTATAACATGACCCCAGCTTGAATAGGGTAAAAAGACAGAGACGCGGCGAAGTAAATCTTTCTGCGCGTCTCTGTTTTTTATAATGCCCGAAGCGGGCAGAGTGGCATTACCCCAACTGCGCCTTGATTTTCTCGGCGCTTTCTTTATAGCCAGCCAGCTTGTCGCGTTCCTTTTGAACAAGTTGGGCCGGTGCTTTGTTGGCAAAGTCGCTGGCGAGCAGTGTTTCCAGTCGCTTGATGTGCGATTCGGCTTCGGCCAGTTCCTTTTCGAGACGGGCGCGCTCCTCGGCGGGGTCGACCATTTCCGATAAGGGCAGGAAAATCTCAATCGGCCCGGCGACCAGGGCCACGTGTCCGGCGGGTTTGGAGTCTAGAGAGTCGAGAATCGAGAGTCGTGATTCGTCCAAATTCGAGAGCGCGGCAATGGTGCGGGCTTCCTGCATCATCGTGCCACTCGAATCGACGAGGATGGCGGGTAGTTTCAGACCGGGCTTGACATTTTTCTCTGAGCGCAGGTTGCGGATGGCGCGAATGGCGTCTTGCATGAGCGTGAAGTTGGCGATTTTTTCAGTCTCCCAGCCTTCTTCGGGGCGGGATTCAGGCCAGCGGGCAATCATCAGCACTTCGGGCCAGTCGCTCACCAGGTCGGCGAGGGGCGATTGACTCGTGGCGCGGCGCAGGTGTCCCCAGATTTCTTCGGTCACGAAGGGGGTGAAGGGGTGCAGCAGGCGCAGGCAAATATCGAAGACGCGCAGCAGGGTTTCGGCGGTCAGCCGGGCGCGCGCGCCGCCCTGGGCCAGTTGTCCTTTGGCAATTTCGAGATACCAGTCGGCAAAATCGCTCCAGATGAAATCGTAAATCATTTGCCCGGCCTGTCCGTACTGGAAGGACTGGAAGAGCCGCTCCACGTCGCGCACCAGAGTTTGCAGGCGCGCCCAAATCCATGAGTCGGCTAAAGTCCAATCCGCGCCCGCGTCTGTTTTTTCTTCAGGACTGATGGTCGTGATGGCGTTGATGACGAAGCGCCCGGCGTTCCAGAGTTTGTTGGCAAAATTGCGATTCGACTCCACTTTTTTGACGCTCAAGTTGGTGTTCTGGCCGGGGGTTGAACCCACCAGAAGGGTGAAGCGCAGCGCGTCGGTGCCGAGTTCGTCCATGACAATCAGCGGGTCAATTACGTTGCCGGTGGTCTTCGACATTTTCTTGCCGTGTTCGTCGCGAATCAGTCCATGCAGGTAGACGGTGTGGAAGGGCGCTTTGCCGGTGAACTCCAGTCCGCTCATAATCATGCGCGCCACCCAGAAGAACAGGATGTCGGCACCGGTTTCCATGTAGGAGGTCGGGTAGAAGTAGCCCAGATCGGGGGTTTCTTCGGGCCAGCCGAGGGTCGAGAACGGCCACAGGCCGGAGGAGAACCAGGTATCGAGCACGTCCGGGTCTTGCTGGATTTTGCCCGAGCCGCAGTGGGCGCAGGCCGAGGGGTCTTCGCGGGAGCAGGTTTGCTTGCCGCATTCGGCGCAGTACCAGACCGGGATGCGGTGTCCCCACCACAACTGACGGCTGATGCACCAATCCTGGATGTTTTCAAGCCAGTTGAAGTAGACCTTCTCGAAATAATCCGGCACAATGCGGATGTCGCCATCGCGCACGGCGGCGCGGGCTTTTTCGGCCAGCGGTTCGATGGTCACGAACCACTGCTCGGAGACCATCGGCTCGACAATTTCGCCGCCCCGCTGCGAGCGCGGCACTTTCAGGGTGTAATCTTCCTCGCGGATGACCAGACCCGCGGCTTTCATGTCGGCCCATAGTTTTTTGCGGCACTCGAAACGGTCGAGGCCTGCATACGGGCCGCCGACTTCCGTGACTTTGGCTTCTTTGTCCAGCATGGACAGGATTTCCAACCCGTGCCGGTGACCGATCTCGTAGTCGTTGGGGTCGTGGCCGGGGGTGATTTTGAGCGCGCCGGTGCCGAACTCGCGTTCGACGTATTCATCGGCGATGACCGGAATCTCGCGTCCGAGCATGGGCACAAGCACCTTTTTGCCGATGAACTGCTGGTAGCGCTCATCTTCGGGGTGGACGGCCACCGCCGTATCGCCCAGAATCGTCTCCGGGCGGGTGGTGGCGACGGGGATGTACTCGTCAGAACCAGCCAGCATGTATTTGAAGAAATACAGTTTGCCGGGTTCTTCGCTGTATTCCACTTCCAGGTCAGAGACGGCGGTTTTCAGGCCGGGACTCCAGTTAATCAGGCGCGGGCCGCGATAGATGAGTCCTTTTTCGTACAGGCGCACAAAAGCCTCGCGCACGGCGCGGCTGAGGCCCTCGTCGAGGGTGAAACGTTCGCGCGTCCAATCGCAGGAGGCGCCCAGGCGGCGAATCTGACGGGTAATCATGCCGCCTTTTTCGTCTTTCCAGGCCCAGGTGCGGCGCAGGAATTCCTCGCGTCCAACGGCTTCGCGGCTGGTACCTTCTTTCATTAACTGGCGTTCCACCATTAATTGGGTGGCGATTCCGGCGTGGTCGGTGCCGGGAACCCACAGGGTCGAGTATCCTTTCATGCGGTGGTAGCGAATCATCAAATCTTCAACGCTGACGAACATGGCATGGCCGGTGTGCAGTTCGCCGGTCACATTGGGCGGCGGGATGGAGATGACAAACGGTTTGACCGTCGGGTCGAAATCGGGCTTGTTGGGATCGTTGCGAGGTTGGAAATATCCGCCTTTTTCCCACATTTCGTAGATGCGGTGCTCGGTCTCTGTGAAATCGTAGGTTTTGGGTAGTTCGTAGGTGCTCATGGGTGACTCCTTCGGTGTTTGGTGCTTGATAATTCGATACTCGATAACTCGATAACTCGAAATTCGATAACTCGATGCTCGATATTCGAATAACGAATACTCGAATATCGAATTTCCGAAAACAAAAACGCCTTCATCCTCATAGAGGACGAAAGCGCAAAGACTTCCGCGGTACCACCTCGATTCACCCTTCGCCTGCGCTCAGGATGCACTCATGGCCGGCCATCACCAGCCTGCGCGCTAACGGGCGCACCCGTGCTGTTCTACTCACCCAAACGGTTTTCTTCAGCAAATTAACTTCTGGCGACCTTCAGCGGCGATGCCCTGTGGAAGTTTTCAGCCAAGACTTCCGTTTCTGTCAGGTTTTCGCCTGCTTACTCCTCCAGATGAGGCTGATTATAACGAAGAACGGTAAAAATACCAAGAGATTTTCTTTTCACTTTTTTCTGAAATTCTGGCACAAATCTTGCAGCATAAACAGAAGCCACTGATACGCGTCCCGATCACAACTTGCGCTTGTATAAGAGCATGCGCGCGCAATTTATGACCACGGGCAATATATTTTTCTTCGAGGCCTGCATGAAAAAATGTCTACCCAACACCTGCTCCATACCTGAAAAAATCGTCGACCCTGATTGGCGGTTGGATACATTGCGCCCGTTATTGAAAAAATTCCAACAAAACTTAATTCCTCCCGCGCAAGAAAAAGCGCGCCCTGAGCAGCAACCTTTGGAGCGCGCAGGCTGGGAGGATAAGGGTTCAGACAATTCTTTGTGAAAGGGAATTGCAATGAAACAGAAAACTTTACTCACTTGTATCTTAATATTTTTACTGGTCGCATTTCCTCGTCCGGTTTTGGCGGCGCGAGGAACACCCGATACGCCTTATTTTGGATATGGTTTGCGTCTCAATGTCAACAGCGCGACAATTGAAGAATCCTTGCGCTGGGCCGCGGGAAATAAACTGGATTGGGTTGCCCTGGATTTTGATTGGGCAGTCAACTGGCCTACCCCAATTCGCTGGGAAGGTAATTCAGCGTTTGGACGCGCCGCGCGGCTGGCAAATAGCCAGGGAATTACGCTTGCCATTTCAATTACCAATCCGCCTTCGTGGGCCATGACACCCCAGGGGCCAAACCCGGAATTAACCATTATTCTGACCCAGCACCTGAAAAAACTATATCCCAACCTGCTGGCAGTTGAATTGTATCCAAATGCCAATACCCGCGCTGGCTGGGGCGCAACCCCAAATGCCGGCCATTATGCGGCCTTATTTCAACAAACTGAAAACACCCTAAAAACACGCGGCATAAATTTATACCTGATGGCTGGCGGGTTAAGCAATCAAACTGAATTGGCCGAAGATCAAGAAGACGCGCTTTACCTGCAACAACTATATGATTCTGGCCTAAAGCCAGAAATAATCAGCCTGCGCCTGAAAAACCTGAGCGGCGCGCCAGTCGATGAACCCCTACAAGCAAACGCTTTGCGGCACTTTGAAAGAATACGGCAGATTATGGTTGTCAACAACCAGTCCAACGCCCTGATTTGGGTTACGGGGTTTGATATACCAACCGAACTAAAAAACGCATCAGCAGAACAACAATCTGAATGGCTTGCGAATGCTTATTTACTCATGCGCTCGCGCCTGTATTTTGGATCAGCCTTTTATGCCTGCGCCGATGCGCTAAGCCCGCAAGTAAAAACTTGTTTCCTGGAACAAAATAACGCCAAAAATCCATTTTTACTACGCCTGGAAAATTTGGTAAGAGAAAACTGAAGCACGGCATATCATCCATTCACAAAGGGGCAACATAAAAAAAGCCAAGAGACTTGAAAATTTCTTCTTCAGAAATTGCAGATAAAAAAAACAAAAAAACCAACCTCATGCCTTGCCGTGTGTTGTACAATAAAGATAATACTTCAGGAGACCCGTTGCCTAGACAACACCCCTGGCGCAAACGCCTCGCAACCCGTATCCCCAGGCCGCTTTTTGAGACCAATCCACTACCGATGTGGATTTATGACACAAAAACGCTGGCCTTTTTGGACGTTAACCAAACAGCCATCAAACTATATGGATATAGCCGCGAAGAATTCTTAAACCAAACGCTGAAAAACATTTGTGATGCGCAAGACCTTGAGCGTTTGCAACGCGAACTTACCTTCCCAGGGCCTTCCCCGCGCTATGCCGAATCATGGAAACATTACACAAAAAAAAGAAACGCGCTGATTGTAGAGGTAAATGCCAGCAAAACAAAATGGCATGGAAAATCTGCCGCTATTGTTGTGGCAAAAGATATTAGCCAGCACAGCAAAGCCCGTGATGAAGTTTTCTTCCTGTGGCAACAACATCTGCAATTGCAGGAAATCATCAATCATAGCCCTGCCGTTGCGCTCATGTGGAAACCTTTACCCGATTTACCGCTCACATTTATTTCTGAAAATATTTCACAGTTCGGCTATTCGCGCGAGCAATTTACAAAACGCGGACTTCTGTATAGCCAAATTATTCACCCCGAAGACTTGCAGCACGTTGTCGACCAAATCAATCACCACGCGCGCCGGCAGGTCTCTGACTTTGTACAAGAATACCGCATATTAACCGCTGAGCGGGAAACGCGCTGGGTAGAAGTCCGCACCTGGATTAATCGGGATATTGATGGAAAAGTTTTGGGGTATTCCGGGGTTCTTCTGGATATCAGCGAACGAAGACGCGCGGAAGAGCGTACCCATTACCAGGCCGCGCTACTGAAAAGCGTTTCCGACGCCATTATTTCAACAGACCTGGCGTTTAACATCTTAAGTTGGAATCCTGCGGCTGAAACAATTCTTCAATGGCGCGAATCAGAAACGATTGGCAAGCACTGGCATGCGCTCACGAACGCGCAATATCTGGGACAAAACGCATCTGAAATACAACGTCAAATTAATGCCATCGGTTATTGGAACGGGCTGCTCTCCCAAAAGCGCAAAGACGGTCTGGCGGTGCTATCTGATGCGCGCATCTCCATGGTAATGGATAGTGTCGGCCAACCTGCTGGCATTATTATTGCCTGCCGTGATATTACCGAAAAAATTAAATTTGAGCAATCGCTCTCAAAAAGTGAACAACAATACCGGGCCATTTTTGAACAAGCCGCGGTAGGCGTTTCACGCACAAACATTGAAGGCTATTTTCTGGATGTCAACGAAAAATTTTGCCAGATTACCGGCTATTCGCGCCAGGAATTGTTGGGCCGTTCTTACAAAGAGATTACCGCGCCAGAAGATTTGCAAGCCAACGACCAAATCAGAGATGAATTGCAGAAAAAGCAAACGCCCAATGCAACCATCGAAAAACAATATATCCGCAAAGAGGGTTCGCGCACCTGGGTAAACCTGACACTTTCCTACATCGAAGCCGGGCCAGATATGGAACCTTTCCTGCTGGCAATTACAGAAGACATTAACTTGCGAAAAAACCAGGAACGCGAACTACAAGCCCTGTATGAAGCCGGACTGGCGTTAAATGACCTGAAATCGCCAGAAAAAATCGCCAAAAAGATCATTGAAATTCTAAACACCTATCTTGATTGGTCGCATGCGGGAGTTTGGCTTCGCGAACAAGGCACTGAAAAAATATACCCGCTGGCGTGCGGCATCCCACCTGATAAAACAGAATTGGAAGAAGAAATACAAAATACTCAACAAAGAATGATATTTAACCTGGAAACTGGTCTAACCGGGCAGGCCATGCGCCAGGCAAAAACCATTCGCTGTAACGATGTAAGCCTGAACCCCAACTACCTGGCAGTAAAACCAGGCATAAAATCTGGGCTGTATGTTCCCCTAATCTCCAAAGGTCAGGCCATCGGATGCATCATCGTCGAAAGCCAGAAATTAAATCGCTTTAGCGAATACGATGAGCGATTGCTCGAGACGCTTGCCAATCAATCGACCATCGCATTTGAAAACGCCGGATTGCTGGCCGCCGAACAAAGCCGGGCCAATCAAATGCAGGCGATTGTACAGGCCAGCCAGGCCATATCGGGCAATCTTGATTTACCCAGCCTGCTAAACACCATCTTTCAATCAGCCAAAAATGCAATTCCAGAAATGGAACGCGGAACTATTTTATTGCATGGCAACGATGGTTTTCTACATTTGATTGGCGCAATGGGATATTTTGACCCGGCCTTGCTCAACCTGGCAATTCCCGATACTCTGGGCTACGGCGCCCAGGCTTACCAGAAGAAAGAAGGAATTTTGGTGCCTGATATTCAAAAATTACCCGCCCAAAAATTCTTTGAAAAATTTGAAGAAGTTCGACAGATACAAAGCGCCATCGCAGCCCCATTAATCATCAAAGGAAAAGCAATTGGCGTGATTTGCCTGGATAACTTTACCCACGCATCGGCTTTCACTGAAAACGATTTGCAATTGCTCACCACCTTTGCCGCTTCAGCCGCCATCAGCATTGAAAATGCGCGTTTGTTCGAACAAACCCAATCGCGCCTGGCGCATATTCTTGCCCTGCGTCAAATCGACAATACCATTAATGCCAGCGCAGATATTCTTGTTATCCTGAATGTAATTTTGGAAAAAGCGCGCGAACAACTTGGAATTGACGCAGCCTGTATTCTTACGTTTAATCACAGCAGTATGAGTCTGGAACACAAAGCCAGCGTTGGTTTTTATCGAGAAAACATCAGCAAGACCCGCTTCAGAATCGGTGAAGATTTGCCGGCTGAGTCGCCACTCTCGCACAAAACCCTGGTGATCGCCGATCTATCGGCTGAAATACAGCGCAGCAAACGCCACTATTTGATTGATGCCGAACATTTTATAGTTTATGGCTGCGCCCCCATGCTTGCCAAGGGTGAAGTAAAAGGAGTTCTGGAAGTTTTTAGCCGAGCGCCACTAAAAACCAACCCCGAATGGATTTCTTTTCTGGAAATGCTGGGAGGACAGGCAGCCATTGCGCTGGAAAATACCCAACTTTATCAAGACCTGCAACGCTCCAACCTCGAACTGATGATTGCCTACGATGCCACCATTGAAGGTTGGGCGCAGGCGCTTGAACTGCGCGACGAAGAAACCGAGGGACACAGCCGACGCGTACTTGAACTAACCTTGCAACTTGCCCGGCGCATGGGCATCAGCGGCGAACGCCTGACCCATATTCGCCGCGGCGCATTGTTGCACGATATTGGCAAAATGGGCATCCCCGATTCCATCTTGCGCAAACCCGGCCCGCTCAACAAAGAAGAATGGGCCTTTATGCGCCAGCACCCCATTCGCGCCTATGAATTGATGGTTAAAATCCCATATTTGAAACAGGCGCTCGAAATCCCATATAGCCACCATGAAAAATGGGATGGCAGCGGCTATCCGCTTGGGCTGAAAGGTGAGCAAATTCCATTTGCCGCTCGAATTTTCGCAATTGTCGATGTTTACGATGCCCTGACCAGCAACAGGCCCTACCGCCCGGCTATGTCTGAAGCAGATGTAATCCGTTACATTCAGGAACAATCCGGGCTTCACTTTGACCCGCAAGTGGTGAATGCCTTCTTGAAGATGATCGATGATATGGCAACGCAACCTTCGAATCAGACCTAATCGGCAGAGGCCGGAACAGGCGGTTCCAAAATCAGGGCCGGGGGGCGAACCGGCTCACCAGTTTCAAAACCAAAGCGCGTAAAAATATCTTCAAACTCAGCCCGTATTTGTTCGCGTGAAAAGCCCATGGCTTCATACGAGTAATTATGCTCGCTTTTGTAATTTCGGGTTTCGGCAACGGCCTGGTTAACAATTTGCTCGAGGTTTTCTTGCTCAGGATACCCAAATTGGTGATAGATACCGCGAATAATGCGTTCAGGATCGCCTATCAGGTGGTCATAATTCAGAATCAGATGTTTGGGGGATGGATGCGTATCGAGATATTTAAGTGGGTGGGTATACCAGTAACGCGCCATCTGAAGAATTTGTGACCGATAGGGGTATTGTTCAAGCGGGGTGCTGAAAACCCGCCAGGCATACCCCAGCCAGGAGACGGTTGAGGGCAGCATGTCGAGCGGGTTGCGCGCCAGGTAGAGGATGCGCGCATCTGGAAAAAATTCGGCCAGGGTTTCAATTTTGGCGCTAAAAGCCGGATTTTTCGAGACAAAATGCCTTTTGCCACCGTCAACGTACAGATGACGTTGAACGCAAGAGCGGTAAAAGCCCATGATGCGTTCTTTCTCCTCGCGGGGCAGCGATTCGTCGAAGAAGTTGTAGGCTGGCATTTCATCCAGAAAAGGAAATAGAAAGCCGACAAATGAAGTGCTCCAAATGTGGAGCAGGATGTTTTCGTCTTCTTCGGGTTGGAAGAGGCTGATGCGGTGGATTTTAACCTGCCCCAGCCCGCGCTGGTCGATACTGAGCAGCAGGCGTTTGAGCGGCATACCGAAAAAGCGGTCGATTTGCCCAACCAGGCGTGAGATTTTTCGTTGGGTAATGGTGGGGGTGATGAAAATTTCCCAGGTGCGCAGGCTGGTGAAACTTTGCGAATCACGCGCGAGCAGACGGTGCAAAAAGGTGGACCCGGAACGGTAATTGCCGATGATGAAGAGCGGCTTTTCGAGCGGTTGGGTTTTATGGGCAGGAAAGAGCAAATCATCGAGCAGGAAACAGGCCCAGGTGAAGAGCGTCCAAAGCGGCCAAACGGAGTAAAACAGGACGATGAAGAAAAGCCGCTTTGGGGTGAGTCGCCCGTGGGTGTTTTTCGTCCCCCAAAAAGAACGGACAGCCATGCGCCAGAACAGGCGTAAGTTATAGGTCATAATCAAGCCTTTATGGATAAATTGCCAGGCTCTGCCTGACACGCAAAAGAAGGCCATAAAGGCCCTCCGGGGGCTATTGTATCAGAATTTCAGTTAAGGATAAGTAAACATATCAGCAAAAAAGGTGACAATCATCTTTTCGGAAATGGCTATAATGTGAAGGTTGAGCCTTTTCAATCTATTCATTCTCAGGAGAAACGCATGTCGAAACTCGATTGGGTTACGCAAGAACTTGAAACCCTGAAAGAAGCCGGGTTGTATAACCACATTCGCACCATCGAATCGCCGCAGGGCGCGTGGCTGAAGGTGGACGGGCGCAGGGTGCTTAACTTCTGCTCAAACAATTACCTCGGCCTGGCCAATCATCCCGATATTGTAACGGCGGCGCGCAAGTCGGTGGATGAGATGGGCGTTGGCCCGGCGGCGGTGCGCTCCATTGCGGGGACGATGAGCCTGCATGTCGAATTGGAGAAGCGCCTGGCAGAGTTTAAGGGCGTTGAGGCGGCTATCACCTTCCAGAGCGGGTTCACGGCCAATTTGGCAACCATCCCGGCTCTGGTGAGCAAGGAAGATGTGATTTTTTCTGACCGGCTGAACCACGCCAGTATCATTGATGGCTGCCGCCTTTCAGGGGCAAAGATTATCGCCTATGAACATAATGACGTGAAATCGCTTGAGGAACAAATCAAAGCCCACCTGCCAAACTATCGCCGCGCGCTAATCGTTACCGACGGCGTTTTCAGCATGGACGGTGACATTGCGCCCCTGCCCGCTATTTATGAAGTTGCCAAAAAGTATGACATCTTGTTGATGGTGGATGACGCGCACGGCGAAGGGGTGCTTGGCACGGGCGGACGCGGCATTGTGGATCATTTCGGCCTGCACGGCAAGGTGGATGTGGAAGTTGGCACGCTCTCAAAGGCTTTTGGCGTGGTGGGCGGCCTGGTGGCCGGCAAAGCGGTCATCATTGAGTGGCTGCGCCAGCGTGGAAGGCCTTTCCTGTTCTCTTCGGCGGTAACGGTGCCTGATGCGGCGGCATGCCTGGCGGCCATCGACCTGCTGGAAGATTCGACTCAGTTGGTTGATAAATTATGGGCAAATGCCGCTTATTTCAAGGCTGAAATGAAGAATTTGGGCTTTGATACCGGCGTAAGCGAAACGCCAATCACCCCGGTTATGCTCGGTGAAGCGCCGCTGGCACAGCAGTTTAGCCGCGAATTGTTTGATGCCGGCGTTTTTGCCATGGCAATTGGTTACCCAACTGTGCCACAGGGCAAAGCCCGTATTCGGGTGATGATTTCTGCCGCGCACCAAACCGAAGATTTGGATAAGGGTTTGCAGGCCTTTAGGACGGTTGGCAAGAAGTTGGGCGTGATTGCGTGATAAACCTGCCTTTTGGGGTGCAAACGCCAAAAGGCAGCATTTACGCGCTCAAAACTGTTCGAGGAATGTAGATTCTTTTGAATGTTTGCCTACGCAAAACTTCATCGCTTATAATTATGACTATCAGCCTTGCCTGCGCCGCTGGCGCAGGTGAAACGTGACGTTATCAATTGTTTTCGTAATTGCCTACCGTAGCGCGACTTTCACATCGCGTTAGAAGTAAGATGTTTGATAACTTGCTTTCAGGCAATATAAAACCCCATTTGCAGACAATGTGTCGCCCTGCGAACCGATGTTCGCAGGCATTTACTCGTTTTCAAAGAAATATTTTTATTTGAAGGAATCTGGATATGTGGAGATTAAACATCAGTGAACCCAACACTGATGCGCGTATCGTCGAATTAGATCACGATAAAATTCGGATCGGACGCCATTCAGAGAATGATATTGTTTTGCAGGATGTATCTGCGTCGCGCGTTCACGCCGAAGTGTTTTTGGATACTTCCATTCATCAGGTTGTCGTTGTCGATTTAAACAGTACCAACGGGACCTATGTTAATCGTCAGCGTATTAGCGGAAAATTTCATTTGCAATCGAATGATATTATTCGCATCGGGCAGGCGGTTATTCATATTGCAGACGACACCGAGATTCGGCCTGCCACGCACAACCCGCGCGGCACGCATCGCTTCACCCGCGAATTATTGCTCGAATCGTTGGACGAACACGCTGTTCTTCTTTATGAGGTTTCCAAACGCCTTAATATCATCGTTGATATAGAACAAGCCATGGAAGAAGTGCGCGCAATGATGAAGCGCACCATGTCGATTGATAGTTGCCAAATTATTCATCATAAAGATTTTTCACAAATCGATAAAATATTACCGGGCGATTCTGCCCGAAATGCCATTCACCATCAGTCGGCAGAAGTCTCTCCAACGTCAATGTTTGTGCCGGTGATGAGCGGTGAACAAGAGATGTTGGGGCTGATGTATTTTGCAAAATCGCGCCCTGGAACCCGTCCATTTAGCCGCCGCGATTTGCAACTGGCGATTGCCATCAGCCACCAGATCGCCCTCACCATCCAGCGCATGGAATTGCTCGATAAAATCAAACAGCAAGAACATGTGCGCAAACTACTCACCCGCTTTGTGCCCCCTGAAGAAGCCAACGAATTGATTGAAGATTACGAGCGCACCGGCACGCTGCCGGGCCTGCGGCAATCCAAGGTGAGCATTTTATTCAGCGATATGGCCGGTTCTACCGCGCTGGCCGAACAAATTGGTACGCAACGTTTTGCCGATATTCTCAACCGCTATTACAAAGAAGCCACCAGCATCATATTCAGGCATCATGGCAGCGTGCGATATCTGGGCGATGGGGTCATGGCAATCTTTGAAGACCGCAAACCAGGCGCGCGCAACATCCTGGCCGAAGAACATGCCGTGCAAGCCGGCCTTGAAATTCTCGAAAGAATCGATTCGCTCCAATTTGGGGATGATATTAACGTAGATATTGGGGTTGCCATTCACACCGGCGCCGCAATGGTTGGATATATCGGCAGCGAGGAGCGACTGGAATTCAACGCGCTGGGAGATACCGTCAACGTTTCCTTCCGAATGCAGGAACTGGCCCGCCCCAACCGTCTGGTAATTGGTCCCGCCACGATGGCCGCCATTGTCAGCAAATACCAGACTCGCCGCATTGGGGCGGTATCACTAAGAGGGCGCGAAAAACCCGTGCAGGTGTACGAAGTGCTGCGAAACGCAGATTAAGCAAGAACGTGAAACCTGCCCAATATACCCCGCTTCAAATTCTGGTTCATGTTGCAGGCTGGCTGCCACTGGCCCTGCTGGTCTTCGATTTTTTCAACAATAACCTGACCGCCAACCCCATTCAGGCCCTTGAAAAGCGCACAGGTCTTTATGCGATCAATTTCCTGCTGCTCTCGCTGGCCTGCTCGCCGCTGGTCTCCATTTCCGGCTGGAAAGAACCACTCTTGCGGCGCAAAGCATTGGGGAATTATGGTTTTCTATACGCGGCGCTGCACGTTGGCACTTTTTTGATGATCGATTACGCCCTCGATCTATGGGCCATTTGGCGTGATGTTGGCACAAAATCATACATTATCATTGGGGCAATCGCCTTTCTCATGCTTGTATCTCTGGCTGCCACCTCATTCAATTATTGGATGAAACGCCTCGGACGCAATTGGAAGCGACTGCACCGCCTGGCTTATGTCATTTCGCCTTTGGTGCTGGCGCACTTTTTCATGGCCCGGAAGGGCGATTTGTTCGCCCTGAGTGGGGATATTCAGCAGCCCTTAATCTACAGCGCAATCACGCTGATCCTGTTATTGCTTCGCATTAGCCCACTCAAAAATTCCCTGATCGCCTTGCGCAAACAACTTGCTTCACGAAAAGCCTGATATATAATGCCCGTGGTTACAAATTGCGCTTACAAAAGTGCAATTT
>DAOUML010000142.1:0-17934 GCA_034411635.1 Anaerolineales bacterium
TTAGGCGCGTATCTACCGAGTTGAGCCGCCGTTCGATTCTGCTAATGAGGGCTTCAATTTCGCCGGCCCAGTAGGCTTCGGCATCAAGGGTCGGCCAGACCTGGACCTGAACTTGAACCGTTGCGGTGGCTGTGGGCGTTGGCGTGCCTTCTGGCTCGGGGGTGGCGGTTGTTGTGGCGGTGGCAGTTGGAATTTTGCCAACCCGCACCTGCGGCGGTGGCAGGGATGCCTGCGGGTCGGCGGGTTCTTCAGGTTTGTTTTGGCAGGCGGTTAGCATCAGAAAAAGAAAAGCCAACAGTATGCCGGTAAAGAGAGAGTTTTTCACAAACGTATCTGGCTTAATCGCCCCAGCCTATGCGCTGCCAGGCGTTCCAATCTTTGCGCAGTTCGCGGGTGGCATCAAACATGATGAAATGCACGTTTTTGAGCGCGTTATGGGCGTCGATGATGCTTTGCCCTGCCAGAACATGGTCGACGACGGCATAATAGCCATTAAAGCCGGCATTGCTGGTGAAGATACGGTTGGCCTCTACCCGCGAAGCCTCGGCCCGTTGAATGGCGGTATAGTATTTGCTCACGGCTACTTCGAGGGGCGTAACATCGCGTCCTTTTTTGCGCATAACTTCAATGTAGGCTTCAAAGGCTTCGGCGGTTTTGTAGAAATCGCGAATGACCTGAGATTGTTCATCGTACCAGGCGCGGCGTTTAACCCAGGCATTGCGCAGTTCAGTATCGGTCATTTTGCCCAGGCCCGGAACCTGTCGGGCTGGTTCGGGGGTTTTGGCGACAACAGGCGAGATTTCAGATACTGAAAAGGCCATCAGGGTAAATAGTAAAACAATCAGGGTGAAAAGTTTGAATTTTCTCATTTTGACTCCTTGTTGAATGACAGGCGTATTATAGCATAAGGGTTTCTGGCCGTGAAATATGCCCTTTTTAGGAACCGCCCGGCTGAGCGCTCGCGACGAAGCCTTTGGGACGGTTTCAACTGGTTGTTTTCTGATGCTGGCCTTGACAATGATAAATAAACGGTGTATATTTTTACTAAAAATATGCACCGTTTATTTATTGGAGGAGCCATGTCCCCGCGACCACGTAAAGAAGAACAACAAAACCTACAGGAAGCAATCAAGCAAACTACCTGGAAGCAGATTGCCGCCAGTGGCGCATCGGCCCTGAATCTGCGGGCGATTGCGCGAGAATTGAAGATCACGGCTCCAGCGATTTACAACTACTTCCCTGACCGCGATGCGTTGGTGACTGCGTTGATTATTGAGGCTTATACGTCGTTTGGCGATGCCCAATACGAGGCGCGTGATTCTGTCCTGGTAGAAGATGTGGAAGGGCGGCTGCGGGCTACCGGGCGGGCTTACCGTCAATGGGCGATTAGTTACCCGGAGCGGTATCAACTCATTTTCGGGACGCCGATTCCGGGCTATGTGGCCCCCTTTGAGCAGACTTTCCCCTCAGCGGCGCGGGCGTTTGGGGCGCTTGTCAGCGTGGTGGAGGCTATTCGCGCGGCGGGCAGGCTGAAGTCCGATTCGTTCCCGCAGGTGACGCCGGGGCATGAGCAAGCGTTCGGGATGTGGAAAAACTACGCGGGCGAGGCCGATGTCCTGTCCTTATCCGTTGCCGTTTTGATTTGGGCGCGGGTGCATGGGCTGGTTTCGCTCGAAATTGCCGGGAATATTCCCCGGTTTGGGGCCAGTGGCGACGCGCTGTATGCCTATGAGATGGATTTAATCGTTCAAACTTTTATTCTATAGAAGGTAGGAGAAAATCAAATGTCTGAACTTCACGTTATTTTTGGAACCGGGCCGGTTGGGCGCGCCGTTGCCGATGAATTGCTTGGGCGTGGAAACGTAGTAGTGCGTATGGTGAACCGTTTCGGGAAACTGGACGAAGCCCCAGATGGGGTTGATGTGGTTGCCGCCGATTTGTACGATGTGGCCCAGGTACGGGATGTAACCAAAGGCGCGGCGGTGGTCTACCAGTCGGCGCAGCCGGCCTATACCCAGTGGCCTGAAAAATTTCCGGCTCTGCAAGATGCCATTCTCTCGGGGCTGACCGGTTCTGGCGCGAAACTGGTTTTGGTCGAAAACCTGTATATGTACGGCGAGACGAACGGCGCGCCGATGAATGAGTCGATGCCCTATAATGCCCAGACCCGCAAGGGACGCACGCGCGGCGAGATGAGTAAAGCAGCCTTTGCGGCGCATGAGGCGGGCAAGATGCGCGTAACCGCCGGGCGCGGCTCGGACTTTTTTGGTCCGTGGGGATTGAATTCGACGATGGGCGCGCGCGCCATTCTACCTTTGTTGCAGGGCAAAGCGGCCAGCCTGATTGGAAACATCGACCTGCCGCATACGTTCACTTATGTTAAAGACTTCGGCAAGGCCCTGGTGCTTTTGGGCGAGCGTGACGAGGCGGACGGGCAGGCCTGGCATGTGCCGAACGATAATCCGCGCATTACCCAGCGCGAGATGGTGATGATGCTTGCCGAAGCCGCCGGGGTTGAACCCAAAATGAGCGCGATGGGCAAGTTTATGATGATGCTGGGTGGGTTGTTTGTTCCCGAGGCCAAAGAATCAGTTGAGATGATGTACGAGTTCGAGCAGCCGTTTGTGGTCGATTCAAGCCGCTTTGAGCAAACGTTTGCGATGCAGGCGACGCCGCTTCGGGAGGCTATCCGCGAGACTGTGGCCTGGTATCGGGGTTACGAACGGAAGTAAAACCTGGCGTTATTCTGTTTTTTGGAATTGCCGCGCCTGGGCTTGCATATCTTCTGTGATTGCGCTATAGTGTATTTACCCAGAAGGGAGCGCGTTATGAAGCCGATTACCATTTACAACATCCACACGCATATTTTCACCATTCGGCATGTGCCGGAAAAATATCTGCCATTGGGGTTGGTTCGGCTGTTCAAAAATTCGTCTTGGCGCTTTGTTTTGCGTTGGTTGCTAATTTTTCTTGCCCGCCTTACGCGCAAAGAGTCATTAAAACGGATTGCTGTTTTTTCAGATGCGGCAGTTCACACGTCGCAACGTGGTATTTTGCTGGGGATGATGGGGTTTTACCCGCCCGAGACGCGCTTCGGCCTGCTGACGATGGATATGGATTACATGGAAGCCGGGCGCGCCGAGCAGGGGTATCTTGAACAATTGGAGCAAATGGCCGCCATTAAACAGGAATTTCCGCAAGAGGTGATTCCTTTTATGGCGATTGACCCGCGCCGCCCCAACCTGCTTGAACTCGCAAAAAAATATACCGACCTGGGCTTTGGCGGCTTTAAACTGTACCCACCGTTGGGTTATTACCCTTTTGATGAGCGGTTAGATGAGGTGTATGCTTTTGCCGAAGCGCACGGCCTGCCGATTATTGCGCACTGTTCGCCGGGTGGGGTCTATTGGCGCGGCAAAATTACGCCTGAAATGCGGGTTCACCCAAAAACCGGGAAAAAACTCGAAGAAAAGGGCAATGCCAAATTTGCGCGTAATTTTACCGATCCGGCCAATTACGAATATGTTTTTGAGAAATTTCCAAAACTGAAAATTTGCCTGGCGCATTTTGGCGGCGGCGAAGAATGGGCTGAGTATCTCAAAAATTACTGGCCGCCCGAAGCGGTTGAGATGCGTTTACAGGGCAAGCAGCCTGAAGAACCGCTTTCGTGGCTTTCATTGATTGTTGATTTGATGAAAAAATATGATACGCTCTACGCCGATATTTCTTATACGGCGCATGAGGAGCGATATCTGTCCGTGATTAAGGTTTTGCTCAATACCCCCAGGTTGCGTGAGAAAATTCTGTACGGTTCTGATTGTTACATGGTTTTGTTAGACAAATCTGAACGCGCCTTCAGTATGAACGTGCGTGGCTATATGGGGGAAAAAGATTACCGCCAGATGGCAGAAACCAATCCGCGCGTTTTTCTTGCCCGTAATCTTCAGGCCTGAATTTGACAAGTGTCATCCAAATAAGGTAGATTGTCACCCAAATCTGTGACGCCTGTCACTTGGGCAAAATCAGGTTCGCGAATAAAATAGACTTAACTTTTGGAGGTACTAAAATGTCTGAGAAAAAATGGGAAGTAACCAAAGTTCGTTACTGTGACCATGTTGGTCACGAGGTTGCCTTTGAAACTGAAATCGTTTACCCGAACGATTTTTTGCCCGACCCGCCGCGTGTTACCGCGCGTCGCTGTTCAAATGCCAAAGAGTGCAATCTGTTTGATAAGCCCACCTGCGTTTGGTGCGGCACGAATCCGAATCACGCGCCGATTTAATGGCTATAGGCAGGCGACTGTTTTCTTATTTTGCCTGTTAAAAGTTTTCTCCTCCCTCTGAGTTGGTCTGTGGCTGCGCCCGCTAAAAAGCGGGCGCATGTCGTTAAAAAAAGACCTGGAATGGCATCAAGCCATTCCAGGTCTTTTTTTGTGGTTTAGCTCAGCGTCGAGACGTTGACGGCCTGCCAGCCTTTGGGGCCTTTTTCCACTTCAAACTCGACCCGTTGGCCTTCGCTCAGATTGCGAAAGCCGTTGCTTTTGATCGCGGAAAAATGGACAAAGACATCGTCGCCGCCTTCGCGGGAGATAAAGCCGAAGCCTTTGTCGCCATTGAACCATTTAACCGTGCCTTGAATTCGTTCAGCCATAGTATTTTTGCCTCCTTTGGGCAATGAGAAAGAGGATGGTATTCTGTTTGTTCCAACGGAGGGTGCAAACAAAAAGCAACCCACGGGAGAAACCGTGAGTTGCAGGTGTTTTTTTCAACCAACGCGAACTTACTGTTACCGTTTGTGCCTTTCATCATAACACACAATCTGTCGTTATGCCGGCCCAATTTCAGCAATTCTACTAATGAACAAAGTTCATATTCGACAGAATGACGCTACAGCGTCGTGGCTACACTCAATATGGAAGTGAGCCAGCCTGCTTTGAATATGTAGCGTATATTGAGAATTGTCGGCCCAATTTTTAGCATGTTGGCTTGAGCGCGCGTCCTTTCCATTGCGGGCCGCCGCTTATGTGCCAGCGGACAGCCTGGGCGGCGATGATGGTCATGAGGATGACCGATATGGGCATCAGAAGCGCATCCTTTACGCGCTGCTGGGTGACAGAGGCGGTGAGTGCTCGCGTTAGAACTCCCAGCAAGGCAAAGGTGATAGGTATGCCGATGCTTTGAAGATCGCTTACCGAATATTGCAGGGCCAATAGCCAGGGAACGACAAACATCCACCAGTGGAACAGGGTTGAGAAGAATAAAAAAATCAGGCTGCCGCCATGCCCGGCCAGGATGTTTTTGGCAAAGCCTGCGCGTACTTCGGGCCAGTTGTGGTACATGCGGGTTTGTATCATGCCGTTCCCTTCGGCGGCGCGCAGGCGCAGTTTATGGCTTTTGATGGCGTAGGCAAAGGCCATATCGTCCACAATGGCTGATTTGATGGTTTTGTGTCCGCCGATTTGTTGGTAGGCGGCGCGTTTGAAGAGCAGGCATTGGCCCATTGCGTGGGCGAAAATTTTCCAGGGCAGGTGGTGGACGGCCAGAATGGGCAAATAGGCCTGAATGGCGAGGGCCATGAGTGGGACGACCAGCCGTTCGCCCCAGGTCAGGCTGATTTGAGTGGGCCAGATGGTGAGCAGATCGGCCTGGGTGCGGGTGAATTCGTCCATGAGGGCGGCGAGAGCGTCTGGCTGCCAGCGCGCGTCGGCGTCGGTGAAGAGCAGGTGGTCGGCGCGGGCGTGGGTTGTCAGTTGGTGACAGGCCCAGGGTTTGCCGAGCCAGCCTGCGGGTAGCGCGCTGCCTTGAATGATTCTTAAACGGGGGTCGCCTTTAGCCGCTTGTAATGCAATTTTGGCGGAGTCGTCTGTCGAGTTGTCATCCAGAATTAAGATTTCAAAATTGGGGTAGTTTTGTTGCAGCAGGCTGCGCGCGGTTGCGGCGATGTTTGTTGCTTCGTTGCGCATGGGGATGAGGATGCTAACGAAGGGGGTGCTGCTGGTGGCTTGGTTTTTGCGCAAACGGGGGAAGGTGAAGGCGTTTAAGATGGCTATTAGGGCGAAGAAAAGGAGCGGTAAAAATGAGAGGGGCAGGAGTTCGGGCATGGATAATTATGATTTAGCAAGGCCCAAATCTCCGCGATGTTTCCAGGCGAGCAAAATGGTTTGCAGGCCAAGCACCCAGAAGAGGAGTGGTTCGGGGCGCGCGAGGGTCAGGTAGAGGGCGATTCCGGCCAGGGTGAGCAGAACGGCTTGGCCTGAATTTTTGAGCAGAATGAACCAGAGGGTGATGCCCGCCAGGGCGATGAGCGGCACGTCCCAGAGGGTCAGGCCAATCCATGCGCCGAGGGTGGTGGCGAGGGCTTTGCCGCCCTGAAAGCGTAGAAAGGGGGAGTAGGCGTGGCCGAGGGTGGGGGCCAGGGCGATGGCAAGCATGGCTGGGCCGCGAATTTCGAGAATTTGGTAGGCCAGGCCAATTGGGGCGGCGGCTTTGGAGATGTCGAGCAGGAGGGCCAGTAATCCGATCCATTTTCCGCCTGCTTTTAGGGCGTTGGTTGCGCCGGGGTTGTGGTCGCCCACGGCGCGGGGGTCTTTGCCGGCCAGTTTTGTGACCCAGATGGAGAGCGGCAGGGCGCCGAGCAGGAAGCTGATGAGGATGTAGGCGGTGATTGCCATGCGAGAGGGGCGGGGCGTTTGGGCGGCCTGGCTCAGGACTGGCTGGCCTGGCGTAAATCTTGCGTGTTCAGGTTGATGGCTTTGGCAAACCCGGCGACAAAGCGTCCGCCTTCGATTTTTATGCGGTAGAGGTAGAAATCGGCAAAGGTGAAGTAGGATGCTGAGGCAGGGTAGCGCGCCAGGTAGATGGATTGGGCTTCGGGGGCGTCTAAATCGCCGGGGGAGACGCGAAAGGCGCGCCCAATGAGCGAGACGCGGGCGAGTTGCTGCGGGTCGCCGAGGCCGTCGTCTTTTTCGGTGAACATCAGGCCGACTCTGGGGTCGGCTTCGATGTCGCGGGTGTGCTGGGCCAGGCGGCTGATGAGGATGTAGTAGTTGTTGAAGTCGCTGGAGGGAACGAATAGCACCATGGAGACAAAGGGCGCGGCGTTGTGGAGCGTTCCAAGCGCGGCGTGTCGGCTGGTGCGGATGATTTGGGCCAGTTTGGCGCTGAGTTCGGGTTCCATTTTTATTCCTGGGGGATGTCGAGACGCATGCCATGCCCGCGCACGGTGACAATGTAGGCGTGGGATGGGTCGATTTCGGCTAACCTATCGCGCAGGCGGCGGATGAGGGCGTCGAGGGCCTGTTCGCTGACGCCGGCAGATTGCTCGTCGCCCCATACCGCGTTGATTAAATCGTGGCGGGTGACGACGCTGCCAGCGTTTTCGTACAACGTCCATAGCAGGTGGAATTGGGGCGCGGAAAGTGGTGGGGAGATTTGCCGGCCCTGGGCCCATACCTGGCGTGAGCGCATATCAAGGATGATGCGACCGGTTCGAGGGGTTGCGGCTTCGAGTGGCATGGTGGCATCTGAACTGAGATACATGAATTCTTGGGCGGCGGCTATTTTAACGATGTCGCCATCTTGCAGGATGATGGGGGTTTGCAAGGGGCTGTTGTTGTGAGATGTGCCGTTTTTGCTGCCCAGGTCTTCAAGTACGATGCCGCCGGGGGCGCAGGTCAGGCGGGCATGGTAGCGCGATACCTGACGGTCTGGAATGATGATGTCGCAGCCATTGTCGCGTCCGAGCATCAGGGTTTGGTCAAGCGACCAGCGTTTGCCGTCGAGCGGGCCATTTTGGGCTACCAGCACCGGGAATTCCTGCGATATGTTTTGGTCGTCTGTCATGGCATTTCCTTGCTTTTGAATTGGCGCGCCGCGCCAGGCTTTTTTGGAACAGCGGCTTAGGCAAAATTTGCTTGGGCTGAAATGATCATGGTGTGACTATTCTTCGCTAATCGTTACGCTTTCGAGGGTATCGCCTTCGTAATCGGGGAATTGTTGCGGGTCGCGCAGGCGGATATCCAGAACGACATCCAACCCTTCGATGACCTGGCCGAAGATGGTGTAGCCGCCATCGAGGAAGGGTTGTGGGCCAAAGGTGATGAAGAATTGGCTGCCATTGGTATCGCGCCCGGCGTTGGCCATTGCCAGGATGCCGGCTTTGTCGAAGCGTAAATCGCTATCTTCGTTCACGAACTTGTAACCCGGACCGCCCGCGCCGGTTCCGGTGGGGTCGCCGCCCTGAGCCATGAACTCGGGCAGTACGCGGTGGAAGGTGGTGCCGTTATAAAATCCTTCGCGGGCCAGGAAAACAAAACTGTTAACGGTGATTGGGGCTTTATCAGGGTACAGTTCAATGACAAACTCGCCGCCTTTCGCCATTTTGAAGGTTGCCAGGTAGCGTTTGGCCGGGTCTATGCTCATGGGCGGGGGGGCGTTATATTGTCGAATGACGGCCTGGGGTTCCTGGTTGGGTTGCGCTTGCGGTTCGCTTGGCGCAGTAGTTGCTTCAGGCTGGCCTGGGGTAGGCGCGGCGTTGGGGTTGGTAAGGGTGGTTGGGTTTTCATTGCGCGGACTAAGGGCAACCCAAACAATAATTAACAACATTAGCACAAAGACAATCACCGCCATAATTTGAATGTTTTGAGCGCTGATGTTGGTTTGGGTTGCTTTTTTTCTTGCGATTTGTTTTTTCGGCGACATGTTCAATCTCCTGATATAGGTTGGGTTATTTTACAGATCAATGGTCATTAAATCATAGGCCAGACGAATAGGCCCAGTGAATTTTCTGGCTGCCTGGGCGGGCAAATCGCCAGATGAAAATTGCCCGGTGGGATAATGAATCAAAATTAATTCGCCGACTTCGGCAGTGCGGGCCACGTCGCCGGCCTGGGTTGCGGAGGAATGTCCGCAAAAATCGCCTGCGGCTTCGTGTATTAGAAAATTGACGTTTTTTGAAAGAGAAAAAATCGCCGAGCAGGGTTCTGTATCGCATGAGTAGGCGATTGTTTTTGATTCTGATTTTAGTTCAAAACGCAGCCCTATGTTGGGGATGAAGTGCTTGACCGGCGAAGCGAGTATCTTCACCTCGTCGTTGTCCATAACGCTTGTGAAATTTGCTTCGGGCAGGCAGCAAAAGTTTACCTTAAAAAAATTGGGCCAGGTTTCCCATGCGTATAGTTCCATCATGCCTTTAACGCGCAACAGGGTATGCTCAAGCCCGTAAATATTGAGCGGAATGTGACGCCCCAGCAACCACATGTTCATCAACAGCAATGGCAAGCCGCCCACATGGTCGGGGTGAAAGTGGGTTGTGATGATATCTGTCACCTGATTGATCTCGACTCCAGCCTTTTTTAAACTCAAAACCGGATTGTTGGCGCAATCAACCAGAATGGTGTGGCTCCTGGTTTGCAACACCATGTGGGTACTATCATGTTCGAGACTGGGTATCGCATTCGATGAGCCCAGAATGATTAATTTTGCCATTAATTACCCAGAAATGAAATTAAGAAATTCTCTAATAAAACTGGCGTAAGATTGGCCTCGATGAGAGCCGCCAAAAAGAGCATAGGGATCACGAGGGCAACCGTCATTGCTGTCCATTCGGCAATCGTTTTGATGAACACCTCGCCAATCGATATTCTGGAATCTGGCACAATCAAACGCGCGCCCATATATAAAACGCCCGCGCTCGCCAGAATAATGGCAGGTATTTCGAATATACCATGCGGCAAAATTCCGAGCGTGAAAATTTGCAGCCAGGGCAGGCCAATCACATTCACCGCGCCCAGCACCCCGCCAACCAGCGAAAGATTAAGCATATAGACCAGAATACCGCCCACCCCAAACGAAAACACGCCCAAAAACAAGAGAATTGCCACCACCCGCGAATTGTTGAAAAACAGCCATGAACTGCTTATCTCCAGGGTTGTCTGGTTTTCATCGAGCAGCATTCCTTTGATTTGCTCGGTAATCTCGAGACGTTTTGCCTCGTCGATTGTGGTATCAGAGAAATTTGTTGTAATATACCCGAAAGCAACTGCGCTGCTTGCCAGGCCAATTATAAAAGTCAGCGCAATGGAGGCGCGCATTCTGCGAAGGAGCGGAAAAATCCAGCCGGTATACCAGCCCACAAAGCCGCGCGCATCGCTCAGCAGCGATGTTCCCAGCGATGTTTCAGCGCGTATGGCGCGCGAAGCCAGCCAGCGTAAAGCGAGCGGCGATTGGTTTGTGCCGCTAAACGATTCCCAGAATAAGCCAGCCATCAGGCGCAGGTTCAGCACATCGATTTCGCGTCCGAGCAGGGCTTCGCGCTGAAAATGAGCCAGTCCAAGTCGCACCAACAGCGCCGTAATTAACATGACACCCAGAATAGCCATCCAAAGCACTTCATTATCGCCCCAGAAAATAAGCACACTCTCGCCCTGAATCAACAAGCCGACCGGGATAACGATAAACGAAGCCAGCAAATTGGCCGCTTTTACAGAAGTGGCCTGGGTGGAGATAATCATCGCCGCGCTAACCATCAAAACTGCTTGTACCATGGTCAGCAGCAACATTTGAATCAGTACATCCAGCGGCGGAAAGGGTAGTTTTTGAATCACCAACCCAATCATATACAGCCCCATGCTGATATAACTGGCCGCCAGCGGCACCAAAGACCCGGCAATTAATTTGCCAAAATACATGTGCCAATCGGCCAACGGGCTTGAGAGCATTGGCTCAATCGTGCCGCGCTCTTTTTCACCCACAAACGATTCCAACGCCACAATCAGCGAGACCGTAATCGGGAAAAACCCAACCACCATCAAGAAAAACGGCACAATTCGTTCAGCGATTAACTCAAATTCACCGTATTCCTCAATAAAACTGACCGCCTGAAACGCCGCATAATTCATCAGGTACGGAAAAAACAAAATCAAGACAAACATCGGCATCAAGATGCGCCAATCGCGCAACTGGTCAATCAACTCACGGCGCGCCACCAGCCAGGTCAAACTAAAATCTTCTCGTTTCATAGAATCCCCTCTGCCACCATGCTCATCGCTTTAAGATAGACCTGCTCAAGGCTGCGCGAAACCTGTTGCACAGTGACAACCGGCGCATTTTGCGCGGATAATGTCTTAAGCAAAGCGGGATTGGTGTAATCAGGTTGCTCGGTTTTATAGCGGAATCCCGTTTCGTCGGCGTGGATCAGTTTCAAGCCCGGAACAGACTCCAGGCCATTGGGCTGATACCGCTGCGAAAAGCGCACCTCGTACTCTGGCTCGCCCAAAGTCTGGCGGCGCAACGATTCAAGCGTGCCTTGCATCAGAATTCGACCCTTATAAATAATTGCAATGTGATCAGCCAGCATCTCGGCTTCTACCAGATTATGGGTGCAAATAATAATCGAACGTTGGGAGGATTTCAAGCGCGAAATTTCCTCGCGCACCAGCAAGGCTGATTCTGGATCCATGGCTGAAGTTGGCTCATCCAGCAACAGCACCGGTGGCTCGTGAATTAAGGCCCGCGCCAGGGCCAATTTCTGACGCATGCCCTTGGAATATTCCCCGCTGCGCCGTTTGGACGCTTCAGCCAGGCCAAAGTAAGCGAGCAGTTCGTTGGTGCGTCTCTTGCGGCGTTCGGCGTCCAACCCGTAAACCTGACCAAAAAAATCGAGATATTCCAGCGCCGACATGCGCGTATATAACCCGTGCATCTCCGTCAGCACCCCAACCGAAGCGCGCACTTCAGACGGTTTTTCAACCACATCATACCCCGCAATTCGCGCCCAGCCTCGGGTTGGCGCGAGAATTGAGGTTAACATGCGCACGGTGGTGGTTTTTCCCGCTCCGTTTTGTCCTAACAGGGCCAGCACCTTGCCGGGGGCAACCTGCAAGGTAATGCCTTCTACGGCTTTGAAGTTATCAAAATGTTTGGTTAAATCTTCGGCTTCAATCATTTCTCACCCGTTTTTTGTTTGAAGCAGGTAGGACAAGATGCCATCTTGTCCTACCTAATGTTATTTCGCGCTTTGAATAAAGGCAGCCAGATCGCTTTTGAGCGCTTCAAGAGCCGGCAACAGGGCATACATCATGTGACCGGCCTCGTAGTAGCCCATACTCACGTTCTGGCGCAGGCTTTCGTGCAGGCCCATGTGGTTGAAGGTATATTCGGCGGCGAAGAAGGGCGTGGCCAGGTCGTAGTACCCATTGGCTACAAAAACCTTCATGTGCGGGTTCTGAGTCATAGCCTGACGCAGGTTTTCGTAAACGCGCACATATTCGTTCTCATGCTCGGCATACGACCAGGGCCAAACCTGAAAGTTAAGAATGTAATAAGGCAGGTCGCTCTCGAACTTGAGTTCGGCGCGGATGTAGTGGTTGAAGGCGGCGGTGTACGGCCCGGCCACGTTGGCGTAGGATGGGTCGTAATCGGGGTATTCGCCAACGGTGTCACGGTCGAGGCCGGTCAGGCGGCTGTCGAAGCGTCCGACGGTTTTGCCTTCACTGCGCAGGAATTCCTTAAAGAAACGGTGGTCGGTGACGCGCAGGTTGCTGCGTTCGATGTAATCCGCCGAAAGCCCGGTATAGCGGACAAGTTTCTCGACCACGGCGGCGCGTTCACGCTTGGGCAGGGCGTCGCCTTTCATCAGCGCGCTGGCGTATTCGGTGAGCGCAAATTCGCGCACTTCTTCGAGCAAGTTTTCGAGGGTGCGGCGCACGCGCAGTTTGCGGTGATACCAGGCAGTGGCGGCGTAGGAAGGCAGGAACAGGATGTAGGGCAGGTCGTGGCCGGGCGGGAAGTCGAGAGTCGAAAAATCCAGCACCGCTGAAACGAGCATAATGCCGTTCAGGTACAGGCCGTGCCGCTGCAACAGATGACTCGAAAGCGCCGAAGCGCGGGTGGTGCCGTAACTTTCGCCAATCAGGAACTTGGGCGAGAGCCAGCGCTGGTAGCGGCTGCTATACAGGCGGATAAATTCAGCCACGCTTTCGATATCTTTCTTGTAGCCATGAAACTGCTTCGCCTTTTCACCCTCCACTGGGCGGCTAAACCCGGTGCTGATCGGGTCGATGAAGACCAGGTCGGTTTCATCGAGCAGGGTGTATTCGTTGTCGGTCAGGCGGAAGGGCGGTTTGGGCAACCCGCCTTCGTACTCCATCACCACCCGTCTCGGCCCAAGCACGCCCATGTGCAGCCAAACCGACGAGGAGCCGGGGCCGCCATTAAATGAAAAGGTCAGCGGGCGGGCGGCTTTGTCGTCCACGCCATCCAGGGTGTAGGCGGTGAAGAACATGGCCGCCTTGGGCTTGTGGCCCTCGGATTCCTTATCGCGCTCGCCTTCTTCGCGCAGGACGATGGTGCCGGTGGTGACGGTATAGGCCAATTCCCTGCCACCAACGCTGATGGTGTGCTTGCTTTCAACCAGCACATCCTTGACTTCGGATTTGGGGCTTTCGGGTTTCTTTTCTTCCTGTTTTTCTTCGCTCATGGGGGAGAACTCCTGTTCGGATTTGAAGTTTTTTCAGGCACTTGCCCGGATAGTATACCCGTTTCGGTTGAAATTTGCGCAACATGATTGGCCTTCAAAGCCGTTTAAGGCCCCCCTCCCGGCCTCCCCCCCAATACGGACTGGAATTCGTCCGTATTGGGGGGGAGGAGAAAGGTTTTCTAGAAAAAAGTGAGTGCTTCTCCTCCCCCAAATCCCCGATTTTGGGATTTGGGGGACGCGCTTCGCATGGTTCTTGCGAAGGTTGGGAGGGGGCAAGCCCATCCCCCAAGCGGGTATAATCCACCCCAACCACACCGCATCAACGGATGCGCTCTATGTCAACCAAACTTCTCGACAACGCCAAAAAGAACAAAGCCGACGAGTTTTACACCCAACATGGCTTGGAGTAAAATCGCGCTATGAATCTTCCATTATTTCAAACCCCTAAACCAATTGATAGCCATTTTGAAATTAATTCTGATATTGTTCTTTTTAATGGCGCAATCAAAGATTTGCTTGTTGAAATTCCAGATAACTCAATACAGTTGATTATCACTTCCCCTCCGTATAATTTAGGGAAAGATTATGAAAGCAGGATTGCGATTGAGGCTTATCTTGAAAAACAAACAGAAATTATCGCCGAACTTTACAGAGTTTTGAAAGATGAAGGTAGTCTATGCTGGCAGGTGGGAAATTTTGTAGATGATGGTGAAGTTTATCCTTTAGACATTCTATATTATGGAATATTCAAAAAGCTTGGCTTGCGTCTGCGAAATCGAATCATTTGGCGTTTTGGCCACGGACTTCACGCTTCAAAGCGTTTTTCTGGTAGATATGAAACCATTTTATGGTTTACGAAAAGCGACAAATATACTTTTAATCTTGATAATGTTCGTGTCCCATCGAAATATCCCGGCAAGCGACATTTCAAAGGTGATAAAAAAGGACAACTTTCTGGCAATCCTTTAGGCAAGAATCCCTCCGATGTTTGGGAGGTTGTTTTGCAAGATTGGGAGCAGGAAATTTGGGATATTCCCAATGTTAAGGCGAATCACCCTGAAAAAATGGAACACCCTTGTCAATATCCAATTGAATTGGTTGAGCGTTGTGTTCTTGCGCTAACGAATGAAGGCGACTGGGTCTTGGACCCGTTTTCAGGTGTCGGTTCATCACTTCTTGCCGCAATCAAAAATAATCGTCGGGCAGTTGGAAGTGACAAAGAAAATGACTATATTGAATTAGCCCGTGAGCGTATCTTCTCATATTTCAATGGCACGCTTGGCTATCGTCAACTTGGCACACCTGTTTATCAGCCAACTGGCAAAGATAAAGTGTCGAAAATTCCTAATGAATGGAAAGAAGTTTTTGCGCAGAAAAATTTGCTTGAGCCTAAAGGAGATTACGACAAATGAAAATCGTTGGAGTCTATTCGTTTAACGGTGGTGAGCAGGCTGTTTATGAAAAGTACGCGAATGAATTGGATGAAGTAAAAAGAATCATCGCTCGTGTTGATGCTGGAAATCACAAGACAAAGATGAGCAGGGAAAAGACCATGCGGGATAAAGCATTATATAGTCCTCGCTCTTTGAACAAAGAAATAAGCGATGGCTTTTTGGAGTTGGGCTGGGAAAAGAAGCGAGTTCTTTGTGATTATCCTACGCAATATTACAGTGAAGATTACGAATCGCCGAGAGTTTCCAAAGGGGCGTTCAGGGAAATGGACTTTGTAAAAAACAAACTTGGGGTCGAAGTACAGTTTGGTAAGTATTCATTCATGGTTTATAACGTTTGCGCCAAAATGACAATTTTTCATAACATGGGCTTTATCGACGTCGGAATCGAAATTGTGCCTGTGAAAGCATTAGCGGAGAACATGTCATCGGGTGTTTCTTACTTTGAGCAGTTTGTTTGGGATTTAGAACAACGAGGCGTTTCAGATATTGATATTCCGGTATTGATTTTAGGCGTTTTACCCTAATGACAGATTACGAAAGTTGTTCAATATAAATAATCGAAATCATAAGGAGCGTTGAATGCCCAAGAAAAACCCCGAATCTGTCCCGGCGGCAGTCGAACCGTTTTACGCCGCCATCGTCAGCCTCACCGACGCCGTCTGCAAACAGCACCTGAACGACGAATACGCCCAACTTGCGCGTCGTTTGGCGGCTACGCTGGGGCGCAAGCGTCCCTCCCCGCTCCTGCGCGGCAAACCTGAAGGCTGGGCCTGCGCAATTGTCCACGCCCTCGGCACCGTCAACTTCCTCTTCGACAAATCTCAAACGCCCCACATGCGCTCAGACGAGTTGTGCGCCGCCTTTGGCGTCAGCCAGAGCAGCGGCGCAAACAAAGCCAAACAGATCCGCGATATGCTCAAAATGTATCACTTCGACCCCAACTGGTGCCTGCCAAGCAAGATGGACAGCAACCCGCGCGCCTGGTACATCATGGTCAACGGCTTTATTGTCGATGTGCGTGAAATGCCCCGCGAAGTACAAGAAATCGCCTACGAAAAAGGCATCATCCCCTACATTCCCGCAGACCGGGCCTGAAAGAACCGCCGCGCCCCACTTTCGCCCATCCCCTGCAAATCGGGTAAAATAGCCCCACTATGCAAACATCGCTCGAAAAACTCCGCAAATTTTTCCGTCTCGAAGCCGAAAATAAATACGAAAACAAAGCCGTCATCGGCGGCCTTGCCAAAATTCTCGACTTTTGGGAATCTGAAGCCCGCGCCGAAGGCGTCGCCGAAGAAACCATCCAACTGGTCGCCTCGCGCCTGCGCGATTACCACCGCCTCACCCCCGCCTCGCGCGCCGACACTTTAAAGGGGATATGGAAGCGAATCCAGGGCCAGGGCGACCTCAACATCCCAGATCCTGTCTACGCTGAATCCGAATCTGCGCCGGAACCAATGCCCGACTGGCTGGCTCCTGCTTCCGAGCAGCCCCGTCCAGCCCCCAAACCGACTCCCGCGCCGCATCCCGAACCGACCCCCGCGCGCAGGGTTGCCCCCTCGAAAGCCTCCTCCTACCCCGGCGCGCAAACCTCCCAAACCCCCGCCGCCCTGAATGCCGATTTAACCGTCCTGGGCGGGGTCGGCCCCAAAAACGCATCTTCCCTGCAAAAACTCGGCATCCACACCCTCGGCGACCTGCTCTACCACTTCCCGCGCCGCTACGACGACTACAGCCAACTCCAGCCCATCCGCAACCTGATGTACGGACAGGTCGTGACCGTCATCGGCCAGATTCAATCCGTCTCCAGCCGCCAGGCGCGCGGCGGAAAAATGCAAATCATGGAAGTCATCATCTCCGACGGCTCCGGCGCATTGCGCCTGACTTGGTTCAACCAGCCCTGGCTGGCCAACCGCTTCAAGGAAGGCGTCAATATCGCCGTGGCGGGCAAGGTCGAGCAATATCTCGGGCGGCTGGTGATGAACAGCCCCGAATGGGAACTGGTCGAAGACGAGCACCTGCACACCAACCGCATTGTCCCGGTCTATGGCCTGACTGCCAACATCACCCAAAAATGGCTGCGCCAGATGATGGACCAGGTCGTCAACTACTGGTCGCCGCGCGTGGCCGACCCGCTGCCCGACAGCGTGCGCGAAGCCGCCGGGTTGTATGGCCTGGGCGAAGCCATCCACCAGGCCCACTTTCCCGACAATCAAGACAATCTCAAATCCGCCCGCCAGCGCCTGGCCTTCGACGAAATCTTCTACCTGCAAATGGGCGTCCTGCGCCAGAAGCAGTATTTTGAAGCCGCCAGCGCGCGCGTCTTCGAGACGCCCGATGACTGGCTGGAAGCCCGCATCGCCGCCCTGCCCTTCCCCCTCACCGGGGCGCAGACCCGCGCCGCTTCGGACATCCGCGACGACCTGCTGACCGGCCACCCGATGAACCGCCTCATCCAGGGCGATGTCGGCTCCGGCAAGACCGTTGTGGCCGCCCTGGCCGCGATGATGATTACCCGTCACGGGGTGCAGGCCGCCATCATGGCCCCGACCTCCATTTTGGCCGAGCAGCACTACAAGAGTTTCAGCAATTTCCTGGCCGCCGAAGGAGTTTTGGATGCGGGTCAGATTCGCTTATTAACCGGCGACACAGGCGCAGGGGAGCGCAGCGAAATCCACGCGGGTTTGGCCTCGGGTGAGATAAAGGTCCTGATTGGCACCCACGCCCTGATTGAAGACCCCGTCCAGTTCTCCGACCTGCAACTGACCGTTATCGACGAGCAGCACCGCTTTGGCGTCGGTCAGCGCGCCGCCCTGCGCAACAAGGGCAATAACCCGCACCTGCTGGTGATGACGGCCACGCCCATCCCGCGCTCACTGGCCCTGACGCTCTACGGCGACCTGAACCTTTCCATTATGGACGAAATGCCTGCCGGGCGCGAACCGGTTTCGACGCATGTCCTGGCCCCGACCGAGCGCGAGCGCGCCTACTCGCTCATCCGCAG
>DAOUML010000143.1:0-7195 GCA_034411635.1 Anaerolineales bacterium
GCGCGGACTTTTCTTTTTTCGATAGGCGTTATAATTGCAAGCATCTCTGAAAAAAGGAAACTTTCATGGAATACGAAGTCGTCATCGGTCTTGAAACCCACATTCAACTCAATACCCAGACCAAAATTTTCTGCGCCTGTAAAGCCGATTCATCGAACGACGCGCCCAACACCAACATCTGCCCGGTTTGTACGGGTATGCCTGGGGTTTTGCCCGTCCTGAACCGCGCGGTGGTCGAAAAAGGCGTTTTGCTGGCAACCGCCATGAACGCCAATATTCCCCCCGTCTCGTACTTCGACCGCAAAAACTACTTCTATCCCGACCTGCCCAAAGGCTTCCAGATTTCACAGTTCGATTGCTCGCTGGCCAAAGGCGGCTGGCTCGATATCACCATGCCCGCCAGCGGCGACGCCCCGGCTTATACGCGCAAAGTACGCATCCACAAACTGCACCTCGAAGAAGACGCCGGCAAGACCAAAAACGAATCGGTGGCCGGGTACAGCCGCAGGCTGATCGACTTCAACCGCTGCGGCGTGCCGCTCATCGAAATGGTCACCGAACCCGATCTGCGCTCCGCCGACGAAGCCGCCCAATACGTCACCCGCCTGCGCCAACTCCTGCGCTGGATTGGCGTCTCGGAAGCCGACATGGAAAAGGCCCACCTGCGCTGCGACGCCAACGTCTCCATCCGCCCGGTGGGGGCCGATTATCTCAATCCCAAGACCGAAATCAAAAACGTCAACTCCATCGAATCGGTGCGAGCGGCCATTCTTAAAGAAGTCGAGCGTCAGAAAGCCGAATACGCCGCAGGCCGAAAAATCGAATCCTGGACTCTCGAATGGGACGAAGACAGCCAGACCCTCAAGAAAATGCGCTCGAAAGAGACCGAAGCCGACTACCGCTACTTCCGCGAGCCAGACCTGTTGCCGGTTCACCTTTCAGACGAGTGGAAGGCCGAAATCCTGGTCGCTTTCCCCGAACTGCCGCTAACGCGCCGCGCCCGTTTCATCAGCAACTACGGCCTGCCCGAATACGACGCCGAAGTGCTCACCAGCGAGCGCAGCCTGTCTGATTACTTCGAGCAGACCATCACAGCCTACGCTGGCGACCCAAAACGCGTCTCCAACTGGCTGCTCAACGATGTCATGCGCCTGCTCAACGACTCTGGCCTGACGGCTGGCGAACTGAACCTGACGCCAAATTACCTGGCCGAAATCATTCAACTGGTCGATGAGGGCCTGGTCAATACCAATACCGGCAAATCGCTATTGGAAAAGGTTAACCGAACCGGCCAATCGCCGAAGCAAATTGTCAAAGCGGAAGGCCTGGCCCAGGTCAGCGACGATTCCGCGCTGCGGGCGGCGGCAGAAGCCATCGTGGCCGAAAATCCCAAAGAAGTCGAATCCTACAAATCCGGCAAAGTCGGCTTAATCGGCTGGTTTGTGGGACAATTGATGAAGAAAATGAGCGGCAAAGCCGACGCCCCCAAAGCCCGCGCCATTTTTGAAGAATTGTTAAAATAATATGCAAAAACTCTTCCCCCTCTCCGAACTCCCCGACGGCGCGCGGCGCGTTGTCCAGATTGGCCCGCGCAAAGTGCTGGTGCTTCACGTCCAGGGCGAAATCCTGGCCGTCGATAACGCCTGCCCACACGTTGGCCTGCCGCTCGAAAAAGGCCGCATCACCGACGATTGCGGCATCGTCTGCCCCTTCCACCACTCGGCTTTTGACCTGCGCAGCGGCGACGTGAAAGAATGGAGCCCCTGGCCGCCCGGCATTGGTCGGCTGCTGGGCGCAATCGCCCGCCAAAAAGCCCTGCCAGTCTACGATACCAAAATCGAAGACGGCCACCTGTGGGTCTCCACCCAGCCCCGGCGATAAAAACGAAACACGAAGACACGAAGGTCACAAAGGAACGTGTTTAAGGTTTTAACCTTTGTGCCCTTTGTGTCCTTTGTGTTTAAAAATGAAATCTATGAAAACAAAATCCCCCATCCTGCTCATCTTCCTCATCGCCCTGGCCCTGCGCCTGGCCCTCGTCATCGCCCTGCGCGCCATGCCCATCGGCCTCGACGACATGTTCCAATACGACATGCTGGCCCGCTCCATCGTCGCCGGCGAAGGCTACCGCTGGTACGCCCAAAACGACCTCTACCTCGTTCAAGACTACTTCAAAACCCTCGACTTCCAAATCCCCGCCGATTACGACCCGCGCGGCGTGCTCACCTCCTTCCGCCCGCCGCTCTACCCGGCCTTCCTCTCCCTCATCTACTTCATCTTTGGCGTCACCGACGAACGCTTCTTCATCGCCCGTCTCGTTCAGGCCTTCCTGAATGCCGCCCTCGTCCCGCTCACCTTCGCCCTGGCCCGCCGCCTCTTCCCCGAAAAGCCACGCATCGCCATTCTCGCCGCCTGGATCGTCGCCCTCTACCCCATGCTCGTCATCTATCCGCTCGCCCTCGCCACCGAAAATCTTTTTTATGTTCTTTTTTTGGGATCGGTGCTTTCGCTCACGCTGGCGGTTCAGACCGGTTCGACCCGCTTTTTCCTACTCTCGGGCCTTCTACTGGGGCTGACCGCGCTCACCCGCTCCGTGATCCTGGCATTCGGCGGCCTGCTCATACTCTGGGGCTTTTTCCACCTGCGCCAACGCAAAAACATCATTTTATTGGCCCTGGCCCTGGCCCTGACCATCTCCCCCTGGGTCATTCGCAACTCCCTGCTCTATAGCCGCCCGATGGGCATCGAGACCGCCATGGGCTACACCCTCTACGTCAGTTTTCACCCCGAAAGCAGCGGAACCTTCCAGTATGGCATCTCCCTCGACCTGATCCCCTACCTCGACGACGCCGAGCGCGACCGGGTCGGCATTGCCGCCGGACGCCAATTCATCCTCGATGATCCGCTCCGCGCCACCATCCAACTCCCCATCTCGCGCGCCGGGCATTTCTTCGGCCTCGAACGCCGCGCCCTGCAATACTTCTACTCGAACAACTTCTTCGGCTACATCCCCCAGCCCTGGCTTTCGATTGCCTCCGTGCTGCTTTTATCCCCCTGGGTGGTTTTGTCCACCTCTGCCGCATTTGGCCTGGCCCTCTGGCCCTGGCGCAGGGACACATTCATCCTGCCCCTGGCCGTCTTCGGCTACACCCTGCCACACCTCGTCTTATTGGCCGAAGAACGCTTCCACTACAACCTGATTCCACTGCTGGCAATCGCCGCCGCCCTGTGCTGGCACACCGGCTGGGGCATTTTGCGCCAAACCTGGGCCACCTCCCGCGCTGGCAAGTTGGCCCTCAGTTTGGCATTGCTCGCCGTCCTGCTGCTCTTCTTCGCCTGGAGCCACGAACTCATCCGCGATTGGCCGCAACTCACCCAACTCTTTGGGCCGGAAGGCAACAAAATGAGATTCCCCTATTAGCAGAAAATGGTATAATCGCCTCCACGCCTCAGTAGCTCAATGGATAGAGCGCCTGACTTCGGATCAGTAGGTTGTGGGTTCGACTCCTGCCTGGGGCACTGATTTACCCCTATATGTGGGGGTGTGCAGCCACCACATCGCCATATATAGGGGTAAAGAGCAGCGAATTTTATGACTTAAGGTTTGCCGGTGCAAATCGGTGCATCTTAAATCAACCCCCTGAATCTCAATCCCCTGGCTTGTAAGGCCAGGGGATTTTTGCGCAGGCGTGCCAAAGGGGTTAGGCATTTGCCAAAGACAGGGTATCCATCGTGGCAACAATTTCACCAAATCCGCCGGGAACCAGGTGGGCATAAACCTCCAACGTCACCTGGGGAGAAGAGTGCCCCAGGTAACGCGAGACGCTCACGATGGAGATATTGCCTGCCAACATCATTGAAGCAGCGTTGTGACGCAAGTCGTGAAAGCGGATTTTTTGCAATCCGGCCCGATTCAGCATGGCATCAAAGTCACGCATCATGTTGCGGCGTTCCAATGGGGTCCCAATCGATGATGAGAAAACCAGGTCGTTTTCCTTCCAGCGACTGCCCATGAGTTGCTTGTGAAGCTGCCGGGCCTGATAGTGCGCCTTGAGAAGTTCAACCAGGTCAGACCCAATCTGGATTGTGCGGCGGCTGTGCTTTGTTTTCAGCGGAGCAAAACAGAACGATTTGCTGTTTTCGGCATGCCGGGGAATCTGCTGCGTGATACGAATTTCACCCCGTTCAAAATCGACGTTTTTCCAGGTTAGCCCGAGCAACTCACCCTGGCGCATTCCCGTTTTGATCGCCAACTTGTAAAGGTTGCCGTGCAACGCATCAGCGCAGGCTTCCATAAACTTTTGGTGTTCAGACCGCGAAAAGATGGTCATCCTCGCGCCGTCTTCTTCAGGGACAGGAATATCGGCATAATGGGCTGGATTTTGCGGGATGTAACCAAGTCTTATTGCGTCTTCAAACATCGCATGGAGAATGCGATGGGTATACCGCACCACATAAACCGGGCGGCCTTGCTCTGTCATGCCTGCGTAGAATTTGTTTACCGTCTGGAGTTTAACATCCCTGATTTTCAGTTTGCCCAAAACAGGAATAATGAACTTTTTGCAGTAGGACTGATAATCCGCAAAGGTGCTCGGACGGATTTGGGGTTTCTTACGCTTTAGCCAGTCTTGTACAAAATCTGCAACACGGTAGTCGTAGTTCTCGGTGGTCAGGCCTGCTTCTTCCTGATTACTCATTTCACGCAACCAGGCTTCGGCTTCACGTTTCGTGGCAAAAGAGCGCGTGGTACGCTTGCCGCCCGATAAAACAAATTGCGCCCGCACTGACCCAGACGGGTTAATGCTCATAGAACCAGATTTTGGCGCGCGATTGTGTTTCTTACGCGTGGACATGGTGGTTATCTCCTTTCTGGATGGAGAAACCAACCACTCCGATAGGAACTGGGATGTTAAGGTGCAGGTTCATCATTTTACACCATCCCCTTTGACGATGCTGCTGTCAGTTTGGCGGCCAGGTAATTTTCGAACTCCTTCGCCGGAACGCGGATTAAGCGTCCAATGCGAATGGCAGGAATCTCACCATCGTTAACCATGTTGTGCGCTTTCGAACGGCTCACGCGGATGCGCTGGGCAACCTCGTCAACCGTCAGATAGCGGTGCTCATCGACTTGATGAGCAGGGGCAGAAACATTACTTTCGAGCATTTTTGGCTCCTTAAGAGTTGATTTGGAGAACCAAAACGTCTCGCCAACGCGAAAGGGCAACCCTGATTAGGGTCGCCCTTCGCCTGTGTGCTCGTAGTACGGTTTTCTTGTGTGGGCGTTCGCCCAAATTCCCCCTGCTCGTTGTGTACTCCTGTGTGTAACGCTGTGTAGTAAAAAAACTTGCTTGCAATAATTGCTGTGGTTGACGCCTGGTAGTTGCTTGCGTCGTCAGGTTCGTTGTGTGTGTATTGCTGTGGTAACTGATGTGCGGCAAAGAACGTCGGTTCAGTGATAGTAGTTTATCATGGACAGATGGAATTTTTTTGTCTATTCAGTCCATAGATTACTCAATTTGGTGGGCTGCCACGCGCTCCTGACGAGAAATCCTGGGCGCGTAGCCTCGTTGTGCCATAAAATCATCCAGCCAGTGAGATGGGATCATGATGACAGGGCCAAAACGTAGCGACCTCAATTCACCCGACTTCATCAGCCCGTACACGTACGAGCGGGAAAAGAAGATTAACTTTTCGACCTGCTTCTCAGTGAAAAACTGAATATGACTCCAGTCGGCGCCGGGTTCGCCCAATTTATCGGTGATGTAGTTGTTGAGGTCAGTTTCGGATACGTAGATGCGCCTCCCAACACGAATACTTGGGATTTCTCCACAGTCAGGGTCGACGATTTCGTAGGCCTTGCTACGTTTCAGATTGAGTCGGGCACGAATCTGTTCAACAGTGAACCAGGTGATGTCACTATTTACATCAGCAACAGGGGTAAAAACATTACGCTTCATTTTTCGTTCTCCATAAAGAAATTTAGTTTGGAGAACTGCAACGCAATCTGCCAGGAATGCAAATAAGCGGCCGCTGCGCGGTCGCGTCCTTGCCTAGTCTAACTCCTGTGTGGTCCCTGTGTGTCTAAAAAAACTGCCCCCTGGCTCCAAGTGATGTTGCTGGTGTGTGTTTGAATTTCTTGTGAGTGGTGCTACAGATGAAAAACAGTAATTGCGCCTTGTAACTGTTCGCGCTAAACTCGTTGTGTGTAGGTAGATGTAATTTTGCCGGATGTGTATGGCAAAGAACGGTCAGTTCTATTTGATTGATTGATTAATTTTAGCGCACTTTTGAAAAAGTGGCACGGGCGATTCGTCCATATCGTCCGAAAAACAGGCGTGGGGGAGCCCAGGCTTCTCACGCGGCTGGGTTGTGATTATGGTTTTTTTAGTTCGATTTTCATCACCTCATCATTTGAACAAATTTGGTACTCAATCTGCACAGGAACGCAAGAAGCAATCCGAATCTATCTCGGACTGCTTCTCCTTGTGTGGGCGGCGCGGAAAACTCCGCGCCTTGCAGGTATTCTCGTTGTGAACTACGCGGGACGTTGTGTCCCCATGTGGGGAGCCAGCATGTGACGTGGCAAAAAATCGTTGTGGTTTTGCTTGTGTTTTATGCAGATGTCAGGTACTAAAACAAATTATACAGATTAGTTGGGCAGAGTCAAGCGGCATTTCGTCCATATAGTCCATAACCGTGAGACAAAGAGCAGGACATTGGACGCGCGCAAACGATTGCCAGAACTCCGCAAACCTGTTTTCGTGCGTTAAATGATAACACACTTCGAGACGGGGCAGATTTGGCGGTAGGCGGCAAAGTGCTACCCTTTCAATATCTCCCGGTTGGCAGTATCGGCTTCCTCGAAAATCTTTTTGGCTTCGGCCTTGATTTCCGCGCTGACACCAGGATTCATGGATAGGAACTTGACCAGGTCTTTGGCCTGGCGCAGATAATCTTTGACCTGCGCGATGTAAGAGAAATCATACTTGCCGCTCTCCGCCGGGACGGGATGCTCGTATGCCTTTTGGATGAGCGCGCGGGCGCGGATAATCCGCTCTGCGGCGGGGATGAGACGGGCCATTGGGTTGCTCCTATAGATAATTTTTTGAGAAGCGGTCGAAATTTTCGTGGAAATGTTGCAGCCAGTTTTCGATGAATGGCCTTGATTCAAACATCGGCAACAAGTCCAGAGCCA
>DAOUML010000144.1:0-5147 GCA_034411635.1 Anaerolineales bacterium
GCTTGGCGAGATTAAAATACCCACGCTGCTTATCCACGGCTCGCGCGATATTGGCGTTCCGCTCAAGTATGCCCAACGCGCTGCCGGTCTTCTCCCAAACGCCCAATTGACAATTATCGAAAACGCCGGACACTGGACACAGCGCGATTATCCTGAAAAAGTGAACCCATTGATTGTTGATTTTTTGGCCGGCTAATCCACCCAGTTCGCCATTTCTGCCGTTTTTCAAGCGATTAAATTAAATGACAGACGCCAAGGTGAGGGGGGCACCCTGACGTCTGTCTTCTATATATTACTACAGGCAGACCGAAAATACAAGCGGTTTTTATTAGAAAAAGATAAGAATTATCCCATTTCAGGCTGCCAGCCAAAGCGGACAAGGTCGATTCTCTCCCTGGCATCAAATTCCACACCTTCGGCTTCAAGTTTGGCGCGCTGCTCGGCTGCCCCAGGGCGCGGACTGATTTTTCCCTGCGCGTTGACCACCCGCCACCAGGGAACATCCTCCGGGCAGGCGGCCATGGCTCCGCCCACCCAACGGGCACGGAAGGTGTCAAAATCCTTCAGGCTCATCCCGGGCGGTAGCGTTACCAGCGCGCCCACCTGCCCATAAGCCATCACCCTGCCCGGCGGAATACGGCGCGCAATCGCCCAAACCTGGGCATTAAATTCAAGCGGGTTGGGCGGCGAAGTAAAGCCAGGCATATAGCAATCCTACCACTCTATGCCGCGCAAAGAATCGGCCAGCGCGTGAACGCTCATATCGAGGTGCAAGGGCGTTAGCGAAACATACCCCGCCGCCAACGCGCCGATGTCGGTGCCTTCTTCCGGCTCGCCAATGGGGTGATCGCCACCAATCCAGTAAAAGGGTTTGCCATTTGGGGCTTTGTAATGCAGAAGCGCATCGCGATAAATGCGCCTGCCCTGGCGGGTAATCTGAAAACCGCGCAGTTCATGATCAGGCAGGTAAGGCACATTGACGCTCAAAACCACGTCCGCCGGCAGCGGCGAGGCAACCAATTTTTGCGCCACCCGCAGAGCTATACGCGCCGCCGGGCCATAATCGAGTTCCTTCAACCCGGAGGGTGAGTTAAGCGAAACCGCCAGGCCCGCAACCCCGCTAATGATTGCTTCAAAAGCCGCCGAAACGGTGCCCGAATAGGTGATGTCTTGCCCAACATTGGCGTTGGGATTAATGCCCGAAACAACCAGGTCAAACCGCTTCTCAAAAATCTCCAGCATCGCCAACGCCACGCAATCAGACGGCGATCCATCGCTGGCATAGGCGGTTGTGCCATCAGCCAGCAGGGTTGGCTGCACAGAAATTGGGCGTTCCATTGTCTTTTTATGGCCGCTCATGCTCCAATTGCGGTCAGGCGCAAGGACGGTCACTTCGCCCAACTGGCGCATGGTTTGGGCCAGGGCCAGCAATCCGGGGGCATGTACGCCGTCGTCGTTGGTAACTAAAATATTCATGGGGTCTCCGTATTTTTTTTGCGATTATACTTTTCTTATGAAAATCGCGCACCCAGATAAAGTCCGCTTCAGCGGGCTTCGCAAGAATAGCCCGGACGTTCACGTCCGGGCGGGGCCAATCGCACAGGCAGCCCGCCCGGCAAACATCCACCCTGCGCCAGCAAATCCGCCTGAAGGCGGCTGTACAGTTCACGTCTGGGCGGGGCCAATCGCACAGGCAGCCCGCCTGCTCATCCTGCTCCTCCTCGCCGCCTGCGCCGCCCCCCTGCCTGCCCAACCTTACGCCATCACCGCCAGCGGACAAGAAATCATCTTCTTCAGCCCAAATTTAGAAATTACCTCGCGCGCCCCACTGCCCCTGCCTCCCGATTGCAACATTTGGACGCATCACCCCCCGCCAACCAACGGCCAATGGATCGCGCTGCAACTGCTCTGCAACGGACGCGAAACCGCCTGGGTCTACCACCTGCCCAGCGGCCAATCACGCATCCTGCGCAACGAAACCATCACCGACAGCCGCATCCTGGCCTGGGCCGATGCAAACTTTCTCTACCTGCAAACCAACATGCTCAGCGACCCGCGCGTCTTACTGGCCGATGCCCGCCGCGGAAGTTTTCACCCCAGCCAACTCCCCGCCACCGTTTACCACATCGATACCCACCCGAACGCCATCCTTTACGCCCAAACCGACGGCCTCGGCCTCGGCAGTCAACTCTGGCGGCCCGGCGCGTCGGCCCCGTTGCTCAACCTGCCCAACGAAATCATCGCCTTCGCCCGCCTTTCGCCCGATACCCGCCAGGTCGCCTATATCGCCATGCCCGATTCAACCACCCCTTTCCCAACAGGCGAATTATGGCTGCTGGACATGGACAGCGGAACCCGCCGCCCCCTCGCCCCTGCCGACGCCGGACGCGGATTCTCCCCCCTCTGGTCGCCAGACGGACGCTGGCTGGCCTTCGCCGATTCTCAACGCAATTTACAGATTCTGCATCCCGAAAATGGTCAAACCTACCTGTGCGGCGGAGAAATGCGCCAAACCCCGGTCTGGTCGCCAGATTCTCAAGGGGTCTTTTTTGTCATTGCGCGGGGTGATACAATAGAAACATGCTATTGCGAAACCACCTCCGGCAAAATTTCTCACCTGCCCGCCCTCAATGGCCTGGCCTGGCTGGGATACTGGCAACCCTGATTTTCTCCCTGCTAATAACCGCCTGCGCTCCATCCGCCGCGCCCGCCGCCCAAGCCCCGGAACAACCCGCCGCGCCCCAAGAAACCGAAACCGCCCAACCCCTGCCAACGGCCACAGCAAGCAACACCCCGCAACCATCCGACACCCCCAGCCCGCCTGAATCAAGCACAATCGAACCCACCGAAACCCCACAAGCCACCCTCGAACTGCCCACCCTGCCCGCCCGCCTGCCAGAGCGCGTCTTATGGACAGGACTGCCCACCTACCCCGGCGATTCGCTGCCTGGCGTTCTCTTCCGCATCGAATACGACCCCCAACGCTGGGCCCAGGCCGAAGATAACTACGACGAAATCGTACTGGCCCACCGCGAATTACCCGGCTGCATCCTCTCCGCCGAATTTGGACGCGGATTACCGCTCACCTGGAAAGTAGAATCCAACTTCAGCCAGGAAGGCAACTTATTCATCGAAACCAACCGCGTCTTTAGCGAAGAAAAACTCGAATTCATCACCTTCTTCATCAGCGACAGCCGCGTGCGCACCGCCTTCCGCCTCGATCTTGGCGAAAATCCCGATGCCTGCCTGCAAGATTCGCAAGAAATTCTGCTCAGTCTGCGCTCCCTATTCGCCTCCCCCACCGCCACCCCAGCCCCCTGATGTTCAAACGCGCCCTCTTTCTGGCCCTTTTCTTCTTCCTGCTCTCCGCCGGCCCTCAAGAGCGCGGGCTGGCCCGCCCGCAAGAGAATATTGCCCCCTTCCTCTACCCGCCCTACTGGGGCATCTCCTCCGAACAATCGGTTTTTGACCACAGCAGCCCCACCTACAACCAATCTGACAACCGCATAACACTCTACAGCGGCGAAAACCTGTGGCGCAACTGCCCCAGCCCACAACCGCCCGGAACCCGCCCCCCCAACGGCAACTGTGATGGCGGCTTTGGCGGCTACTGGAGTTACCAACTCGGTCGCTATTTCTGGTACAACGGACATGATGGAATCGATTACGGCCTGAGTTATCGCCCCATCCTGGCCTCTGCCGAAAGCAACCGCGTCATTTACGCCGGCTGGATCAACCCACAAGACCACCGCGCCAGCCTGGGCATTTACGTCCGCCTGCGCCACCCCAACGGCTACGAAACCTGGTACGGACACCTGGCCTCCGTCGCCGTGCAAACCTGCAACACCTCCGGCTGCCCAACCATCCCCCAGGGAGAAATCATCGGCATCAGCGGCTCAACCGGCAACTCAACCGGCCCACACCTGCACTACCGCGTCTCTAACCCACAAGGACGCGCCATCGACCCCTACGGCTGGGCTGGCGACCCGAACAACCGCGCCTGGTCGCACAACCAGGTCGAATCACTCTGGGTCACATACCCCAACCTGAGCGCTTCCTACCTTGCCCCGCTCTACCCCTCCGGGCCGGCCCTCAGCGCCCCACCCCCGGCCCCAACCGGCATTCTGGTCGATGACACCAGCAACCGCTTCGACCAGATTCCCGCCAACTGCTGGAACGTCCAAACCACCACCCTCAACCAAAGCGAAGGCGGACGCATGTTGGCCGTCCAACCCGTCGGCGGCGCGGCCACCTGCTCGGCGCGCTGGAAGTTACCCCCTGGCAACCCCGCTGGTGAGTACGCCGTATATGTGCGTATTCCCGCTGTCCGCGCCACCAGCCAGGGCGCGGTTTACACCATCCGCCACAGCGAACAAGAAAAAACAATCGTCATCAACCAGGCCGTTTTCCCCAACGCCTCCATTAACGATGGCTGGGTGTATATCGGCAAATATGAATTTGACGCCACCAGCCTCGAATATATCCTCCTGAGCAACCGCACCCAGGACGAACCCGGCACGCATGCCAACCGCGAACTCGGCGCCGATGCCGTCCGCTTTGTTTACCAGCAATTTGTGCCGCCCACCGAAACCCCAACCCCCGGGCCCAGCCTCACCCCCAGCAACACCTTCACCCCCTCGCTCACGCCCACAGCCAGCAACACCCCAACCGCCACGCTTACCCGCACCCCAACCCTCACCCGCACCCCAACGCGTACCTTTACCCCTTCGCGCACCTTCACCGCCACCCGCACCTTTACCCCCTCACGCACGCCCACGCCCACCCGCACCCTGCGCCCCACCGACACCCGCTGGCCCACTCTCACGCCAACCGAATCACGCACCCCCACCATCACCGCTACGCCCACCAACACCCGCACCTTTACCCCCTCGCGCACCTTCACCCCCACCCACACCGCCACCTTCACCCGCACCGCCACCCAAACACGCGGCCCATCGCCAACCCGCACCGCCACCTTCACCCGCACACCTACCCGAACCCTCGCCCCCACCAGCACCCGCTGGCCCAGCCTCACCCCAACCCCCTCGCGCACCCCAACCATCACCGCTACGCCCACCAACACCCGCACCTTTACCCCCTCGCGCACCTTCACCCCCACCCACACCGCCACCTTCACCCGCACCGCC
>DAOUML010000145.1:0-18920 GCA_034411635.1 Anaerolineales bacterium
GCCCCGACAGCATGTACGCCGCTGCCGTGCCGATTTTTGCCCGCCGGCTTCTGGACGGCAAACCCATCACCATCTACGGCGATGGCGGCCAAACCCGCGACCTGGTCTACGTCGGTGACGTGGTGCGCGCCAACATTCTCGCATCCGAACACCCCGCTGCGCCCGGACAGGTTTTCAACATCTGCACCGGCGACGAAATTCGCGTTATCGACCTGGTTGAAGCTCTGATGGACTTGTTCCCGAACGCGCCTGCCCCCGAATTTGCCCCGGCCCGCCCTGGCGACATCTACCGCTCGCTCGGCAATCCCGCCAAAGCCGAAAAAATCCTCGGCTTCAAAGCCCAGACTTCACTGGAGGATGGACTTCAGGCAGTCGTTGAACACATGAAGAGCGATATTCGATAACTCGAAAGTCGAATATCGAGTATCGAGTATCGAATAACTAATCTCTATTCTCTCCCTCCCCATGCGCTTCCGTAACCGTTACGTCCTCCTGACCGATATTTTGCTCATCATTGCCGCAGTGATGGGCAGTTATATCCTGCGCCTTGAACTGCTCGAAGATTTTTTGCGTTATTACTGGCAGGGCGCATTGTGGTGGATTGGAATCGCACTGTTGATTAAACCACTGGTCTATTATTTCTTCGGTCTGTACCGCCGCCTGTGGATTTACGCCAGCATTAGCGAACTGAAATTGATTGCCGCGGCAGTGACCGTTTCCTCCCTGATTGTCGGCGTCATTACGCTGACGTTGTACTCTTTCCAGGTTTTTGGGCCGGGCTTTGCGCGCTCTGCGCTGGCAATTGACTGGCTGCTTTCACTGGTGCTGGTTGGCGGCTCGCGCCTGGCTTTGCGGATTGTGGCTGAATCAAAAATGCCGCGCGCGCAGGTCAAACGTCGCGATGTGTTGGTCGTCGGCGCGGGGGATGCCGGGGCGTTGGTGGTGCGCGAAATGCAGAAAAGCCGCCATACCGACATGAATCCGGTCGGTTTCCTCGACGATGACCCCGCCAAACGCGGACAAATCCTGCTGGGTGTGCCGGTCATTGGGGCCATCAAGGACCTGGCGCACATTGTCGATATTACCCATGTCGATGAAGTCATCATTGCAATTCCCTCCGCGCCGGGCAAAATTGTGCGCCAGGTCTCAGACGCCTGCCGCCAGAAGGGCATTCCCTTCCGCACCATGCCGGGGATTTATGAGTTATTGGGCGGCAAGGTCAGCGTCAGCCGCCTGCGCGAAGTCGATATTACCGACTTGCTGCGTCGCGAACCGGCCCGCATTCACGAAGAATGGATTGGCGCGGCGCTCAAAGACAAACGCGTGCTCGTCACCGGCGCGGGCGGCTCGATTGGCCGCGAACTGTGCCGACAGATTTCTCGCTGGAATCCTGCTGAACTGGTTTTGCTCGGACATGGCGAAAATTCCATTTTCGAGGCCCTGCTCGAACTCAAAGCCGATTATCCGCACCTTGAACTGACCCCGGTGATTGCCGATGTGCGTGACCGCGCGCGCTTGGAGGCTGTTTTTGCCGCGCAGAAGCCGCAGGTGGTTTTCCATGCCGCGGCGCACAAACACGTCCCGTTAATGGAAATCAACGTCGAGGAGGCGGTAGCGAATAACATCCTCGGCACGCAAAACGTCGTCGAAACGGCAGACAAGTTCGGGGTCGAGCGTCTCGTCCTGATTTCCACCGACAAAGCCGTCCACCCGGCCAACGTCTACGGCGCGACCAAGCGCATGGCCGAGATGGTCGTCCTGGATGCTGCCCGGCGCACCGGCAACGCGTTTTCGGTTGTCCGTTTTGGCAATGTGTTGGGCAGTCGCGGGTCGGTCGTGCCGCTTTTCAAGCGCATGATTGCTGCCGGTGGCCCGCTCCAGATTACCCACCCCGACATGGAACGCTTTTTTATGACCATCCCCGAAGCCGTGCACCTGGTGTTGCAGGCGGCGGCGATGGGCGAGGGCGGCGAGGCTTTCCTGCTTAATATGGGCGAACAGGTGCGGATTTTGGACCTGGCCGAAGACCTGATTCGGCTATCGGGCCTTGAACCGGGCCGCGACATCGAGATTGAGTTTACCGGCATTCGCCCCGGCGAGAAACTGCGCGAGGAACTCTGGGAAGGCGACAAGACCTACGACAAGACCGCCCACCCGGACGTTTTCCGCTCGACCGGCGAGGACATGGCCGACGAGGCGACGGTGCGCGTCACCCTTGAACGGCTCGCCGCGCTAGTGGCCGCCAGCCAACCCGAAGCGATCATCGACCTGCTCGACGAGGTGGTTCCCGGTTCGGCGATTCGTGAAAATTTGCGCCCGAAAGATGTGATGGATGTGGTTTAGCGAACCTCGATATTCGATACTCGATAACTCGAACATCGAATATCGAATATCGAATAACGAATATCGAGTACTCAATATGCCCCAAGTCCCTTTTGAAACCTGGAAAAAATTTATCGCCCAACAGCCCAACCCGCACATTTTGCAGACCGCAGAATGGGGAGAATTGAAGAGGGGCTTCGGCTGGGATGTGGAACGCATCATCTCCGGGGATGTTGGCGTTCAGATTCTCTTTCGCAAACTGCCGTTGGGGTTTACGGTGGCGTATTGTCCGAAGCCAGTGTTCAGTAATCAGTATTCAGTAACCAGTCCTGAGCGGAGTGAAACGAAGTCGAAGGACGATTGGCAGGAGCAATTTTGGGACGAGGTCGATTCGGTTTGCAAAAAGAAACGCGCCGTTTTCCTAAAAATCGAACCAGACTCCTGGGAAACCGAAGCCCCCTCAATTACCAATTACCAATCACCAATTACCATTTCAAAACACAACATCCAACCCCCGCGCACCATCGTTGTCTCCCTCGAAGGCACGGACGATGAAATCCTGGGCCGCATGAAACAAAAATGCCGCTACAACGTGCGCTTGGCCGAGAAAAAGGGAGTCACCGTCCGCAGTTGGGATAATCTGGACGGTTTTCACCGCATGATGACCGTCACCGGCGGGCGGGACGGGTTCGGCGTCCACTCGCTCGAATATTACAAAAAAGCCTACGAACTCTTTCACCCGACCGGGATGGCGGATATTCTTGTGGCCGAATACGAAGGCCAGCCCCTCGCCGCGCTGATGGTTTTTGCGTTTGGTGCGCGCGCCTACTACCTGTACGGCGCCTCCACCGACGAGGAACGCAACCGTATGCCGACCTACCTGCTCCAGTGGCGGGCGATGCAATGGGCCAGGGAGCGCGGCTGCACCGAGTACGACCTGTGGGGCGTTCCGGATGCCGACGAAGAAACCCTCGAAGCCCAATTCGAATCCCGCTCTGATGGCTTGTGGGGCGTCTACCGTTTCAAGCGCGGGTTTGGTGGTCAGGTTAAACGCGCGGCGCAGGCGTTGGATCGGGTTTATATCCGGCCATTGTATTGGGCTTATCTGAAATTCATGGCAAACAGGATGGGATGAAAATGGAAAAAACCCTTGCATTGACACCATCAATGGTGCTATAATGATGTCGTACCGAGCAAGAGTAGTGATTGACACCAATGTCGTCTTTGAAGGCCTGACCAAACAAGGCGGCGCGTGTGGCTTAATTGTCGAAGCATGGCTGGCAGGGTTGTTTGTCCCTTGCGTCAGCAATGCCACAGCCTACGAATACCTGGACGTGCTGGTGCGCAAACTGTCCCCGCCGCGCTGGGAAACCACCCGCCTGCTTTATCAGGAACTGCTTCATCGGGCTGAATTTGTTACCGTTTATTACCGCTGGCGGCCCATCTCGAAAGACCCCGGCGACGACCACATCATTGATTGCGCCATGAATGCTGGCGCGGCAGTGGTTACCAGCAATCTTAAAGATTTTAAACTGGCCGAAAGCCAACTCGGATTGCAAGTGCTAACCCCGCTTGATTTTGTCCTCTACCTTTCAAGGAATACGCCATGAGCCGACTGACCCTGCGCCTGCCAGACAGCCTGCACCGCCAACTGGAACAAATGGCGGAAAACGAGCAAATCTCGCTTAACCAGTACATCGTCTACGCACTGACGCGCCAACTGACACTGGCCTACAACGTCCAGCAGGTGCCGGACAAGGTCGTGGCCGAAGAGCGCGCGGCCTACTCGGCCCTGTTGCAAACCCTCGGACGGGCCTCCTTCGACGAAATCCAGCAAGCCCTCGCGGCGCGCGAAGCGGTGGACCCAGAACCCGGCCTAACGCCTGACGTGATGGAAGGGCTGCGGGCGAGGATGAAGGGGAAGTGAAAGAGTAAACAGGTAAACAAGCAAAAAGGTCGGGACGTCACTGAGACTCCCGACCTTTTTTACTGTCATATCCGGTCTCGATACGGGCTTTGCCCTACTCGACCTTCGTAAACCACCTTCAACCTTCAACTTTCCAACCAAAAAATCACGCCCTAACATGATACTCCCCTTCGGCCACCCATTTGTAGGTGGTCAACTCCGGCAGGCCCATTGGGCCGCGGGCGTGCAGGCGTTGGGTCGAGACGGCGACTTCCGCGCCCAGGCCAAATTGTCCGCCGTCGGTGAAGCGGGTGCTGGCGTTGACGTAGACCGCCGCCGAATCGACTTCGGCGATGAAGCGGGCGACGTGTTCGCGGGTTTCGGTCAGGATGCCGTCGGAGTGGCCGGTGCTGTGGGCGGCGATGTGGGCGATGGCTTCGTCCAGCCCGCCCACGACTTTCAACCCGAGGACGAGGGAGAGCCATTCGGTGTCGAAATCGTCGGGGCCGGCGGGGTGGACGAGGCTGGAATCAAAATTGGTTAAATGGGAGCCAGCCAGCGGGTCGGCGCGAAACGTCACCCCGGCGGGGGAGAGATGCTCGACGATGCGCGGCAGAATCCGGGCGGCGATGTCCTGATGAACGAGGACGGTATCCAGCGCATTACAGACGCTTGGGCGCTGGACTTTGGCGTTGTAAATGACCGGCAGCGATTTTTCGAGGTCGGCGCTCGAATCCACAAACAGGTGGCAGATGCCGATGCCGCCGGTGATGACGGGGATTTGGCTGTTTTCGCGGCAAAAGGCGTGCAGTTTTGCGCCGCCGCGCGGGATGATGATGTCGATATATTCGTGTAGTTTGAGAAGTTCGTTTATCAGGGCGCGGTCGGGGCTGTCGATGAATTGGACGGCGTCGGCGGGCAGGTTTTGGGCGGCCAGCGTTTGGCGGATGACCTGCACGAGGGCGCGGTTGCTGTGGATGGTTTCTTTGCCGCCGCGCAGGATGGCGGCGTTGCCGGTTTTGAGGGCCAGCCCGGCCACGTCGAGTGTGACGTTGGGGCGCGATTCGTAGATGACGCCCAGCACGCCGAGCGGGACGCGCTGTTTGCGCAGGCGCAGGCCGTTGGGCAGGACGGTTTCGTCGTAATGGGTACCGACTGGGTCGGGCAGGGCGGCCAGGTGGCGCAAGTCGGCGCGCAGGGCGTCGAGGCGGGCGTCGTTGAGCAGCAGGCGGTCGATCAGGGCCTCGCTCAGGCCGTTGGCGCGGGCTTCGTCCACGTCGCGGGCGTTGGCGGCCAGGACTTCGGCGCGGGCGGCGTTGAGGGCTTCGGCCAGGGCGAGCAGGGCGGTGTTTTTGGCCTCAGCGGGGGTGATGGCGAGGATTTTTGCGGCGGCTTTGGCGCGTTGGCCGGTTTCAATGAGCATGGGGGAGCCTTTCGGGAATGGTGAATGGTAAATGGTGAATGGGGAATGGGGAATGGTGAATGGTAAATGGTAAATGGTAAATGGTGAATGGTGAATGGTGAATGGTAAATGGTAAATGGTGAATGGTGAATGGTGAGGTGAATGGTAAATGGTGGTCGAGTAGCGCGTAGCGCGTATCGAGACCTGGTGTGGGAGAGATGAGGCGCAGCGCGTATCGAGACCTGGTGTGGGAGAGATGAGGCGTAGCGCGTATCGAGACCTGGTGTGGGTGAGATGAGGCGCAGCGCGTATCGAGGCCTGGCGTGGGAGAGATGATGCGTTGCGTGTTCCGTTACAATAAGACCAGATCATTGCGGTGGATGACTTCGTCGCCGTAGTGGTAGCCGAGGATGGATTCGATTTCGTCGGAGCGGTGGCGCAGGATGCGGGACAGGTCTTCGCTGGCGTAATTGCTGATTCCGCGCGCGAGTTCGCGGCCCTCGGAATTGACCACGCGCACTACGTCGCTGCGCTCGAATTTGCCGCTGATTGCCGCCAGGCCGACCGCGAGCAGACTGCCGCCGCGCTGCAGGGCGCGGGCTGCGCCGTCATCCACGGTCAGCAGGCCGGGGGCGCGCCGGGCGGAGAGGATGTAGCGTTTGCGCGCCTCGATCGCGCTGACGACGGTCTCGAAGCGCGTGCCGATGGATTCTCCGGCGCTCAGGTGCAGCAGCACATCCGGCGTTTTGCCGTTGGCGATGATGCAGGCCGTGCCGGAACGACGCGCCAGGTCGGCGGCCTGGATTTTGGTCAACATGCCGCCCGTGCCCAGGCCGGAATTTGTCCCGCCGGCTGCCTGCCAGACGGAGGCCGGGATTTGCTCGTCAGCAATAACGCGCACCAGTTCGGCGTCCGGGTTGTTGCGCGGGTCGGCGGTGAAGAGGCCGTCCTGGTCGGTGAGCAGGATGAGCGTGTCGGCGTCGAGCAGGTTGGCGGCCAGGGCCGAGAGATTATCGTTGTCGCCAACGCGGATTTCTTCCGTCGCCAGCGTGTCGTTTTCGTTGATGATCGGGATGACTTTTTGCTGTAATAATGCCGCCAGCGTATTGCGGGCGTTCAGGTAGCGGCGGCGGTTGCCCAGGTCGGCGCGGGTCAGCAGCACCTGGGCAACCGTCAGGCCGTACAGCCCAAAAATCTGTTCGTAAAAGGCCATCAGGCGCGGCTGTCCGATGGCGGCCAGCATTTGCTTGGCCGGAATATCCTTGGGCAGGTGCGGAAAGTTCAACTTCTCGCGCCCGGCGGCAATTGCGCCGGAGGAGACCAGCACAATCTGGTTGCCTTCGGCTTGTAGTTGGGCAATCTGGCGCGCCAGGTCGATGACCAGCGGCGGCGCAAGGCGGTTTGTGCCGTTGGTGATGGTGGAGGTGCCGAGTTTGATGACGATTTTCATGGTGGTAGGGTGGATGATGCGAAAATTGGATTGTGGCAGGCTTTAAACAAAATAATCTTGGTCGATTTCGCGCCAGGTTTCATCTTCTTTTACAAACATAAACTCGCCCAGTAGCGGATAGACGCGCCGAATCTCTTCGGCCATGCGCTGGGCGATTTTTCGTATCGAAAAGTGGGCGTTGGCGGCGGAGCGCAACTGGCAAAAGTGGTAGGCCGTGCGCAGGTTGAATTGGGCCAGCACGCGCCGGTTAAATCCGTTCGGGACGATGTACTGGGCCACGTCGGGGTTGAAGTCGGCCAGTTTGCGGTAGGTGGCGGCAGCGGCGTCCATCGTGGCGCGGTATTCGGACTCGAACCCGGCCTCGAGGATGCGGCGTGGGGTGGCATAGCCCAGATCGCAGGTCAGGCGTTGAGGGGTTTGGGTCATCATTCGATGGCGTTTGAATTCGGCGTAGGCGCCCTGATCCATGACCAGGTCGAATGTGAAGTTGGCGTATTCCAGTTCGCGCAGGGGGATGTCGTACTTGGTCAGCCGCCCGAGCAGGGATTCGGCCCACTGACGGCGAACAGGTTGGGGCGCGGCGCGCAGCGAGGCCAAAGCCTGGGCGTAGGGGACGCCGCTGAAGCGGTAAAGGGCCGCAGCCAGCACTCGCTGCTCGCCTTCCCCGTCATAATCAATCAACGCGCAGAAATCGTCAGCGGGCGCGGCGGGCCAGGCCTGGGCGGACAGGTCGCGCAGGGTTTCGGTCAGGTAGGGGGTGGCCTCGGCGTATTTGACCAGGGTCGGGATTTCGCCTTTGGCTTCGCGCTTGATTTCCTCGCCAATCTGACGCACTTCGGCCAGGGGGTGCGAGAGCAGTTTGCGGATGGTGTTCTCGATGACGCGGCCATTGGCGGTCAGGCCGACGTTGGCGTTGGCGGCGGCGGGCAGCAGGAAGCGGCAGGCGTCGACATATTGCGAGCGGATGCGGCGGTCATAGGCTTCGTCGCTCTCGTTTTCGCGGCGCGGGGCGTTTTGGGTGACGAGGGCCTTGACCGGTTCGAGCGACTGCGCGTAGGCAGTGAACAGGCGGCGGATGGTGGCGGTATATTCGCTTTGAAGCGGGTGGCCTTCGAGTTCGGGCGGGAGGGTGAAGTCGTCGCTGCCCCACTTCTGGTAGCGGGTCGATTTTTCGGTGTAGGAGGCCAGGCGGTTTGATTCGATGGCTTCGATGGCGACCCGCGAGACGTTTTCAAGGGCGATGTGCAGGACGGCGTGTTCGGCGACCGAGGCGTGCCCGTAGCCGACGACCCATTTTTCGTGGAATTGGGCGCTTTTTTCGTCGCTCAGTTCGGCGGCGATTTCGCGAAAGGATTCGGGCGCGCGCGAGGTTTTGGCAAAGGCGACGGCGATGGTTTCGGGCGAAAGGGATTTGGGTGAAAGCAGGTAGATTTCTCGTTTGGGCATGGCTGGGCTCCGGCAGGTAAAATTTTGCTGAGGATAACATAGTATTACCCAAAAAATCGGTTAAAATCTGCGTTCTGATTGCCTTTCAATGCAGACGACAGCCAATGTTTCGGTTTGGCGCGCCACAGCGCTGGGAAGTAGTCCCGTTTACGGGGCTTTGTAGGATCTTTAGCACAGGGCGGTTTGTCAGAAGAATCTATCTTTTTTTACGGAGAATTTTCCTGGCAAATCTCACCACGCTGAAAAATTTGCCGTTGTTGGGGCATTTTTTTACCCGGATAACGCGCTGCCGTGAACGACTGCGCTATTCTTACAAAGTCGGCTAAACCCGACTTTTACTTTTTTCCATTGGTTTGGCGCGCCAACATTTTTCGCGTACAATAGGGGCATGAATACTGTTTTGCGTGAAGCGCGAACAATCTATCGATAGGCTGACCATTAAACCATGATTACTTCCACCCAAAACCCCAAACTTAAACTTGTCCGCGCGCTGGCGGGTCGTCCCAAAGACCGCCGCGAGGCAGGCGCATTCCTGGCTGAAGGCGCGCGTCTGGTCGAGGAGGCTCTGGCGGCAAAATGGCCCTTCCGTTTTGCGCTCTACGCCCAGGGACTTTCGGAACGCTCGGCCCAGGTGGTCGAATCCCTGCTTCGGGCCGGGATCGAAGTCGAATCGGTCGAGGCCGGGTTGTTCAATTCGGTTAGCGAAACGGAACATAGTCAGGGAATTCTGGCGGTGTTGGAACTTCAATCTTTGTCCGCGCCGCGCAAGCCGACTTTTACCCTGATTCTTGACCAAATCCGCGACCCCGGCAATCTCGGCACGCTGTTGCGCAGCGCCCAGGCGGCGGGAGTCGAGTCGGTGCTGCTGCCGCCCGAAATCGCCGACCCGTTTGCGCCCAAAGTGCTGCGGGCCGGGATGGGGGCGCACTTCCGCCTGCCCATCATCCGCGCTGAGTGGAACGAAATCCGCGCCCGATTGGGCAAAACGCCTGTATACTTGGCCGAAACCGAGAATGCCGTGCCATGCTGGGATGTGGATTTCAAACCCGCCCTGGCGCTGATCGTCGGCAACGAAGCCGAGGGTGCCAGCCCCGAAGCCCGTGAACTGGCGGCCCAAAACGTCGTCATCCCGATGCCCGGCGGCATGGAATCGTTGAATGCGGCAGTTGCCGGTTCGGTGCTGATGTTTGAGGTGGTAAGGCAGAGAAGTGTGAAAAACTAGCGATAAGAAAGTTACCAGGGAAAATGGAAAAATTCATTACAGGTAAAACAGAAGATTTTATTAGTCAACTCGCCCAAGATGAGACCGGAAAACGGCAATATTACCGTCCGGTCTATTCTCTGCATAAGTGGTGGGCGCGTCGTCCTGGCGCATTGTTTCGCTCAATTATTCTGGCAACCCAAAATCAGGGCAAAGATTTGTTTACAAAAAATGGTGACGATTCGCTCTCACCGGAAAGTATTTATTACCAGGCACACTCGTTAGAAGATGTTGTAATTTTGGATCCATTCATGGGAGGCGGCACGACTTTGGTGGAGGCAAATCGATTGGGCGCAAAAGTGATTGGTTGCGACCTTAACCCGGTTTCCTATTGGATTGTGCGTGAAACGCTGAAGCCCCTTGACCTGGAAAAACTGGATGATTATTACCGCCAGGTAGAAAAAACAGCCGGCGAAAAAATAAAACAGTTATACAAGACCGATTGCGCCCAATGTGGCAATGAAAGCGACAGTCTGTATTCGTTTTGGGTGCGTTCGGTTGAATGTCCGAATTGTCAAAAAGACGTACATTTATACAAACGCACTTTGCTCAATGAAGGACGTAGTCGCAACAAGCCGGTAACGTCTGATAATCCCGCCACCGTTTTCTGCCCATCCTGTTTCGCGCTTAATGAGTGGGATGGCGAGAAAAATTGCGATTGCCAGTCCTGTGGCGCAAGTTTTAACCCGCAAAACGGTTCGTATGACCAAGGCTATTTCTCATGCGCTCATTGTGGAAAAGAGAAAATCCAATTGGTTGATGTGATGAGAAAAGGCAAAAGGTTAAACCAAAAATTGGTTGCCATTGAATACTGGTGCGAAAAATGCAAGGGCCGACTATATAAAGCTCCTGACAGCAAAGACCTGGAAAAACTGAATTTTTTACAGAACGCTTTTAAAGAAAATCGGGATACTTACGTTTTCCCACGTCAGAAAATACTGGAAGGTGCTTCCTCCGTCCGTTGGCGGCTGCATAATTACGAATATTATTATGAGGTCTTTACCGCGCGTCAGTTGATTGCCTTCAATCATTTGTTTGATGGCATCTGGTCTATTCCAGAAGAAGAATATCGCAATGCGTTGATTACGGTGTTTTCAAACTCGTTAGAATATAACAACATGATGACGCCGTATAATTATCCTCACCGAAAATTGCATCACCTGTTCAATTATCATGCATTGCCTTTGACGACTACCCCAGTTGAAAATTCGGTTTGGGGCGTTGGTAACGAAGGTGCCGGCACTTTTGCAAATTGTTATCGCCGCTATGTGCAATCGAAAAAGTATTGCGCCGCGCCTTTTGATAAATTCAAAGATTTGTCCAATACTGTCCAAACAATTCATGCCAGAGACGAGAAAATCGAAGCAAATTTTGTTTCATCTTTTTCCGAACTGCAGGAAACCCCTCGAGGTGCATTGCTTCTTTGCGGAGATTCAGCATCCCTAAAGGGTGTTCCAGACCAATCGGTAGACTTTGTCATCACCGACCCTCCTTATTTTGACAGTATCCACTATTCCGAATTATCAAACTTCTTCTATGTTTGGCTATCTGCTCTAGTTAAAAATCGGTACTTTCAAGCCGAGCATGTTCCTACTGACGACGAGGCCATTGTCAATGACGGTATGGGAAAAGGCGAAGCAGAATACCAAAACCTGCTTCTATCGGTTTTTAGGGAAAGTGGGCGAACGCTGAAGAGTAATGGAAAATTGATCTTTACTTTTCATCACACCAAATGGCGCGCCTGGTGGACAGTTTTGCAAGCGATTGTTCAAAGCGGGCTTCGTGTGACTGATACTTTTCCAGTGATGAGTGAATATAAGGTTAACCCTCATATTCGCAACAAACAATCCCTGGACATGGACCTGGTTCTGATTTGCCAAAAACGTTCAATCCCTTTTGATGTTCTATCTGTCGAACCGATTGATATTTTGGAACGAGCCTCGTTATCTTTGTCGGATGATAGTTTGAGTTCATCAAACAACAAATTATTTTTGCATTTTATGGGCGAATTACTCAAAACAGCCAGTTCAAACAATGGTGAAGTGACGTATGCCTGGTTTGAAAATGTGCTCATTCATTTTGATGATTTTTTGACCGGTATTAAGGGAGAATCAATCCCGATTCTGTATAAAGTGCCGGATTTCGGGCAGTTAAGGTTGATGGAAGGGAAACAAAATCATGGAAGATAAGTCTCCGCGCTTGCGCACGGTTGAAAAAGTTAAGCCGCCTTACGCTCTCAATCAATTTCCGTCTGATTTCGGTGTCAAATTAGGCAAAGAGATAGTTTACGCATTAGCAACGAAAAGCACTCCTGACATTGCAGGCGCAGAATGGGAACAGATTTTTGCGACCTGCATCAATGCAACCTGGCAACCTTCCAATGTCGGGCTTGATGACATTGTTCTTCGTAATTGCGCCTGGAGTGCGAAATCCGTTAAAGTAACCCGGCCTGAAACACAAAAGACTGTCAGACTAATTTCCGGGCGAAATTCTCCGGCCTATTCTTTTGACCAAAAGAATTTTGATGTAGACCCTCAGGTGATTGGAAATCAAGTCTTGAATATCTGGAATACCCGTGTAGATTCTTTGCGGGCAAAATTTTCTCATTTACGCACAATCGTTTTGATGAAATCATCAGACCTGACAGAGTTGGGAATATTTGAATTTGAGACAGTGCTATACCCACCAGATCAGTTTATTTGGCAGCAAAATGTAAAAGGAAATTTAGAGGGACTTGATAAGGTCACAAAATTTCATCGTTTTACCTGGCAACCTCACGGTTCCCAATTTACAATCATCGAGGTTGTTCCTGATGATTGCCTTTTGGTAAAAATCAGGAAACCACCTAAATTGAATAAAGTGGATGTGTTGAAATCACTTCAATATGATGATAGTTGGATTACCGTCACCCGCAGGAATCAATAAAATTCATCCCGGAGCACTCCTATGAAAATTCGTTCCATCACCTACTTCTTTAACCCTGGCTGGCCGATCAGCGAAGAAAAAATGCACGAGGCCGGGCGTTTCCTGGCCGAAGCGAAAAAGGCCTATGAAGCCGAGGGCTACGAGGTGCAAACCACGCGCCTGGCAACCGTGCCGTTCCCGGTTATTCTCACCGAGCCGCTGATTGGTCTGACCATGCGCATGGCCCAAAAGATGAGCGCAGGAATCAAGGCGCATGGCATTAACTATGCCTGCCTTGGCCCGGCCATGCCGGAGGTCTTTGAGAGTTATGAACTGATTCCTGATGCGCTGATGCTTTCCGAAAATGTATTTTTTGCTGGCGAAATTGCCACCGCCAAAAAGGGCATCTCTCAAACCGCCATTCGCGCCTGCGCTGATGTAATTCTGCGCAACCGTGATCTGAAGCCAGATGGATTTGCCAACCTGCGCTTTACCACCCTTGCCAATGTGCTGCCCGGCGGGCCATTTTTCCCGGCGGCTTACCATGAAGGGGAGGCAATCTCTTTTGCGCTGGCCCTTGAATCGGCAGATTTGGCTGTGGAGGCCTTTGAAAACGCCAAGAACCTGGCTCAGGCCCGTCAAAACCTGCATATCGCCATGACCCAACACGGCACGCGCCTGAACAATATCGCCAATGTGCTGAAGTATCAATTTTCGATTAAATTTGGCGGCATCGATTTTTCCCTGGCCCCCTTCCCCGAAGAAGTCCGTTCGCTGGGCGCGGCTTTTGAGCGACTGGGCGTGCCGCGTGTCGGGTTGCACGGCTCGCTGGCGGCAGCCTGTTTCATCACTGAAACAATGGATCGCGCCGAATACCAGCGCATCGGTTTTAACGGACTGATGATGCCGGCCCTTGAAGATGCAACTTTCGCCAAACGCGCCGCCGAAGGCGTTCTGACGGTGAAAGACCTGCTGATGTATTCCGCCGTCTGCGGCACCGGCCTGGATACCATTCCCCTGCCCGGTGATGTGAGCGCTGAACAAATCTCGGCTCTGTTGCTCGATATTGCCGCCCTATCGTTGCGCCTGAATAAGCCGCTTACCGCGCGTCTGATGCCCATTCCCGGTAAAAAGGCCGGCGACGAAGTCAATTTTGATTTTGACTACTTTGCCCCCAGCCGCGTGCTGGCCCTTGAAAGCGAACCGCTCACCGGTTTCTTCGCTTCGGATGAAACCTTTAATTTGAAGGCGCGCGGATAATCCCAACATAAGTCACTGCAAAAAAGTGGTGAGCGATGTTTTTTCGCTCACCACTTTTTTGCTTATGCTCGCCAGTATTCGCCTCCGCCGCCTTCGCGGGCCAGCAGTTTGCTGCCTACCAACTCGCGCCGCAGGGAAGCCGTATCGGCGTGGAAACGGGCCAGAATGTCGTTGACTTCCTTCTCCGGGTAGCGGATGCCCGGCTCGAAGGATTGGACGATATAACGGAGAACCGCATCCAGTTTTTTGCGCTGCGCGGGAAGCGTCTTCAAACGGCCATCCGGCCCGGCGTAGTCGGTCAGCACTTTGCGGTCGTATGCGTCCAAATCCACGTCTTGAATAGCGGCAGCAGTCTGTTCGCTCGAAAAAATCCGCCGCGTGGTCGATTGCAAGGCTTCTTCGTTGAGAAAATAGACGCTGTAATAGCCCTCAGCCCGGGCCGAAACCAGCCCAGCCTTTGAGAGTTTGGATAAATGATGCGAGACGGTGGAGGCCTTCAGTTCGAGCAGCGCGGCCAGTTCTTCAACGCTGTATGGTTTTTGCGCGAGCAGCCCGATAATCTTTAGCCGATTGGAATCGGCCAGGGCCTTGAACAGTTCAACCAGTTCGACGTTGTCGCTCATTCTGGCCTCCAGTATTGCGAGCCGTCGCTCTTGCGCTTCAGCATGCCCCGGTCAATCAGGTCGCGGCGCAGTCCTGAAATATCATTGTTGAAGCGGCCTAAAATCTGGTTGATTTCTTTTTCTGTGTATAGCGTTCCGGGGCTGAAAAACTGAATCAAGTATTCGAGAATGACCTGCAACTTGGGCGCCTGATTGATGGGCAATTCGCGGATGCTTCCATCGGCGTTCAGGTAAGCCTTCAACACTTTGCGCGCTTTCTCGTCCAGGCTGGGGGAAGGTTCATAGACCTTTCTCTGACCGGCGAAGTGCTGGCGGGCCAGGGCCTCAAGATTTCCTTCAGCCAACGCATAAACCGTCTCCTGCTTGCTCTCAGAAGGTTGGGCGCGCACCGCGCCGATATGTTCCAGGTAGGCGAGATGATTCATCGCATCCTTGAACGGCAGATTGAGCGATTCGGCCACCTGTTTGATATTGGCCGGGGATTGGGTTAGTACGCCAATGACGCGCAACCGGTCGGCATCGCCGAGGGCTTTAATAACTTCGAGCATTTGGTTTTGTTCCATATCTTCCTGCTTTCGTCTAATCAATTCGATAACTATCGAATTGATTTTATGCAATATGGAATATTTGTCAAGGGTTGGGTATACCAGCGAACCAACAAAAAAGGGACGAGCAACAGGTTCTCCCTGTCACTCGTCCCTTTTTACGCTTTTACTTGTTCACAGTTTTACGACTTCTTGCCGCCCAACAGGCCGCCAAGCAGGTTGGCCGCTGCGCCCAGGTTGCCTTCGCCGCTCAACACAGCATCGACCTGAGCCGCCACCGGCGCGGGCAATTTCTTCTTCACAAAATCCAGCACCACCTCAACCGCAACCTTCGACATTTCTTCATTCAGTCCGGTCTTTTGCGAAACGAGTTTAATCAGTTCTTGCATGGGAAAATCCTCCTGTGAAATGGATGTGAGATAAAACAAGAATACCCCAAACCACAAAAAAAATCAAACGGGTGCGTTTCATTTCAGTTGAAGTAAAGCCGAAAAAACGGATGTGCGGGGGCGTGCGCCCCCGCACATCCGTTTTTTCGGAAACTTTTCAACTTGTTTGAATTGCACCCAAATCAAACCATCCACAGCCAATACGCCACACTCACAAGAATCCCCCAAATTACTCCGCCCAACACTTCCAACGGTGTATGACCAAGCACCTCGCGCAACTGCTTCTCTGAAATCGGATGTCCTTGCAACAACTCATTAATCATAATATTAATCTTCTGCGCCTGAATTCCCGCCTGCCGGCGCACGCCGGCCGCATCATACAACACCACCACCGTCGCCGCCGCCGCCAGGCCAAAAAGCGGCGTCTCGAATCCGTGATACAACCCAATGGCCGTTGTCGCGCTCACCATTAACGCCGAATGCGAAGAAGGCATCCCGCCCGGGCTGAACAGCGGCGCCCAAGACCAGGCGCGGTTAATTAAAAAATACAAAGGCGGCTTCACCAATTGCGCCAGCGCCCACGCCAAAATAGTCGTAATCAAAACATGATTTTCAAATAAACCAGTCAACGGCATCTAAACCTCGTCTTCAAAAACTTCTCCATTTAATTGACGAACCCGCAACTCGGCCTTCTCCAACATCGCCGCGCAGTGCCGCGCCAGCGCCTGACCGCGCTCATACAACCCAATCGACTCCTCCAGCGCAAGGCCCGCCTCCTCCAAACTGACCACCACGCCGTTTAATTCGGCAAACGCCTCTTCAAAACTCATCTCTGCTACATTTTTGGATGACATGGACATTTTAACACTCCTTAACCTGATTCCGTTACTCGCGCTTTTACTTCACCCTCGGCCAGCCGCACGCGCAAATCGCTCCCAGCCGGGGCCTGGTTCGCCGTTAAAACGACTTTTTCTGAACCTGCCAGCGTCACCACCGCATAACCCCGCCGCAAAATTGCCAGCGGATTAAGCGACTCCAACCGTTGGGCCAACCCCCGCGCCTGGGCTGACTCCAGTTTCAGCCGCCCCGTCAGCGCCCGGGCCAGGCGCCGTTCGGCCTCGTCCACCCGCTGACGCTCGTTCGCCAACCGACGCACCGGCGAGACGTAACGCATTCGGGCGTTAATTTCGTCCAGGACGCGCTCCTTCTCGTCCAGAATCGACAGCATGGCATTTTCCATTCGTCTGCTGACGTTTTCGATGTGTGAAGCCAAATCGTTGATACGGATGGCGGTTGCCAGTTCGGCGGCAGCGGTGGGGGTGGGGGCGCGCAGATCGGCGGCGAAATCGGTCAGGGTGAAGTCGGTCTCGTGTCCCACGCCGCTGATGACCGGGGCCATGGATTCTGCCACAGCGCGGACAACACGCTCATCGTTGAAGGCCCACAGGTCTTCCATCGAGCCGCCCCCGCGCGCGACTAGAATCACGTCGGGTTTGACGAAGGTATTTAGTTTTTGCAAGCCAGTTACCAGTTCGAGCGGCGCGGCGTCCCCCTGCACGGCAGAAGGGGCCAGGTAAACCTCCGCCAGCGGCATCCGGCGCGCGAGGGTATCGAGTATATCGCGCAGGGCCGCGCCGGTGGCCGAAGTCAGGATGCCGATTTTGCGCGGAAAGACCGGGATCTCGCGTTTGCGTTCGCCCTCAAACAGGCCTTCGGCTTCGAGCGCGGCCTTCAGGCGCAGGTATTCGGCGTATAGCGCGCCTTCTCCTGCCGGGCGCAGGGTATCGACGTATAGTTGGTACTGCCCGCCGGGTTCATACACGCCGATTTTGCCATGCGCCTCGATTGAAAGGCCGTCCTTGAGCGGAATGCCGCGCAGACGGGCGGCATCGCCCTTCCAGATGACGCATTTGAGCGCCGCGCCGCTGTCTTTGAGCGTAAAGTAGACATGCCCCGAAGCCGGGCGCGAAAGGTTCGAGATTTCGCCCTGCACCCAGGCATCTTGCAGCGACGGGTCGCCTTCGAGGATGCGGCGCAGGTGGCGGGTTAGTTCGGTCACGCTCCAACGGCGCGCCTGAAAAAGGGAGGGCTGATTCATGCGCGAGAGGATACCCGGCATTGGGGCGCGTGTCAACAGTTTTTTTCGTTCAATTTTGCGCTTGACAGTTCTCCCTGCCGCCGCTATAATCTGTCCGCTTAACCCGCAAACGACCGAATGCAATCATAAGGAGTACGCAATGCCCCCACAACCAAAACGCAAACTTTCCAAGGGTCGCCGTGACCGCCGCCGCGCCCATGACGCTCTTGAAGCCCGCAACCTGACTGCCTGCCCCAACTGCGGACAAATGCGCCTGCCGCATACCGTCTGCGCGAATTGTGGTCATTACAAAGGCCGCGAAGTTGTTGCTGTCGAAAAAGCCGATAAGAAATAGCCGCGTAGCGCAAAACGCGCCGTCACTCTGGCGGCGCGTTTGTGTTTTAAGCGCAGAGGAACCTACCATGACGATTACCCCCCAAACCACCGCTTTTCTTTTCCCCGGACAAGGCTCGCAAACCGTTGGCATGGGCCGCGACCTGGCTGCTGCCTTCCCCGAAGCCCGCGCTATTTTTGAAGAAGCCGACGACATCCTCGGCTTTGCCCTCTCCAAACTGATGTGGGACGGCCCGGATTCTGACTTGAACGATACGCTGAACACCCAACCCGCGCTGTTTACGCACTCCCTGGCCGCTTATCGTGTCTTTTCCGTTCGCAACCCCGGCCTGGTTCCCGCCTGCATGGCCGGACACTCGCTCGGTCAACTCTCGGCCATCGCCGCCGCTGGCGCGATTTCTTTTGCCGACGGTCTGCGCCTGGTGCGGACTCGTGGCGAACTGATGAAACGCGCCGGCGAGCAAAACCCGGGCGGCATGGCCGCCATTCTCAACCTCGATATTCCGGCCCTCGACAAAGTCTGCGCCGAAGCCAGTGCGGAGGGGGAGATTGTCCAGGTTGCCAACGACAATTCACCGGGCCAGGTGGTCATCTCCGGCGCGAAACCGGCCCTGGAGCGCGCCCTCGAACTGGCAAAAGCCGCCGGGGCGCGCCGCGCCATTCCGCTTGCCGTCAGCATTGCTGCTCACTCGCCGCTGATGACCGTCATCCAGGATGAATGGGACGCCGCTGTCGCCGCCGCCAACTTCACCGACGCCGCCATCCCCGTCGTCGGTAACGTCGCTTGCGCCCCGCTTACTCGCGCCGACGACCTGCGCGCCGATGTCCGCGCCCAGATGACTTCGCGCGTGCGCTGGACGGAATCCATCCGCTGGCTGTACGCCCAGGGCATCACCAACTTTGTCGAAACGGGAACCGGCGCGGTGCTGGCTGGCCTGGTCAAGCGCATCGAACCCGCAGCCGTCACCCGCCCGCTCGGCA
>DAOUML010000146.1:0-14746 GCA_034411635.1 Anaerolineales bacterium
ACCGATTTCTTTACCCCGGTGGTCGATACGCCTTATGAATATGGCGCCATTGCTGCCGCCAATTCGCTTTCAGATATTTACGCCATGGGTGGAACGCCCTTCCTGGCCTTGAATGTGGCCGCCCTGCCGCCCGATTTGCCGGTTGAAATTAGCGGCGATATTTTGCGTGGCGGCGCCGAAAAATGTCGTGAAGCCGGGGTGGTCGTTGCCGGCGGGCATACAATTCAGGATAAGGAGCCGAAATTTGGGCTGGTGGTGCTTGGTTTTGTGCAACCTGAAAAGATGATGACCAAAGGCGGTCTGCGCCCTGGCGATGCCTTGGTGCTGACCAAGCCGCTCGGTTTTGGCGTTGCCACCACCGCCCTCAAGCGCGGCCTGACCACGCCCGAAGAAGCCGACGAAGTGATTGGCTGGATGAGCCGCCTGAACAAAGATGCTGGCGCGCTGGCAAATGAGTTTGGTTTGCGTGGCGCAACCGACATCACCGGTTTTAGCCTGCTGGGCCACGCTTGCGAAATGGCACGCGCTTCCGGGGTTGGCTTGCGATTCTGGTTCGAGAAAATCCCCTTCATTTCTTGCGCCATGAAATTTGCCGAGCAATGGATTTTCCCTGGCGGCTCCTCAGACAATATGCTTCATTTTGGTCAGTTCGCGCGCTTCGCCCCAGATGTAGACGATACCCGCCAGATGCTCCTGTTCGATGCCCAAACCAGCGGCGGTCTGTTGATGGGCGTGCCGCGCGAAAAATTATCCGCCTTCCTATCTCGCGCTGCGGAACGCAATCAGCCCGCCTGGGTGGTCGGGGATGTGGTTGCGGGGCAAGATGTTGAGGTGCTGTTTCGTGCATCCAGTTAAAATCTATTTGAAAAACGGAGAACCATGTCAGAATCGGGACTAGAAATTCTAATCATCTTCTTGTTGGTCTTACTCAATGGGGTTTTTGCGCTATCTGAAATGTCGGTAGTTTCCTCGCGCAAGGCTCGCTTGCAGCAACGCGCCAATGATGGAGACGTAGGCGCATTTAACGCCTTGCAATTAACCGAAAATCCAAATAACTTTCTTTCCACAATCCAAATCGGGATAACCTTAATTGGCATCCTTTCCGGCGCGGTTGGTGGTGTTGGTATCAGTGAATTGTTGGCATCCTGGATCGACGATGTCGCAATCCTCGCGCCCTACGCCACAACAATCGGCATCGCAATTGTCGTGCTGGTCATTACATTTTTAACTCTGATTCTGGGTGAATTGGTTCCAAAGCGACTGGCTCTGCATAGCCCGGAACGGATTGCTTCCATTATTGCTGCGCCAATGTCTGTGCTTTCGCGCATTTTTTCACCGATTGTGAAATTGCTGAGTTTTACAACAGACCTGGTCTTACGCTTGCTGGGAGTCAAACCAAACATAGAACCGCCCATTACCGAAGAAGAAATCCAGGTGCTAATCGACCAGGGCACCCAGGCTGGCGTTTTTGAAGAATCAGAGCAAGATATGGTGCAAGGAATCTTCAGCCTCAATGACCGCCGCATTTTCTCGCTAATGACTCCGCGCAGCGAAATCGCCTGGCTCGATATCAACGACACTCCCGAAGAAATCCGCCAAAAAATCGAAGAAAGTCCCTACTCGCGCTTCCCGGTCTGCGAAGATAGCCTGGATACCATCGTCGGAATCATCGAAGCCCGCGACCTGCTTCTCGAAAGCCTGCACGGCACCCCCCTGCAACTCAAGCGCAACTTGCAAAAACCGGTCTACATCCCCGAAACTGCCCTGGCCTCGCGTGTGCTGGAACTTTTCAAAAGCGAAGATGCCGAACTCCTGCTCGTCGTCGACGAATTTGGCTCGGTACAGGGTCTTGTCACCATGTTCGATATCATTGAAGAAATCGTCGGCGATATCGACACCCCGCCCCAGGCCACCCAGCGACAGGACGGCTCCTGGCTGCTCGATGGAATGCTCGAAGTCGAAGACTTCAAAGAAATCTTCAACCTGCGCCACCTACCCGATGAAGACGAATACGAAACCCTGAGCGGGTTTGTCATGCTCAACCTGGGCCGCGTCCCTGCCGCAGCAGACCGATTTGAATGGAATGGCTTGAGTTTTGAAGTGATGGACATGGATGGCAAGCGGGTCGATAAAATCCTCGTCACCCTCGTCCCGAAAGCAACTGGCAAGGATGAACCCAAACCCGCCGAAATTTAATTCACACCGCGCCAGCGTATATGCCCGGCGCGGCATGGTGGCAACCTCCCAACCGTTAGCCACCGCCGCTGGCCTGGAGATTTTACGCCAGGGCGGCAACGCTGCCGATGCTGCCATCGCCACTGCCGCTGCCCTCAATGTCACCGAACCAACCTCCACCGGTATTGGCGGCGACATGTTTGCTCTTTTTTACGACGCAAAAAAAGGAGCAGTCACAGCCCTTAACGGCTCAGGCCGCGCCCCCGCCGGACTGACGCGCGAGCGGATTCTACGCGAGGGCCTTTCCCCCGCGCTGCCGCCCTATCACCCGCTTACCGTTACCGTACCCGGAGCCTGTGCTGGCTGGTGCGACTTGCTCGAACGCCACGGCACCCTTTCAATGGCTGAAATCCTCGCCCCGGCCATCTCCCTGGCCGAAAGTGGATTCCCGGTAGCCCCCATCACCTCCTACTTCTGGCAGGCCGGCGCAAACCGCCAACTCAAGACAGCCCCTAATGGACGCGAACTCACCCTCGATGGACGCGGCCCCAACCCCGGCGAAATCTTCCGCAACCCCGGCCTGGCGCGCACTTTCCGCGCCGTTGCCGAAGGCGGCAAAAAAGCCTTCTACGAAGGCCCAATCGCCGAAGCAATTGCCGAAGTGTTGGGTAAAGCCGGCGGCGTCATGACCGCTGCCGATCTGGCCGAACACACCTCCACCTGGGATCAACCCGCCAGCGTCACCTTTGGCGATTATCGCATCCACGAATGTCCGCCCAACGGACAAGGACTCGCCGCCCTGCTGGCCTTCAACCTGCTCGAAGGCTTCGACCTCTCCTCCCAAAACCCGCTCTCCGCCGAACGCCTGCACCTCCAAATCGAAGCCCTGCGTCTGGCCTTCGCCGATGCCCTCTGGTATATCAGCGACCCTCATTTTTATAACATTCCGCTGGCTGAGTTACTCTCCAAAGACTACGCCGCCCAACGCCGCAAACTTATCGACCCCAAACGCGCCAGCCTCGATCAAAAACGCGGCACGCCCATCGCCTCCAGCGACACCGTCTACTTCTGCGTGGTGGATGAAATCGGCAACGCCTGTTCTTTCATCAATAGTAATTACATGGGTTTTGGCACTGGCATTGTGCCGCAGGGCTGGGGTTTCACCCTGCAAAATCGCGGACACAACTTCAGCCTTGATCCTCAGCACCCCAACCGCCTTGAACCCAAAAAACGTCCGTACCATACGATTATTCCGGCGATGATAACGAAGATGGCAGGTGGAGAATCGGTAATGGTTAATCGGGAATCGTTAATGGTTAATCGAGAATCGTTAATCGATTCGGATAACCCGCCGTCAATCGAAAATCCATTAACCATTAACCCATCAACCATCTCCCCATCAACCACCAACCAATCCCTCTTCTCCGCCTTCGGCGTTATGGGCGGATTCATGCAGCCGCAGGGACACCTGCAAGTGGGCCTGGCCCTCTTGCTCGATGGCCTTAATCCACAAGCCGCCCTTGATTTGCCCCGCTTCTGTATAGACGCCGCCGAGGGTGGGCAGGCTGGCGCAGTCTTGCTTGAAGAAGGCATTCCCTGGCAGGCAGCCGCCCGCCTGGCTGAAATCGGTCATCCTGTCAGGCCAGTTAGCGGATGGGGACGCGCCGTTTTCGGGCGTGGACAAATCATTCAGCGCGACGGCGACAGCGGCGTACTCGTCGCCGGCAGCGATCCCCGCGCTGATGGCCTCGCAATGCCCTTGCTGTAAAATCCCCAACCCTTTACAAAATCGATATTTTCCAAATCCAAAAAAACTGCAATGATTTTGGTATACTATTTCTATAATGCTCGCGGGTGAAAATTTCGCGTTCCTAATCTGGGGAAAAAGCGCAATTTTCACCCAAAACGGGTATCGTGATTCGATATTTGATGTTCGAATATCGCGCATCCAGTACCGCCCCCGGAGATCTTGCATGGTTGAAAACCGAATCGAAATACTGCTCGTAGAAGATAACCAAAATGACGCAGAGTTATCGCTTTACGCATTAAAAAAATTCAAAATAGCAAACTCCATTCATCACGTCCGCGATGGCGAAGAAGCCCTCGCCTACCTTTTCGGTCGTTCTGCTGGCGAAGTGGAACTTGTTAACATCCCTCGCCTGATTTTGCTCGATCTCAAACTGCCCAAAATAAGCGGCCTGGAAGTTTTGCGCGCCTTAAAATCAAACCCGCGTACGCAAGCCGTACCGGTTGTCATGCTAACCTCTTCCAGCGAAGAACGCGATATTGTCGATAGTTATGATCTGGGTGTAAACAGTTACATCGTAAAACCAATCGATTTTGAACAATTTACTGAGGCAGTTCGTAACGTGGGGCTATATTGGCTTTTACTTAACCAAAACCCGGCTTAATCGAGATACCTCATGAACCAATCCCTGAAAATCCTGCTCCTGGAAGACCGCCCCACTGATGCGGAACTTGTCATTTACGAACTAAAGCGCTCAGGCTATCAGATTGAAACGCAGCGGGTAGATACGCGCGAAGCCTACCAGCGAGCCATACAAGAGCCGCTCGATATTATTCTGGCTGATTACAGCCTGCCACAATTTAACGCCATGCAGGCCTTGCGCATCCTTCAGGAAACCAACCTCGATATCCCCTTCATCGTCATCACCGGAACCATCAGCGAAGAAGCCGCCGTAGAAACTATGAAACAAGGCGCCGCCGACTACCTGCTCAAAGACCGCCTCGGTCGGCTGGGCCAGGCCATTCAGCGTGCCCTGCACGAAAAAAAATTACGCGATGAAAAACGCGCATCTGAAACCGCCCTGCGCATTTCAGAAGAAAAATTCTCAAAAGCCTTCCGCATTTCACCCGATGCCATTTCAATCATTCGCCTCTCCGATGGACACTACATCGAAATCAACGAAGGCTTCTCAGAACTAACCGGCTACCACCCAGAAGAAATTATCGGTAAAAGCAGCCTCGAACTTAACCTATGGGCCAATCATCACGAACACGAAACCTACAAGAAAAAACTGCTCGAAAATAACGAACTAAACAACATGGAAGCCGTCTTCAAGAAGAAAAGCGGCACAGTCTGGATCGGCCTCATTTCAGCACGCACCATCGAAATCAAAAACGAACAAATGAGCATCTCCATCATCCGCGATATTACCGCCCGCAAACGCGCCGAACTCGAACTTCATCGCGCCCATGTCGACCTGGCCGAAGCCTACGAATCCACCATCGAAGGCTGGTCGCGCGTCCTCGACCTGCGCGACAAAGAGACCGAAGGCCACACCCAGCGCGTAACCGAAATGACCCTTCGCCTGGCCCGCGCCCTGGGCATCACCGAAGATGAAATCGTCCACATCCGCCGCGGCGCCCTCTTGCACGACATCGGAAAAATGGCAATACCTGATAGCGTCTTACAAAAACCCGGCCCACTCAGCGAATCAGAATGGCAGCAAATGCGTCTGCATCCTGAATACGCCCACCAGATGCTCTTTCCAGTCGTCTACCTGCGCCCCGCGCTCGATATTCCCTACTGCCACCACGAACACTGGGACGGCAGCGGCTACCCGCGTGGGCTAAAAGGCAACCAAATCCCCCTGGCCGCCCGCATTTTTGCCATCGTCGATGTCTGGGACGCCCTGCTCTCCAACCGCCCCTACCGCAAAGGCTCAAACGAAGAATCCGTTTTAGACTACATCAAAAAACACGCCGGAACCTACTTCGACCCTATTCTGGTCGATTCCTTTATCGACCTATACCAGCGCGGCGTTTTCGATGACACCCAAACCTCCCGTATGACCCGCAACTCCGGCCTCTTTTCCGACATGATTGAATGAAACCCAATCACCTTTACACCATCATAGGCCTGCTTGGGGTGATATTCTTCTTTCTCCTGATCTGTATTGGACTAATCTACGCCGGATGGGCGTTGTCTCAACCGCCTCAGGCTCCCACCGTTGTATTTGCCACCCGCCCCGCCCTGGCCGGAATCGCAACCACGCCCGCGCCGGCCTCCGTTACCCCCGCCAGCCCCACGCCCGCGCCTGGCTCAGGGCCGCGTGGCAAAATCGTCTACGTTTGCCAACTCTTCAAAACCAGCGCCACCGACCAAATCTGCCTGATTAATGCCGATGGCAGCAACCAGCGCCGCCTCACCACCAACGACCAGGCCAAACACTTCTACCCATCCCTCGCCCCAGATGGACTCTCCATCGTTTTCTCATCCAACCTTTCGGGCCAGGGCCAGTACGATATTTACGAAATGGACCTGGCAGGCAACACCACCCGCCTTACGCGTGACCTCGGCATTCTGGTTGCCCCCGAAATTTCACCGGATGGCCGTCAAATCGCCTTCACCCGCGGCGACGGCGTAGAGCGCACCGCCATCTGGCTCATGAATCGTGATGGCAGCAACCCGCGAGAAATCTACCCCATCGGCTGGGACCCCACTTTCTCACCCGATGGCAGCAAAATCCTGTTTGCAACCAGCGTGGCGGGCTACGGCATTCAACTGGCAACCGTCAATCTGGATGGCAGCGATTTCCAACGCCTCACCAACCTTCCCGATCTACGTGGGCGCAATGATTGGTCAAACGATGGTCGCTGGCTGATCACCTATTCAGGCAAGCCCTGGCTGCGCGAATTATTCATGATGAACCCTGATGGTTCCTCCGCTTTTCAGGTTTCGCCAATGGGCGGCAACAGCCAGGGCCCCAGTTTTTCGCCCGATGGCGGTTGGATTGCCTTTACCTCATATTTTGACCGTTACAACGATGTTCATGGCTGCGAAATTTACATTCTTCGCATCGATGGCAGCAACCTGACCCGGCTGACCGATAATGATTATTGTGATTGGCAGCCACGCTGGGGGCCGTAGTTCTTAGTAGGAGCGCGCGAGAAATGGCAAAAATTTTATTAACCGAAGATGATGACGCCCTGCGCTTATTAACCCGCACCGTGCTTGAACTGGGCGGTCATACTGTCTTTGCTTTTTCCAACGGTCAATTGGCATTGGACGCATTTGAAGAAGTGAACCCCGATGTGGTCGTTTCAGATATTTCCATGCCCTATTTAGACGGCTTTGGCCTGCTCGAAGCCGTGCGCCGTTTGCAAATTGGCACAGTGGTCCCCTTTATTTTTCTAACTGCGCGCACGCAACAACGCGACGTGCGCTTTGCCCGCAGTTTGGGGGCTGATGATTATCTCTTAAAACCTTATGATGCCAAAGATTTGCTGGCCGCTGTGCAAAATCGACTCGAACGTCGCCGGGCCATTGAATTGTTCGAGTCGCGTCAGGCGCATTTGCAAACCATTATCATGCTCGCCAATTTGGTAGAAGCCCGCGATGCTTATACCAGCAACCATGTTCAGCGGGTGCAATCGCTGGCGCTTGAATTGGGAACCGCCCTGGGTTGGACGCCCGAAGCAATGATCAAACTGGAATATGGTTCGTTGCTGCATGATATTGGCAAAATAGCCATCCCTGAAAAAATACTCAACAAACCCGATAAACTCACTCCCGAAGAATTTGAAATTATGCGCACGCATACCACCATTGGCGCAAAAATTGTCGAAAATATTCCCCATTTACAAGGAGCAATTCCCTATGTTCGGTTTCACCATGAACGCTGGGATGGCTCAGGCTACCCCGATCATTTGCAAGGCGAAGATATTCCTCTGGAAGGTCGTTTGATGGCGGTGGTTGATTTTTATGACGCGCTTACCAGCGTGCGTTCTTACCATCAGAACCAACCTGTAAGCCAGGTTCTACAGATGATTCGCGAGAACGCCGGAAGGCATTTCGACCCGGTGATTGCCGAAGTGTTCATTTCATTGCAGGAAGAAAAATCGAAATAAAGTTACCACTGGCATTCGGGACAGGTATTAATCCCCGCGTTTTTTCCCACTCTTTTGTACATGGTTACGTTTGTAAACGGCTCGCCCAAAATGCCATCGTGAATAGCCCACGAGCGCAGACGAATGCTGTTGCCCGCCTGTTTTTGTCGGAAGGTGGAGCCATCTAACTGGGCTGTCAGGTCGCCCGTTTCGCCGAAGCCGGTTTCGATGCGCGCCATCAGGCGGCGGCCCATTTGATAACTGAAACCGTACCGCTCAAAGATAATCGCATTGTGATAGTAGAGTGGCTCAACAAAGTACATATCATGCCCCAGGCTGATGACAAATTGCTCGAAGGTTTCAATCGCCGGGGCCAGGAAACCCAACCCGCGCCGCACCTGGCCGGGAGAAAGTCCATTCGCCAGAGCCGCCGATTCGGCTTCCAGATTGCGTTTCAGGGTTCCGAAGCGGGTTGGGCTGCCATCGGGCAGGCGGTCTACGTTGAAGCGTGGGGCTTCGGGGTCGTTCAAGATGTAGAGCAGAACGTGAATCTGCCCGTTCATGGTATCGGTCAGGTGTCCGTAGAGGATGGGGTCGGGGAAGTGCTGTTCGTGAAAGAGCGAGAGTTCGACATCGCTTGCCCCCGGCTTAAATTTGAACTGGAAGAGTGATTGGAAGCGAACGGTATCGGTGCTGGGGAGTTTGAATCGTTCAAGCAGTTGAGCAGGCACAACGCGGCTGTAAATGGCGCGTTTTTGCTCTTCGGGCAGCAGGTTGATGCCGCCAATCGTTGAAGCGGGCATGAGAACCGCCTTTCTAATAATCTTTTTGCCTTGCTTCGCGCTTTATTTCGCGTTCCTGGTCACGCTCGGCAATGGCGTGGCGCTTGTCGTGCAGTTTTTTGCCTTTGGCCAGGGCGATTTCGATTTTTGCGCGTCCTTCTTTCAGGTAGACCTTTGTGGTGATGATGGTAACACCCTTTTGGCGGACATCGTTCCACAGTTGGCGGATTTCGCGCTTGTGCAGCAGCAAGCGGCGGCGGCGTTTGGGGTCATGATTGAAGCGATTGGCTTGTTCGTAGGGCGCAATATGGCATTCGACCAGCCAGGCTTCGCGCCCGTCTACTTCGATGTAGGCTTCGGCCAGGCTGACTTGCCCGGCGCGCAACGATTTTATCTCCGAGCCTTGCAGGGCAAGGCCGGCTTCAAAGTGTTCCAGCAAGAAGTATTCAAAACTGGCTTTGCGGTTGGTTGCGACGATTTTGATGCTCATATTCTGATGATACCAGAATTATCCCCATTTAAGGATGGTAATCCCCGCAAGCCCGCGCAGGATGGCGGCGATGAGCAGGGCGGCGGAGATGCCCATGCTGGTTGCCAGAACCGGGCCGAGCAGCGAGCCTGCCAGTACGCATCCATTAACGACAATAGTGTACCAGGCCAGGTAGGTGGGACGGTCATTGGGCGGGCAGGCTTCGAGCAGGTAGTTTAGTTGCGCTCCGCCGACCATTGCCCATACCAGGCCGCCCAAAATGGAGATGGCGTAAAACTCCCAAACCTGGCCTGAAAAAGCCAGGAAAAGCGGATACAGCCCCATGCCGATTACGCCCCAGCCGGTGACGATTTTGTTATTGCTCAGGCGTACCATGCGACTGAGTTGGGTTGAGCCAATCAGCACGGTCAGGTAAAACAGGGCTGTGCCAATGCCGATGTGTTCGTCGGTTAGGCCAAGTTCGTTAACGAAGTAGAGTGGGAAGAGTGGGATGGCGAGAAATTGCGCCAGGTGGAAGAAGAGCAGCACCAGCAGGATTTTTCTGAAGGGTGTTTTCCAGATATCGAGGCGCAGGCTGGTTTTCAGGCTGGGGCGCGGTGCCGCTTCGTTTGACGGCGACCCAGGTTCGGGCGGGGTTTGTTCCGCGCTGGATTCGGCTTCGGGCAGTGGTCGAATGAAGTAGAGGTGGACGCTGCTCATCGCCGCGCCTAAAAATCCGATAAAAAAGATGACTTGATAATTGAATGGGAAGAGCAGTTGCTCGAGCAGCCAGCCTGTGCCGAGCGAGGCGCCCATGAAGACGATGGAAAGGACGATGTTGCGTTTGGCGGCGACGCTGGCGCGCCATTCTGTTGGGACGGCGGTGGCGAAAAGGGCGTTGAAGCCCACGCTCAGGGCTGTGAGTGGGATGGCCTGGAAGAGGATGATGCCCGCCAGACCCCAAATTTGACCCTGGGCGTCGAACATCCAGGGCAGGAAGGCCCAAAGCAGGAATCCGAGCCGGTAGATGACGGATGTCCAGAATACGGCGCGGTGGATTGGACGTTTGGCAAGCCAAATTCCGGCGGGGATGGCGAGCAGCAGGCTGACCAGGGCCGGAATTGCGCCTAACATGCCAATTTGAAAACTACTGGCTCCCAGGCGCGCGGCGTATACGTTTTGGAAGTTCAGCGAGGAGCCGGCCAGCAGGGCATACCAGCCAATATCCAGATACAGGTGGATGAAGTTGGCCCGGTATTCTGCCGGGAGGGCGGGGTTGAGCAGGAAGCGTCGGACGAGTTTCACGGCGGGAGATTATACTCGTTTCGGGCATTTCATAGTGTATTTTTGGGAAAGTGGAAAAACGCGGATGAATTCCAGTCCGTATTTTGGGGATGGGCCAGTTTTACAGATATTTTGCGAGGCTTTCCCACTCAAATTCAATGAAGGGCGTGTCATTTGCGATGCGTTCGCGGCGGCCTTGCATGTAACGCGCGCACCAGGGGTGTTCGGGGTTGTCGCCGTCTTCTTCGCTGAAGTGGATGGCGGCGAACAAGTCGATTTCGCGTAATTTCATAAAGGTTGGCAGTTCGGCCAGCCAGCCGGGGTTCAGGCGGTTTTCTTCGCTGTACCCGCTCAGGAAGGCGGGCATGAAGCGCGCGGTGTGGGCGGCAGGGTCGGGTTCTTCGTTGGCGGTGTAGAAAAGCACCATGGCGATATCGTAGATGAAATGGCCGTAGGCGCAATCGTCGAAGTCGAACAGGGTCAGGTTGTTTTGTTCATCGACAAAAAAATTGCCAGGGTGGGCATCCTGGTGGATGAGGCCGAATCCTTCTGGGTCGCGGGGCAGGCGGCGCAGGTGGGCGAAGACCTGGCGGTATTTGGCGAGGGCGACTGTTTCACGGGCGGGCATTTGGTTTTCGGCGGTGTTGTTGACGGGTGAATCCCAGTCGTAGCGCCGCCAGGCGGGGTTGGCAGGCTGGTAGGTTTTGGCGAGCGCGTGCATTTTTCCGAGCAGGCGGCCATAGTTGTGGATGAAGGTCTCATTGACCTGTTCGCGGCGGATATGGTCGCCGGGGGCTTCGACGAAGGCGGTACACAGGAATTGCTCGCCGTGACCGTCATCGAGGGCTTCGACCAGTTCGCCACGCGCTGAGTGGATAGCGCGGGCCACCGATGCGCCGCCAGCCGCGAGATCATTAATCCAGTCGACTTCGCCGTGAATCAGTTCGGGCGAGCGGCGCTGGCTGTGTCCAATGCGCAGGATGAAGCGCCCCTCGGGGCGTTGAAATTGGTAGATGAAACTCTCGAATCCATCCAGTTCTGAGATGTTTTCGGGGGCAATCTCATAACGCTGCATGGCGATTTGCAGGAGGGTATCGTTGAATCGGGCGGCGATTTGGGGATCCATGGCGTGTCCTTTTTGTGAAATATTGCGCTTATTGTACTGTGTTTTGAAGGTGGCTGGGGGTAAAATAAGCCAATATGACATAGGGCGGGATCTTATCAATTTTCGGCTCTCCCGTACTTGGCGGGAAAAAGCCCAAACACGAAGGTCACAAAGTACACAAAGGGGGAACGTGACGCGCTTTTACGGGTGTTGTTCTTCGTGACCTCTGTGTACTTTGTGTTTGAAAAGATTTTCCCGTTAAAAATGGTAGAACCCGCTTTTTATAAGAGCGTGAACGCACAATGTGTGACCACGGGCATTATATGATTCATCACGCTGTTTTCAAATCATGGTATCCTTAACCATCATTTTTCAGGAGGCATCTGCATGTACCTTGCCATTGAGGGCGTTATTGGCGTCGGAAAAACCACCCTGGCGCGCCTGCTGCAACCCCGCTTCGAAAATGCCGACATCTTGCTCGAAGTCTTTGAAGAAAACCCCTTTCTTTCCGATTTTTATGGAGACAGGGCGCGCTACGCCTTTCAAACCCAACTATTCTTCCTGCTCAGTCGCTACCGACAACAAAACAGCACCGTGCCAGCCATCCTGAATGCCGAAAAAAACCTGCTCGCCGATTACACCTTCGCAAAAGACTCGCTCTTCGCCCGCATCAACCTCGCCGGCGACGAATTAACCATGTATCACCGCGTTCACGAGGCCCTGGCAGAAAAAATTCCCCTGCCCAACCTGACAGTCTACCTCTCGGCCAGCGTCGATACCCTCATGGCCCGCATTGCCCTGCGCGACCGCCCTTACGAACGCAGCATGGAACGCGCCTATATCGCCGAACTGGCCGCCGCTTACGATGAATTCTTCGCCCAAACCACAAGCCCCAAACTCATCATCGACAGCAACAGCCTCGACTTTGTGCGCCACCCCGAACACCTCAACCTGATAGAAAACAAAATCCGCGCGGCCTTGGGCATATCCCCCTTCCAACCCACGCTCATTAACGGAGATTGACATGCGCATTACCAGAGACCTGCTCATCAAACTGGGCCGCGATACAGCAGAAAAACGATTCAAGCCCGACCCGAACGTGATCGCCGTTTTCTTAATTGGTTCGGTCCTGCGAGAAGAACCGCTCCTCGGCGGCACCACCGACATAGACCTGCTCGTCATCACCAAGACGGAACCCGCCTTCGCGCGCGAAATCATCAAACTCTCCCCCGAAATTCACCTCGATATCATCGCCGAGCAAGAAAGCCAATATGCCAGGCCACGCGAACTACGCGGCGACCCCTGGCGCGGCTGGACAATGTGGGATCCCCTCTTGCTGCATGAAAAAAGCAAATTTTTTGAATACACCCAATCGAGCCTGCGCTCCCAATTTGAAGACCCGGCCAACCTGCTTACCCGCGCGCGCGCCTTCGCCAACCCCGCCCGCCAAACCTGGATGAGCACCCAACTGGGACTCGAACTCAGCCTGACAGAATACCTGACCACCCTCGAGCAAGCCGCCAATGCCCTGGCCGTGCTGACCGGCTTTCCCCTGGCCCAACGCCGCTTCCTGCTCGAATTTCCACAGCGCGCCGAACTGGCCGGCCTGCCTAGCCTGACAGACACCCTGCTCGCCTTGGTCGGCGGACTGCAACTTGCCCCCGAAGCCCTGCGCGGCCTCATCCCCGCCTGGGAATCGGCCTACCAAACCGCCAGTCAGGCCCCGCACGACCTGCGCATTCACGCCGCCCGGCTCGATTATTACAAACAAGCCATTTTATCCCTGCTCGAAAGCCCCACCCCCGCCGCCAGCCTGTGGCCTTTGCTGCACTCCTGGAATCTGTGCGCCCAGTCGGGCAACCTGAACGAAACGCAACAACAAACCTGGCAAACTACCCAGGCCCAACTCGGACTCGACGCCCCCGGAATCGCCATCCGCCTGCAAGGAATCGACCACTTCCTGGATGCCATCGAAGAACGCCTCGACACCCTAAGCGTTGAATACAACCTGTGAACGCCGCCCACATATAGGCAGGCCAAAACCAATCCAAACCCACGCGCCAGCCCCCAGCCTGTGGATAAGTACCAAAAAACTGTGGATAACCCGCATTGCTTGTGGAAAACATGCTCACCTGTTCGATATATTCTCAACGAACACCCCCCATATATGGGGGGTGTTCGTTGCCAACCCGAATTTATGGGCTGGCGCATTTTGCCCAGAAGATCAATTCTCCACAAGCGGGCCAGATATAAAAAGTCTATCCACAAATTCTGGCTAAAAAAAAACATCCCAGCCCCAAGATAAGCGACACGAAAAAAAGAATACCCCCATATATAGCCTCAGCCCCATCTTTATCCACATATCCACAGCGCCTACTACGATTACTAAATTAAGATTATTTATTGAATACCTCTGTGTATAGATTAAACTGACAAAACGCTAAACGCGCCATCTCTCAAAAACAGTTCAGGCGGGCAAAAAATCGACGCGGTTTGTGAACAAAAATACAGTGTTGATTAACCCCAAATAATCTTGTATACTCAATTAACCGTACTGCCCCTCGTTCCTATCAAAGAAAGGGAGAATAACTATGGAGATGATAAAAGTATCTGCGAACTCCCGCACATCCGCCGTCGCCGGGGCAATTGCTGGCGTCGTCCGTGAGCATAAACGCGCTGAAGTTCAAGCCATTGGCGCGGGAGCAGTCAACCAGGCCCTCAAAGCCCTGGTACTGGCAACCACTTACCTGCGCGGAGATGGAATCGAAGTGTGCTGCGTGCCAGAATTTGTCGATGTTGAAATCGAAGACAAAGTGCGCACAGCCATAAAACTTGTCATCGAGCCGCGCTAAGTTCGGGCCAGTTTTTGATACCCTTCACGGCGGCAATCAGCCCATCAAGGCGCCGATTGCCGCCGCGAACACAGACCGCAAATTGCCGACAAGGTATAATGGGGATACGGCTTTTCTTGCCTGACAGGGCGCAAGCCTGCTCTGCCAGTTTATCGTTGTTGATTCCCGCGCTATGACTGCATCTCATCTCCCCAAGCCATCCCGACAATCTCCCTCACCCGCCTGG
>DAOUML010000147.1:0-1687 GCA_034411635.1 Anaerolineales bacterium
TAGTCTCAGGTTTTCCAGCATAGTACCGGTAAGATTACCATTTTTTCAGTCATATGCCAAATCGTCACTACATCCCAATTCCATATTGAGAACTGCTGACTCATTATCCCAGCAAAGCCGCGAGATATTTTTCCGTCATCGCCTGCAAACCGAAAACCCGCTCGGCGTGGGCCCGCGCCCCGGCTCGGAATTTTTCAGGGTTGGTCAGCACCTGCGCCAGCCCCTGCGCCAATGGCCCGGCAACCGGAGCCTCCAGCGCCCAGGCATTGCCTCCATAAGGAGCAACCACGCCAGCCGAATCGACCACCAATTCCTTCAAAGAACCGGTATCATACGCCACCACCGGCAGACCGCAAGCCAGGGCCTCAATCACCGAATTTGGGCAAGCAGGGTGCGCATCGGCGGAAAAAAGCGCGTCAGCCTCATTCATCAAATGCGGGATACGCTCCCGCGCCACCGTTCCCTGCCAGAGAATTGGCACCGCGCTGCGCGCCTGCCAATCGGCCCGGAGCGACTCGCTCACCTCGCCCACCACCATCAACTCCAATCGACGCGGAAGCAGCTCCCCCGTCGCCTCGGCCAGCCTGACAGCGTTTGCCAGGCCGCCCTCATAGCCGCCACCCAGAGAACCTTCCACCACCAGCAATCTGTAACGCGAATTGGCAATTCTTTCAACAGGCCGATACACCTCCAAATCGACTCCATTGTGCGCCACCCACGCAGGCGTTTTCAGCAAACCATACCAATCGTTCCACCAATCACGCGAAAAAGCGCTCTGATACACAATCCGATTCGCCACAAAGCGTCGAATAACGCTCAAAATGAAATTTCCATACTCCGCGCGCAGCGAATGCTTGAGCGAAATCGGCTTTTTGCGATGAATCCAATTAATCCCATCCAGCCGCTGGGCCACTCGCGCCCCAGCCCGCAAAAGCGGCAAAATCTGGCGCGTGCCGCCAATCACCAAAATTGCGCTGTAAGGCTTATCCTGCAAATCAAACGTCACCCCCACGCCCCGCGCCGCGAGCGATTCCGAAAACTTGTGCAAAAAAGACACCATGCCCCCCACCCCATGCACCTGAGGCACAATACAAATCCGCTCCATCACTCGCGCGCCCCAACCTTGCGAGCCGGAATACCAGCCCAAATCTCATTTTCGCCCGTCGATTGGGTTAGCACGGCATTGGCCCCCACCACCGTCCCGCGCCGAATGCGCAACAGGCCATCAGCGCCCAAAATTTTGGCCCCCGAACCGAGAATCACCTCATCTTCCACCACAATCCCCTCAAAAGCCGATTCAGAAGCCGGTCGATAGACATCCGCCCGGCCCAAAGTAACCCCCGGGTAAACGCCAACCCGCGCCCCTATCACCGTCTTGGGGTGAATCACTACGCCCACGCCGCCATGATGAAGCAAAAAACCTGGCCCAATTGCCACAGAAAGTGGAATTTCGGCCCCCAGCAGTTTCAACAAAATATAGGCAAGTTTGCCCCAAAAACGGCTCTTTCTGGCATAAACAAGACGCTCATAAATAGACATACCCCTATTATAAGCGCGTTATTCACCCGCTGTACCCGCCCAGTCACACATTGCGCTTTTTGGCTCTCCCGTACTTGGCGGGAAAAAGCCTAAACACGAAGGTCACAAAGTACACAAAGGGGGAACGTGACGCGCTTTTACGGGTGTT
>DAOUML010000148.1:0-3652 GCA_034411635.1 Anaerolineales bacterium
AAAGTGCAAGCCGCTCAACTGACGCTGGAAGATGCCCGACAGTATTACACCCGCTTAAGTGGAGATACCGAACCGTGCGCCGACCTGACCACCTACGGGGCCTTGACATCCAAACTCACCTCGACCTGTCTCGCCGTGCAATCGGCCCAACTCTCGCTGGAAAATACCAACCTGACCGCCCCCTCCGGCGGAACCGTAACCCTGCTCAACACTGCCGCTGGTCAATCGGTTGGCACTTCACCGGTGGTGGCGATTGCCAGTGATGAGATGTTCATCCAGTTCTACCTGGAAGAAACCGACCTGGCGCTCATCCAGCCTGGAATGCCGGTGCGGGTGGTGTTTGACGCCTACCCCGAAGAGGTCTTCGAGGGCCTCGTCACCCGCGTAGACCCGGAACTGGCGACCGTCAGTAACGTCAACTACGTCAGCGCCTGGGCAACGGTGGATTTGCCAGCCGGGAAAACCTTCTTAAGCGGGATGTCGGCGGAGGTCGAGGTTGTGTCGGGCGAAGCCCTGTCCACCTTACTAATCCCTGTTCAGGCCTTGCGCGAACTGGCTCCCGGCTCGTATGCGGTTTTTGTCCTGCAAGAAGATGGTACGCTCAAATTTACCCCGGTCAAAATCGGTTTGCGTGATTTCGCAACTGTCGAAATCCTGGAAGGTCTGAATGGCGGCGAGGTGGTCAGCACCGGAACGGTCGAGACGAAGTGATAGCAACACGCAATACGAAACACGGAAAATATCCCGTATTGCGCGTTTCGTGAACAGGTGAAAGCATGAACCCACTGATTGAACTTAAAGATTTGAAAAAAGTGTACGGCGAGGCAGATGACGCCCAGGTCTTTGCCCTGAATGGCCTGAACGCCAGCGTGGGGCGTGGCGAGTTTGTTGCCGTCATGGGGCCGAGCGGGTCGGGAAAATCGACCCTGATGAATATCATCGGCTGTCTCGACCGCCCGACCTCCGGCGCGTACCTGCTGGATGGCGAAAACGTGAGCGACCTCGACCCCTACGACCTGGCCGATGTGCGCAACCAGAAGATTGGCTTTGTTTTCCAGTCTTTCAACCTGCTGCCGCGCCTTTCCGCGCTCGATAACGTCATGCTGCCGATGTTGTACGACATCCATCTCGATTTGAGCGCCGCCGAACAGCGCGAACGCGCCGCTGCTGCGCTTGAGTCGGTCGGGTTGGGACAGCGTATGAATCATCACCCCAATCAACTCTCCGGCGGACAGCAGCAGCGCGTGGCAATTGCCCGCGCCCTGATTAATCGTCCGCCGCTGATTTTGGCCGACGAGCCAACCGGCAACCTCGACTCGAAATCGAGCGTGGAGATTATGGATTTGTTGCACGCGCTGCACGAAAGCGGCGTGACGATTGTGATGGTCACGCACGAACCCGACATTGCCAAGCACGCCGGGCGCGTCATCTGCGTCCGCGATGGGCAGACGGTCGATGACGGCCACTGTGCGGAGAATACATTATGAAATTTCAAAAAATCCTGCGCATCGCCTGGGAGGGGTTGATGCTCAACAAAGTGCGCTCCTTCCTGACCACGCTCGGCGTGATTATCGGCGTCGCCTCGGTCATCGTCATGATGGCGGTCAGCGCCGGGGCCGAAGCCGTGATTGCCGACCAAATCAACGCCCTGGGCGCCAACCTGCTGATTGTCTCGCCCATGCGCGGCGTGCCAGGCGCGGCCCGCACCCTGCTGTATGAAGACGCGCTTGCCATCCGCGACCAGGTGGTCGGCATTGATGGCGTTTCAGCAGAGCAGGCCCCGCCGCCGCAAACCGTCAAAGCCAATGGCGTCAGCCTCGATTCGATTGCAATTGTCGGCACCACCGCCGATTTCCCCAACGTGCGCGATTATCCGGTAAGCGCAGGAACCTACTTCAGCGAGCAGGACAACGACCGCAAACTCAAAGTCGCCGTGCTTGGCGCGGGGCTGGCAAGCGACCTGTTCGGCGCAGAAAGCCCCATCGGTCAAACCATCACCGTCGGCGATACCAAACTGACCGTTATCGGCGTCATGCAATCCAAAGGCGTCGTCGCCGACATCGACTACGATGGGCGCGTCTACCTGCCCATCAGCGTCGTCTTCCAGCGCTACATGACCAGCGGCTCGCCCATGCGCGCCGATTCCGTCCGCACCATCTACGTCAAAGTCGAAAGCCAGGACAAAGTCGAGAGCGTTATCACCCAAATCACCAGCCTGCTGTCCCAACGCCACGACGTTGACCCGGCCAAACCCGATTTCACCATCCAGACCCAGCAAGACATCATCGCCACCCAGGAGGCCGCCACCTCCGCCTTTCGTGACCTGCTGGCCTGGGTTGCGGGCGTCTCGCTGCTCGTTGGCGGCATCGGCATCATGAACATCATGCTGGTCAGTGTCACCGAACGCACCCGCGAAATCGGTCTGCGCATGGCCCTCGGCGCGCGCCCCGACGACGTGCAAACCCAATTCCTGCTCGAAGCCGTCATCTTGAGTTTGGCAGGTGGACTGGTCGGCGTTTTCTTTGGCGCGGGCGGCGCGGTTCTGTTTGACTATCTCGGCACCATGCGCACTGAAATTGTGCCGCTCTCCATCCCGCTCGCATTCGGCGCCGCCGCCGCCATCGGCATCTTCTTCGGCTACTACCCGGCCACCCAGGCTGCCAAACTCGACCCCATCGTCGCCCTGCGGCACGAATAATTTTTCACCATTCAACCTTAAACCTTCAACTTTTAAACAAGGAAACTTAAAATGACCCGCAACCTGCTTCTCCTCCCCATCCTGATTCTCACCCTGGCGCTTTCCGCCTGCGGAACCGACTCCCCCGTGCCTGTCTCGCCGTCAAACGGAGCGGATACGACATCCGAACAGTCCGCGCCCCCGGTGGTTGTCCCCTCCAACGAGCAATACACCAGCCCCAACCTCGACACGACCTACGAAAACGCCCTCTCGACGCGTCTGCAACTGGCCCTCGGCCCGCTCATGCTGGACGGTACGCCAGACGCCATCACCCCAACCCAGGCCGCTGAACTGCTACCGCTCTGGCAGGCCCTGCAAAGCCTGACCAATTCCGGCACCAGCGCCACCGCTGAAACCAACGCCCTGCTGGCCCAAATCGAAGCCACGCTCACGCCCGCGCAAATCAGCGCCATCCGCGAAATGCGCCTGACCCAGCCCGAAATGCAAACCTGGATGGCCGCCAACGGCATCGTCGTCGGTTCTGGTAGCGGCGGCAGCGGAACTGGCACAGGCGCGGGCGGTGGTCAGGGCCAGGGCATGTCCCCCGAAGCGCGCGCCACCCGCCAGGCCGAAGAAGGCAAAACCGGCAGCGAAACAGGTGCCAGCAGCGGCGCATCCGCCACGTTGACTGCGGCCATGATAAACTATCTTCAGCAAATCCAACCGTAGCAGGTAAATCACTGGAACGATTTTTGATTTGTTCACAGATTTTTGCCCAAGGAGAAAGATGAGCATTACAAAGCGAATTGATCAGGCGCGTAAGGCATTTGCAAACAATGATAAACAAGCCGCTGCCAAAGCACACTCACCAGATAGCATTGCGCGCGCATCAGAACAGCATGGCGGAGCCGGGAGCCAATATCTTGGTGAAATGGTCTATGGCGGCCTGGATGGAATCATTACGACCTTTGCTGT
>DAOUML010000149.1:0-3216 GCA_034411635.1 Anaerolineales bacterium
CTACTCGTACTTCGTCGAATCCCAGAACTGGGTAAACTTCTCAATCCCCTCGCGGGTGTAGGGGTGATGGAAACCTTCCTGGTAAACCGACAGCCCGGCGGTGACAATATCGGCCCCGGCCAGGGCGCTGTCCACAATCTGACGAGCATTGCGCACCGCGGCGACGATAATCTCGGTGTCGAAGCCGTAATTATCGCGGATGGTGACCACTTCCTCCACAAACCCGCGCGTCTCTTCGCCGTTGGTTTCCTTCCAACCGATAAAGGGCGAAATGTAATAAGCCCCGGCGCGCATGGCCTGCAACGCCTGGAAAGGCGAGAAAATCAGCGTGCAGTTGACGCGAATATCCTGCTTCGCCAGGTCTTCCATCACGCGAAAAGCCGGCTCGACGCACTGCAACTTAATCACAAAATTGGGCGAAATCGCGGCCAGTTTTTCGGCTTCGGGCATCATCTCTTCGTAGGTCATAAAATGCGGGTTGACCTCCACCGAGACAGTTTTTTCCGTGCCTTCGACCAGTTTGGCAATTTCGCGAATGACGGACATAAACGGCTTGCCCGAAACCTGCACATGGCGCGGGTTGGTGGTAATGCCGTCGATGTTGAAAGAATTGAGCGCGTACTCAATTTCGCTGGTAATCGCGCTATCAAGGAAGAATTGCATGGGAACTCCTTTTAGAGATTAGAGAATGGAGATTAGAGAATAGAGAATGGAAATTCGATAATCGATATTCGAGATTGGGTATTCGAGAATCGAGTAGCAAGTATCGAGTAACGAATATCGAATATCGAGCATCGCTTATCAAATATCGAATACGCGGATTTTTACACCTTCCGGGACATCCTCCAGCCCGTTCAAGGCCAGACCCGGCAGTTGGATTCCGTTCTTCGGCGTTGAAAAAGCCCAAACCTGCTCCAGATCCAACCCGGCTTTGAGTTCTCCGGTGTGCTGGACGGCTGGCCCAAGCGGAAGCAGGGTCCCTTCGCGCCCGAAGACGGGAATCTGGTCGAGGGGCATTTCGCGCTCGAAAACGCCCGGCCCCTGCACCCAGGTCTCGTCCCAGATGTCGTACCACTTTCCGGCGGGCAGGTAATAGCGCGCTTTCCCTCCGGCCTGGATGACCGGCGCAACCAACAGCGACGGCCCCAGCATGTACTGGTGTTCAAATCCCCAAGAAAACGGCTCGTCGGGGAAAGCCAACATCATGGCGCGCATCACCGGCATCCCGGTCTGTTGAGATTCGAGGGCGCAGGCCTGTAAGTACGGAATCAACTGATATCGCCAGGCCAGCCACTTGCGGACGATTTCTTCGGCCTGCTCGCCAAAATGCCAGGGTTCGCGCGGGCTGGTGCCATGAAAACGGGTGTGCGAGGCCAAAATCCCGGCCTGGGCCCAACGGATATACAGTTCAGGGTCAGGCATGCCGGTTCCGAGCAGGCCGCCCGCTTCCTGAGGGCCATAAAATCCGCCGATGTCATGGGCAAAGAACGGGCCGCCGCTCATGCCCCAGGCGAGGCCGCCGCGAATGCTGGCCGCCAGTCCTTCCCAATCGCCTTGCGGATCGCCGCCCCATTGCACGGGGTAACGCTGTCCGCCAGCCCAACTGGAGCGTCCCCAGACGATGCCTTCTTTATCGCCGTACATCTGGGTCGCTTCAAAGGTGCAACGGTTATAGAGCAGGGTGTAGGTATTGTGCAGGCGCTTGCCAGTGTCGCCATTGAACCCGACCACTTCCTCCGGGACGGCTTCGCCGTAATCGGTTTTCATGACCGAGACGCCCATTTCGAGCAGGTCGCGGTGCATATCGCGGAACCAGGCATAGGCTTCTGGATTGGTAAAATCGAGCAGGCCCGAAGGCTGAAGGTGCGGAATCATGCGGTCGGCGGGCGGCGGCAGCCAGCGGTGGATGTAGGTCGCGCCGTCTTTGTCTTTCAGGAAGAAGTTTTTGGCGGCCAGTTCGGGGAAAAGCGGATTCAAATCTGAAAGATAAGAATACTCCCATAGGCACAGTCGATAGTCCATGCCGCGCAGGTTGCGCACAAAAGCCGCCGGGTTAGGGTAGCGGTCGGTGTCCCAGGCGAAATCAAAGCGCGTTTCAGATTTGTGCCAGGCGCGCCCGTCAAGGGTCAGCACGTCGCAGGGGATTTGGCGTTCGCGCAGTTGATAAGCCACATCCATGATTTCGTCCGAGGTTTGGTAATAGGCGCGCGACATCCAGGCGCCATAACTCCAGCGCGGCGGCAGTTCGGTGCGACCGGTCAGGCCAGTGTAGCGGGCCAGCATTTCAGCGGGAGAATCGGCGAAGAGCAGGAAGAGGTCGAGGGTCGGGTCGTCCAGTTTGAGGACATAACTGCGGTGCGACCAGGGCGAGTAGCCGACTCCGTGCGTAACCCGCGCCGGGGTATGGACGAACAATCCCCAGCCGCGCGGACTCCAGGCAAATGGCACATTCTTGTAGGAGAGTTCGGCATTGACGCCGGTGGCGTCGCGGTTCCAGTTATCGATTAATTGTCCGCGTTTGTTCAGGCCGCCGAATTTTTCACCCAGCCCAAAAACGCTCTCACCGCTTTGCAGGGAGAGGGACAGCAGCCACTCGTCCGGGCTGACACCGAAGGGATGCAGGCGCAGGTCGCCGCTGATGGTCAGGTCGGTGGAGGAGGTCAGGAGTGGCTGCCCGTCCCGAAAAATGGTCAGGCGCAGGGGCGATTGGTCGAGGAGCAGGTCGAAGCGTCCGGCGGACAGACGAAACTGGTCTTCATCCGCCTGCACGGTGAGGGAGGATTCGGCTGCGGCGTTGTCCAACGCCTGGGCGTCGAGCAAAATGCCATAATCCGGCACGGGAACGCGCTCCACGCGCAAGCGGAACATGCCCTCGCCCGGCGCGCTGATTTCGAGAATCCCAGCGCTGGTTTCAAAACGGGCGATGCCGTTTTGCAGGCCTAGAAAGTCCAGCCGGGCCAGGCGGTTGAAGTTTTGTTGCAGTTTGTTGGCTTCCTGGTCGAATAACATAGGTTCCTGATTAGGGTTGTAAGGCAACATTTATGTTGCGATAAGGTTCGGTTGTGTCGTTGGAGCGCGACATAAATGTCGCGGTACAGAGGCGCGGTACAGCGGTTAATTGTCGTCCATCAAGACATCGTGGACATTTTTATAAGCAAACCATCAAGACATCGTAGACAGAACTTTAACAACCGAAACCATCACAACATCGTGGAC
>DAOUML010000150.1:0-4263 GCA_034411635.1 Anaerolineales bacterium
CCCCAGGGCGTGACCAGACTCCCCGCCGCCTTGCTCCCGTTTAAGAAAGTGGATACGCCCATAAACTGGGCCGCCGCCAAACTCGGCGGACGGTGGAACAGCGCTTCGGGCTTTCCCGCCGCGACGATTTCGCCGTTTAATAACAGCGCCATCCGGTCTGACATTGCCATCGCTTCGCCCAGGTCGTGGGTGACCAAAATCGTGGTAATCCCCAACTCGCGCTGGATGACCCGGATGGCTTCCTGCAAGTTCAGGCGCACCTCGGTATCGAGACTGCTCAACGGCTCGTCGAGCAGGAGCAGTTTGGGGCGCGTCACCAGCGCCCGGGCCAGGGCCACCCGCTGCTGTTCGCCGCCCGAAAGTTGCGCAGGTTTGCGCTTTTCGATGCCGGGCAGACCAATCAGACTCAACATCCGGCCCACTTCGCGGCGAATCTCGTCCCTGGGGGTGTGTTTGACCTTCAGACCAAAGCCGATATTCTCCTCCACCCTCAGGAAGGGGAACAAGTACGACTTCTGGAACATGAACACCGCGCCGCGCTGGCTGGGAGGCAGATTCAGAATAGACAGGCCGTCAAATTGCACGTCCCCGGCGTCGGGCCGTTCGATCCCGGTAATCAGTTTGAGCAGGGTCGATTTCCCGGAGCCGGAAGGCCCCAAAAGGGCGACCAATTCCCCATTTTCCACAAAAAGAGAAAAGTCTTTCAGCACCGGGGCGGGCTGGTTGGGGTAGCGTTTGGTGAGGTTGAGCAGGTTTACTTGGGTCATAAGTTTATTCTGAAGGTCGAGTAGCCGCCATGTCTCGATACGATTCTCTACTCGACAATCGGCGGCGTATCAAGACCGGATATGGAAAATCAGTATTGTTCGCGAATTTCGCCGCCGTGCAGTTGGCGGGCGGTGGCAAGGATGACCAACGCGGGCGGGGCCAGGAAAATAAGCGCCAGCGCGGCGATGGTGACAGGGTTTCCGCCGCTGGCCGCCGAAAATAACAAAACCGGCAGGGTGATGACGCGCCCGGAGCTGATCAGCAGCGTCAGCAGGTATTGGCTCCACGAGATGAGGAAGGCGAACAGGGCGGCGACGGCCAGGCTGGGGGCGAGCATTGGCAGGGTGACGGTAAACAGGGTGCGCGATGCGCTGGCACCCAGCACCCAGGCCTGGAATTCGTAGGCTTCGTCGTAGCGGGCGAAGGCCCCGGCCAGGGTGAAGACAACGTAGGGCAGGGTTGGGACGAGGTGCGCCAGGACGATGCCGGGGATGGTTCCCGCCAGGCCGATTTGCAGGAACAGGATGTTCAGCCCCATGCCAATCGCCAGCGGCGGGACAACGGTCGGCAGGTAGAGCAACATCCAGGCCAGTTGCCGCCCGCGAAACTGACGCAGGCCGAGGGCGCGCGCCGCCGGGTAGCCAATCACCAGTGAAAGCAAACTGACGGCGAAGGCAATCAACAGACTATCGCGCAGGCTGGAGAGGGTGCGCGGGTCAGACAGGACGCGCTCGAAGGGCGCGCTTGTCCAGGTTTCGGGAAAGGGCGCGGGGAAGAACCAGCCCTGCGAGAAGGCGTAGAGGATGAATACGCCGAGGGGCGCGGCGAGCAGGGGGTAGAGAGCGAGGCGGAAAAAATAGTTCGTACACGGAAAACACGGAAGCGACGGAGTTAAACGGAATTTTTGTTTTCCGTGTTTTTTCCGCGTGTTCCGTGTATCGTTTGTCATTGTCCGGCATGTTGTTCTCCCCTTCGGATGCTAGTCCACGCCACCAAGAGCGTGATGACCGTAATTACCAGGCTGATGGCCATGCCGTCTGCGCGGGCGGAGAGGTCGGGGTCGTTGAAGAAGCGCAGGGCCAGGACGGGCAGCATACGCGGATAATTGACTCCCAGCAAGGCCGGGACTTCGTAGGCGCTGAAGATGTAGGCGAAGGCCAGTAAAGAGCCGGAGAGCAGGGCCGGGGCAACCAGCGGCAGGGTCACATATCGGATTCTTTGCCAGCGGCTGGCACCCAGGTTTTCGGCCACCAGTTGGTAGCCTTCAGGCTGGGTGCGCAGGACGGAAATCACCAGCAGGGCCAAAAACGGCACTTCCTTGCCGATATAACTGAGGATGATGCCGATTCCATACTTGTCGCGCACCAGCACCGGGAACTCGGCGGGCAGGGAAATCCAGCCCAGCGAGGCCGCCCAGCGCGCCAGCAGTCCGCTTTGCGAGAGCAGGAGCAGCAGCCCAATTGCCCAAATCATGTGCGGGAAAGCCAGGTTGCTGTTCAGGGCCAGGGTGTCGAGGCGGCTGTTGGATGCCCAAAACGCGACCAGCAAGGCCAGGAAGGCCGAAATCAGCGTCGAGGCCAGGCTGACCCACAGCGAAAAACCGAGCGAGCCCCAAAACTCACGCCCGGCGATGCCCTGTCCGCTGAACAGGTCGGCGTAGGCGCGGGGGCTGAGAGTCTCCTGCCCGATGACCGAAATCGCGCCCAGGCTTTGGGCGATGCCATAGGCAAGACTCGCCCCCAGCAGCAGAACGATAATCGTCAGCGCCGGGGCGAGGGCCAGCCAGGGGGAGAAGATGAGGCGGTCGCGCATTTTTCCATTCGCTGGTTGAGTAGGACGGCGGCTTTCAACTTGTTTGGGTACTCAAACTATAGCCGCCGTCCGTATCGAAACCAGTATTGGGTCTCGATACGCCGAAAAATCATCGGCTACTCGACCATCCATTATCTCTATTTTTGTACCACAAACTCCAACCAACCCTGCTCAACCAAACCCTGATACTGCGGGGCGGTGTCACCGGCCAGGGAACGGGCCAGGTCGGAGGCGGGGGGGGCGGCTTCGCCGAGTTTGGCGGCAGACGCTTCCAGTTGGGCTTTGGCTTCGGGGTCGGTGACGCGGGTCACGTCGATGGCGTAGCCCAGGCCGAATCCGTTTTCGGGCAAAATCTGCGCCGCCTGGAATTCCGGTTCGAGCAACAGGTTGGCCAGCACCAGCGCGGCGGCCTTGTTGGGCGAGTTGGCCGGGATAGCGACATAGTTGAAGTCGCCAATCATGTATTGGTCAAAGACGAAAGCGCGGGCGGTGGCGGGCATCAGGCCGTCCCGAATCCAACGACCCGCGCCGCTGATGTCTTGCGTGAAACTGAAATCGATTTCGCCGTTCGCAAACAGCGTCACCATTTCGGGTTCGTTGGCGGGATAGGCTTCGCCAGCGCGCCACAGACAGGGTTCCAATTCGTTCAGATAAGCCCACAGCGCGGGAGAATATTCATCCCAGGCGGCCTGGTCGAAGGTTTTCCACTGCGCTTCACCGCCGCTCAACTCATAGAGCGCGCCCTTTGCAAAGCGCGTGCCGACAAACCCACCCGGCCCCGGCGCGATGTAGGTGAAACGTCCGGGGTTGGCGCAAGCCCAATCCTTGAGTTCGGCATACGAGCGCGGCAGGTCGTCCGCGCTCATCCGGGCGGAATCATACACAAACTGGAACTGCGCCGAAGACCAGGGGCTTTCCATGTTGTCCACCGGGGTGCCAAAATCGAGGTTGATGGCGGGATTCTCCCAGTTAACCAGCGCGGCGTTGGGCAATTTCTGGGCCCAATCGGTATAGAGCATCTCAGCCTGTTTGAGGGTGAAGAAGTTCTCGCCGTTAATCCACATCACATCCACCGCGCCTTCCGTCACCCCGGCTTCTTTCTCGCTTAAAACCTGGTTGACGTAATCGGCGGCGTCGGCCACCGGCACGCGGTTGAGGGTGATGTCGTAGCGTTCCTTGAGCGTCTCGCCGTAGAACTTGTCGACATAGGCGTTGATACTGTCCGAGCCGCCCCACATGTACCAGTTGACGGTCTGCCCGCGCGCGGCGGCCAGGACGCTGTCCCAGTCGTTGAGGTCGAATTGGCCTGAGGGTGAAGGTTCCGGTGCGGTGGGAGCGCAGGCCGAAAGCACAAGCGCAAAAATGATGAGAAGGAAAGAAATTTGTTTCATAGAGTCTCCTGAAATTTTGTGTACTGCGAGATTTATCTCGCTTCTTTATTGCCGCGAGATAAACCCCCTACGGGGACGATGTCTCGCGCTACGGGGCGGGTTTTGCAAAACGATACTTGAGATACGCCATCAACTCGCCCTTCAAGTTCGTCAGCGTTTCGCGCATGAAAAAATCGGCCACTTTCAAAATCCCGCTCGAATAGGTCGGGTACGGAAAGACCAGCCGGTAAATCTTGTAAAGCGAGATTTTCTGGCTCATCGCCAGCGTAAAGAACGAAATCATCTCCGAAGC
>DAOUML010000151.1:0-24051 GCA_034411635.1 Anaerolineales bacterium
TGTCCACGATGTTGTGATGGTTTCGGTTGTTAAAGTTCTGTCTACGATGTCTTGATGGTTTGCTTATAAAAATGTCCACGATGTCTTGATGGACGACAACTACCAGAAAGTAGTTAATATGAATCAGCCCCTGGTTATGACCATATTTGGCACACGCCCTGAGGCCATCAAAATGGCTCCAATCCTTTCGGAACTGGGCCGGCATTCCGATATCAGTTCATGTGCTGTGGTTACAGCCCAGCACAGATCGATGCTTGATCAGGTACTCAGAATTTTTGAAATAAAGCCTGCTTATGATCTTGATATTATGCAGCCGGGCCAATCACTGACCGACATCACCGCGCATACGTTGCAGAGCCTCGAGCGCATCATACGCCGCGCAAAACCCGACATGGTTCTGGTGCAAGGCGATACAACAGCCGCCTTTGTTGGCGGTTTGGCAGCCTTTTATCACCAGATTCCCGTTGGTCATGTTGAATCTGGGTTGCGCACCCGCAATAAATACAACCCCTTTCCTGAAGAAATCAATCGTCACTTTCTCAGTGTTCTGGCGGACCTGTGTTTTGCGCCCACCGCCACAGCCAGGCAGGCACTGCTTGTAGACGGCGTGCCAGAAGAGCGCATCTTGGTAACGGGCAGCACGGTGATCGATGCCCTTTTGACGGCAATTGAGCAAGAGCATGAGTTCACTGTACCCGCTTTGCGGCAAATTAATTTTGGGCTACCTCATAAGACTTTAGTCATCACCGCCCATCGTCGCGAGAGCCTGGGTGCTCCATTGGAAAACATTTGCTATGGATTGCGAGATTTGTTGTTGGCGCGGGATGACTTGCAGTTAATCTTCCCCGTACACCTAAACCCCAGAGTTCGTAATACGGTCTTCTCAATACTCGGCGGACTGGAGCGGGCATTTCTCATCGACCCACTTGATTATCCAGATTCTATTCAACTCATGAAATGTGCCGACATCATCGTGACAGATTCGGGCGGAATTCAGGAAGAGGCCCCCACCCTGGGCAAACCTGTCCTGGTGATTCGCGCCACAACCGAACGGCTCGAAGCCATCGAAGCCGGCACAGCGCGTCTGATTGGCACCGAGCAATATAGCGTTGTCTCTGCGGTCTCCCAACTTTTGGATGACCCTATCGAATATGCGCGCATGCAACACACCGCCAATCCCTATGGCGATGGCCGCGCAGCGCAGCGGATTGTCGATTATATCCGTCATTTTTTCGGGTTGTTACCTGTTCGTCCAGCACCCTTTACCCCGACCAGACACTCGCCTAGTTTTTGGGTTGAAAGTGAAACCGCCCCGCGTCAGATAATCGATCTGGGCGAACCGCAATCGGAACAGTTCAGGGGTGAATGGGACTATCAAAGAAAGGTTGAATCTTATGCCGGGCGATAAGAGGGTATTGATTGTTGAGGAAAACAGCTCTGTACCACTAGACAAACGTGTTTGGTACGAGGCAACCACCTTGCGCGATGCTGGCTGGCAGGTAGCCGTGATTTGTCCGTCATCATCGCGCACGCCTGGCGGCGAACGAATTGACACCACGCACACCCCCGAAATTTTGGACGGGATCAGGGTGTACCGTTTTCCGATGGTTGAAGCGTGGCGGGGAATATTGAGCTACTTGCGTGAGTATGTGACTGCCTTCTGGGCCATTGCTGGTGTCTCATGGCGTGTGTGGCGCGAACATCGCTTCGACGTTATCCATTTCTGCAATCCGCCAGACATCTTCTCTCCCATTGCCCTGTTCTACCGACTGTTAGGCGCGTCCGTTGTTTTTGACCACCACGACTTGTTTCCAGAACTTGTGCTTTGGCGCTATCACGGTCTGGCTTCCCGAGTGTTCTATGCCGGGGCACGGATTGGGGAGTATCTATCCTTACACAGCGCCAATGTGGTGATTTCGACAAATGAATCGTATCGCCGCTTGGCCCTGGGGCGTGGACAGGTATCCCCGGAACGGGTTGTTGTTGTTCGCAATGGCCCCAAACAAGAAAATTTTATACCTGTTGAGCCGGTTCCGAATCTGAAGCGCGGATTCCCTTATATGGTTGCTTTTGCCGGTGTCATGGGTCCCGAAGATGGTGTGAATGAACTTTTGCAATCCATCCGCTATATTGTGCATGACCTTGGGCGGCGCGACATCCTTTTTGTTCTACTTGGCGATGGGTCTGCCAGGGCACAAGCCCAAGCAAATGCGGCAACCTGGGGTATCGAAGATGTCATAGATTTCCCCGGCATGATTCGCAATGATCTTTTATTGCGCCAATATCTCTGCACTGCGGATGTTCTTCTTTCTCCAGAACCGCTGACACCGCTCAATCTTTGTTCCACGTTTATCAAAGTTGGCGAATATATGGCGCTGGGCAAACCCGTTGTGGCTTATGAACTTCCAGAGACGCGACACACAGCACAAGATGCGGCTGTCTACATCCAGCCCGGTGATACACAGGCATTCGGGCGCGCGATTATCGACCTGCTCGGCGACTCGCCCCGCCGGCAGTATATGGGCGAGATTGGGCAAAAACGCATCAAGGAATATTTGAGTTGGGAACATCAGGAATGTGAACTGCTCCGGGCTTATACGATTGCCACGCACTGATTTATTTTTGCAAGGAGTTGGTAATGAAGATGAACCGCAGATTGATTGTTACCGCCGATGATTATGGACTCTGTGATTCTGTGAACCAAGCCATCGAAGCCTGCTTGGATGCTGGTACCATCTGCTCCACTTGTGTAATGACCAACATGCCGGATTATCACGACGCAGCACAACTCAGGCATCGTTTTCCAGACATGTCCGTTGGCATTCATTGGACCATGACGCAGGGCATGCCTGTTCTTTCCGCATCTAAAATACCCAGCCTGGTCAATGCTGATGGCATGTTTTATTCCAGGCCCCAATTCCTGCGCAAATGGCTTGCCAACCAGGTAAACATATCAGAACTCAAAGCCGAGTTTTTGGCCCAGATTCAACGCCTGCGCAAACTGGTCGGTTTGCCCGATTTCTGGAACACACATCAGGATATACACATGTTGCCAGGGATGTTTAAAACCTGCGTATCGTTAGGGTTGGAGTTTGGTATCCCCGCCATGCGCTCTCACCGGCGGATTATGGTTTTTCGACATACAAGTCCAACACGCCACTACTTGCGCCACCCTATTTTTTGGCTCAAAGGCCTCGTCATTTCTCAGTGGTCTCGACACGCCGAAACACAGGGTATGCGCATGCCAGATGGTAAAGTTTATTTGGGTGATTATGACATCAGGCGAGTTGACATTGAAAAAGCGATTGAGCGCCTGCCTTGGAAATCCATCAGTCGAGCCGCTGAGTTAGTCATCCATCCTGCAATGGAAATCGATGAAGCCCTGATGCCTACACTGAGAGATGCTCGTCTTCGTGAGTACCAGGTTTTTTCTGACCGCAGATTGGTTGATGGGCTATGCGAGCGCGATATCCAGATCGTAAGTTATGGAAGTCTTGAGCATGGCCGATAATCATCTGAAACCGGCAATTGTCCTTGGATCCCATACGATGGGATTGGGAGTCATCCGCGCTCTGGGCAGCATGGGTATTCCGATTGTCGCTGTTTACTATGACCGCCACAAAGATATGGGCTATGTTTCAAAATATGTCACACATCAGGTTTATGTTCCGAACCCGGAACATGCTGAAGATGAGTTTCTGGCGTGTTTGCTGGATCTAGCGCCTCGCTTCGGTGGCAGTTTGTTACTGCCTGTCTCTGACGCCACACTCGTCACCACCTCACAGCGTAAAGAGATGCTTGCCCGTCACTACATCGTGGCCTGTCCCGAATGGGAAATCACCGAGAAATTGATCGACAAAAAATATACCTACGCCCTCGCAGATGCCGTTGGCGTGGCCGCCCCAAAAACCATCATTCCCCAATCCCGCGAGGATGTGGAACGCTACGGAAAGACGATTGCGTATCCCTGCCTGGTCAAACCTTCTCAGAGTCATCTGTTCTTCTCCCGTTTTGGGCGCAAGATGGTATCTGTTGAAAACCTGGAGCAGATGCTTGTCATTTATCAACAATCTGCCGATGCCGGTCTGGAAGTGACCCTGCAAGAAATCATCCCCGGTGATGACACGCACGTTGTCAACTACAACTCATATTTCTGGAATGGACAACCCCTGGTGGAGTTCACCGCCCAGCACGTGAGAAATTCCCCGCCAGAATTTGGCTCGCCCTGCGTGGCAGTGAGCAAACACATCCCTGAAGTGCTGGAACCCGGGCGAAAAATCCTTCAGGTGCTGGGCTTCTATGGATATTCTTGCACTGAATTCAAAAAAGATGCGCGTGACGGCATCTATAAATTGATGGAAGTCAATGGACGGCACAACCTTTCCACTTTGTTGGCGGTCAATTGTGGCATTAACTTCCCCTGGTTGCACTATCGCCACCTCATTGAGGGGGTTATCCCCGAGCAAACCCAATTTCGGGATGAATTTTTCTGGGTCGATATGGAACGCGATCTGCCATTCATCCCCCAGCGGATTTTCAAACAAGGCGAAAGCCTGGCGCAAATTCTTGCGCCGTATCTCAACCCGCATGTCTCCGCTGTTTATGACTCGCAAGATCCCAAGCCTTTTTACAAACGTTACACCGACTTCAGCAAAAACGCTCTCGCTCGCTTATTTCAACATACCAGACAGATTGACCCTTCAAGGAGATTATCATGAGAAAAGATGCCACCAATGTTGAGGAAGCTCGCCTGCAAGGAGTGCAAAGCATCGAGGATTATCCCAGTTTCCATGAACGACATCGCATCTTCCCGGAGGTGTTTGCAGGCCGTAACCACAAACGCATTTTGGATGTCGCGGCTGGCGTTGGGTGCGCAGCGCGTCGAATTCGTGATAACTACCCAACGGAGATAATCTGCAATGACGTTACCCCCACCTGTCTGCGCGTTCTGGAACAACAAGGGTTGCGCACCGTTTCCTTCGATATTGACGATGAATCTACCGTTTTCCCGTTTCCCGATGGACACTTCGACGCTGTTGTTTCACTGGCAACCATAGAACACGTTATTTTTCTCGACCATCACTTGAAGGAAATTCGCCGTGTACTTGCGGATGATGGCTATCTTTACATCTCAACTCCCAATTATGCCGGGCTGGTGCATCTGCCATGTTACCTGTTGAAGGGAGAAAGTTTCCACAATCCACTTAACGAAGGCTCCAAATACGAATTTTATGCACATGTCCGCTATTTCACGTTCAAGACTCTGCTCAATTTCGTAAGTTCGTTTGGCTTTACCTCGCTGGAAGTCTACCTGCCATTGCCTGCGGGCAGTTCCCACTACCAGGCATTGCAAGCCAAATCACCCATCAAAGCCTGGCTTTTTCGCTCCTCCATGCGGCTGCTCTACACGCTTGGGTCACCGCGCTGGGCATCCGAGCCAGTCATCTGCTTCCACAAAACCGACCAAAAACCATCCACCAAATATCGCAAGGTTGTGATTTAGCGAGGAAGGATAGAATCGACATGGGCAATACTTCAATCCTTAAGTTATCACCCTCCGACCCCCGCTGGATTGCCTTTTTGGATTCCAGCCCAAGAGCAGGGATTTTTCACTACCCGGCCTGGTCACAATTGATGGCTGAATCTTATGGATACCGGCCTTTTATTGTTGCCCTGCAAACGGTTGAAGGCACACTCTCGGCGGCAGTGCCGTTGATGGAGATTAATAGCCCCATTACCGGTAAACGATGGGTATCTTTGCCCTTTTCAGATTACTGCTGGCCGCTTTATACCGGCGAATCAACTCTCATAAAATTGACCAATAGCATTCTAAATCTTGCAGCAAATAATCAAATTTCCAGCCTTGAATTACGCGGAAAGTATCCAAACTTGCCCACGCTAAAAGTATCTTCTCGATACGTTATTCACGAGATAGACCTTACTCCTGGCGAGCAAACGGTTTGGAAGCGCACACACAGAATGCACAGGCGTAACATCAAAATCGCACAAGAAAACGATGTCAGAATCAGGCTAGGGGAAACGCCAGAACACCTGGTTGATTTTTTTCGGCTGCATTCAACCACCCGCCGCCGCCAGGGGATACCGATACAGCCCTGGAAATATTTCAAGACCATGCAGCATCTGCTTTTTGATAAAGGACACGGGTTTTTGCTCCTGGCATATCGACAGGGCTTATGTTTGGCCGGAGCAATTTTTCTTCAATCCAAAGAAACCCTCACCTACAAATATGGCGCATCCCTTGAAGATGGACTGAGATATCGCCCCAACAACCTGCTCATGTGGACGGCCATTCAAAAAGGTTGCGAAGAGAGTTTGAGCCGTTTCGATATGGGCCGCACTGACCTCGAAAACACCGGCCTGCGTGAGTTTAAAAGCCGTTGGGGTGCAAACGAAATGCCCCTGGTTTATACAAGACTCAACGGCCGAACCAATCACACTGACGATAGAAAAATAATGCATTATATGCACAGCGTCTTACAAAAATCCCCAACCTGGGTTTGCAGACTCGCAGGGGAATTACTCTATAAGCATTTTGGGTAGTAAGAATAGGTCGAGGCAAAATGAGTTCAAAAACCACCGGGTTACCCCCCACTTTTCATCCCCAACAGGCCAGCCGCATGTATGACGGAGTCGAATACAAAGATTTTTGGGATAACCCCGCCAAAATGCGGCTGGACAATCTGGAAAAAGCGATTGTCCGGCAACTCCTACCTGCTTCAGGCCATCGCATTATTGATGTTGGTTGCGGCTATGGCCGCCTGGCCTGTTGTTATCTGGAGCGATTTGATCAAGTCGTGATGCTTGATGGCTCGATCACGCTCTTGCGGCAGGCGCAGGAAAATATTGGAGAAAGAGCCACCTACATAGCCGCCGACGCCAATCGGCTGCCATTTCTCCCGGGTAGTTTCGATTGCGCCCTTATGATTCGTGTTTTTCACCACATCAACGATTCGCAGGCCATCCTTTCTGAAATGCAACGAATTCTCAGTAAAGGAGGAAATCTTATTTTCAACTACTGCAACAAACTGAGCGTCAGACAATTATTACAGTGGATACTACGCCTTAAACGCGAAAATCCATTGACAACCGAACCAACAGGGATTGGCACGCGATTAATCAGCCACCACCCGGCTCATGTTGACCAATTACTAAAACAACATGGGTTTTACAGAACAAAATACCTGGGCGCAGGCATTCTGGATAAATTACCAGATAACTCTGAACACCTTTCACGGCTGGCGGAATCGCTTGCGCCGTTATTAGGGGTTATTAAACTGGCACCCTGGATTAATTGCCGGGCAACTGTATCTTCAGAAGTTCCAATCAAAACCTGGCAGTATTTGGATGATATTCTTGTTTGCCCAGCATGTCATCAGGAATTAACCCGTCAGATATTCACCTACCATTGTCGAGGTTGCCAAGATTCTTTCCCCGTCGAAAATGGCATCCTCGATTTTCGAATAGGATAATTTGTGGATAAGCCGACTCCGTTACTCTGGAGTTCCAACCACCCGCGAAATTTCTGGCACTGCCACCCCGATTTTCCCCCCGAAATCTGGGCCCAAGCCATTTGCCGAGCGCTGCCAATACTTGGGATCCCAGGAACGCTGGATATCGAATCCGCCCTGGAATGGACTCTCGGTGAGGGACAGTTCGGCCCTCACCGGTATCACCTGGGACTCTCCCGTCGCGTATATTACCAACTCAAACCCTTCATCCCTCGCATACTCATCCGTCTCCTTCGGCAGATGTATAACCGAGCCAGGGGCAGGGAATTTCTCCTGAATTGGCCTATAGAAAAGCGATTTGTGCAATTCCAATGGGAAATTATCAGGCAAGGATTGATCATCTCAGGCCAAAATGAAATCAACTTTCGATATTTCTGGCCCGAAGGTAAAAACTTCGCATTTGTTCTAACTCATGACGTTGAAGGCGCAGAAGGTCAGCGCCTTATCCCTGTTTTGGCAGACATGGAAGAATCGCTCGGATTCCGTTCACTCTTCAACTTCGTTCCTGAACGCTACCCGCTCGATCAAGGATTAATCAAGGATTTGCGTCAGCGTGGTTTCGAGATAGGAATCCATGGTTTGAAACACGACGGTAAATTGTTTGATTCATATAATCGATTCAGTGAGCGGGCAACAAAAATTAACCGCTATTTGCGCGATCTAAAAGAATATCGCCCCACAGGATTCCGCTCACCGCTAACCTTGCGCAACCCCACCTGGATGCAAATATTGGAAATGGACTACGATCTTTCTTTCTTTGATACAGACCCATACGAACCAATGCCGGGCGGCACCATGAGTATCTGGCCATTTACAATTGGTAGATTCCTGGAACTCCCTTACACCCTGCCTCAGGATTATACATTGTTCGGCTTATTCGGTAAAACATCGCCCCGAATATGGTTAGAAAAAATTGACTTTTTAGAAAAATATAATGGCATGGCTCTCGTAATTGTGCATCCTGATTATTCCAGTAAAGGTTCGCCAAAACAGATTTATGAATTATTCTTAAAAAAAGTTAAAGAACGTGGAGGATACTGGCATGCTTTGCCGGGAGAAGTAGCATCCTGGTGGAAAAAACGCGCCAACCGAAACAATGGTTATTCAGATAATGATCAGCAAATTGCAATGGCAAAAATTGAACTAAAAAATGGCGCTATTGAAATCAGTGTTGATAGCGAATCTGTTATCCCTGCAAGAAAAATACATAGCACAAACTCAACTTTCAAGCAAAACTGGTCAGAGGCTGCTGAGTTGGCTAAAGAAGCATCTCCAGAATGTCAAATAGAGGATACTAAAAATAATAGATTCAACGAGAAGCTAGATATCTCTGATCCATTGACCGCTAACGAACTACGCAGGCAGGCGCTAATAAAGTGGAAAAAGCGTATGTTGGACACCGGGCCTCTTCCCTTGTCAAAGTCTGGTGTCCGTGAACTTGTTCACGAGTTACAAATCCGCCAGATTGAATTAGAAATTCAGAACGAGAATCTGCAGCGTGCCCAATCAGAGTTGGATGAATCGCGGGCACGCTATCTTGGTCTCTTCGATCTGGCACCAGTAGGGTACTGTACTATCAGCGAAAATGGACAGGTTCTGGAAGCCAATTTGACCGCCGCTACTATGCTGGGAGTGGAACGAAGCGATCTGGTAAAAAAGCAGATCAGCAATTTCATTCTCAGAGAAGACCAGGACATCTACTATTTGCATTGCAAACGGCTATTTGAAACCACAAAGCCTCAAAAGTGCGAGTTACAAATGGCGAAAAAAGATGGTACGTCTTTTTGGGTGTATCTGGATGCCACCATCGTACAAGACGCCAATTGCGTAGCGGTATGCCGTATCACGATAAGCGATATCACACTACGAAAACAGAAAGATGACGAACTGCTTTCCATGAAAAAATCGCTTGAAATGGCAAACCAAAATCTACAAATTGCGCTTGCCCGTGAGAAACAACTTTCAAATACCGATGCGCTAACTGGCTTGTGCAACCGCCGCCATTTTTTTGAAATAGCCGCCAATGAATTCTATGCAGCGACGCGTTATAAGCACCCGCTCACCATCATCTTGTTCGATATGGATGATTTCAAACAGATTAATGATAATCTTGGACATTTGGCTGGCGACAAAACCCTCAAACAAGTGGCTCTGACTGCGGCCAACCAACTTCGTATGATTGATATATTGGCGCGCTACGGGGGCGATGAATTTGTCGTCCTTCTACCCCAAACCAGCACACTGGATGCTTTTCCGGTTGCAGAACGCATCCGCAAGAGCATAGCGGATCAACGATTTGCATTTGACAAGGGCATTTTTAGTGTTAGCACGAGCCTTGGCATTGCCGAGATCAACCATACGCTCGATGGCGAGAGCATAGAGAACATCATCCAACGCGCAGACAAAGCAATGTATGCAGCAAAACATGAGGGTCGCAATCGCCTCAGCATTTATAACGAATGACTATAGATGGTAGCAGGAAGACGCTTTTCGCCTGCTTTACCGCCTCAGCGTGAGAGCGATGTTCTAAAAACTCGATCTCGGCTTGCTGCCTGAATCAAAAAACATCCGCGAGCAGAGCGTTGGATTTTTTTTGGCTCTTTATGCTCCTCTCGCTGCTATATCGGGGGACAAGCGCTGGCCGAGTATTGGAAAAAGAAATAAACCGCTTTAGGAACTTTAAAGTTGAATCCTTGCACCCTGGCCTGATGCCACGCCGTCCCGGTGTCTTTCGGGAGTGCAGGCAAAAACAAGAAATTTACCTCGACCCCACAAAATGCGCGGGGCGCGAGGTAACGACGGAACAAGACGTAAGAACATTTAAGATTTTCCGCCTGGCCTGTTTCTTTACAGGGCTGTTCCCAGTTGTCGCCTTCGTATTTAGAGGTTTTCTGTTCCGGCTTGTCCGGGTTAGGATGTCACAATAAACAATGACGCACAAAGTTATTTGAACTAAGCGCTTCGCACCGTAAAATATCAACATAATCGACAACCGCGAGGCTACTCGACCAACTTGCCTCAAAAGTATCTGGCGGCTATCAAATCTTATTATAAAAACAATAAGATTTGATACAATAAGAAGAAAGGAGATTCACATGGAAAAATTTGTCGATCGACAGGTCGAACTCGCAGAACTCAATCGCCTGCTCACCAAACCGGGCGCGCAACTTATCCCGGTTTACGGGCGCAGGCGGGTCGGCAAGACCACCCTGCTCCTGCACTGGGCGCGCCAAACTGGCCTGCCCAACCTATACTGGGTCGCCCGCCGTGAAACGGCAGATGCCTCCCGACACAGCCTGGCGCGCAGCCTGTGGGCCTGGGCCTATCCCGACCTGCAAAACCCTGAACCGCCGCGTTTTGATTCCTGGGAAATCCTGTTTCGTGAGATGGCGCGCATGCTTGGCGACCAGAGAGCCATCGTTATCCTGGATGAATTCCCCTACCTGATCGAATCAGACCCTGCCTTCGCCTCGCACCTGCAAGCCGCATGGGACCACTTCTTCAAAAACAGCCCTCACATCTTCCTGTTGGCCGGTTCGCACATCGGCATGATGGTCGATATGATGGTCTACAAAGCCCCGCTCTATGGCCGCTTCAGCGCCCAAATGCCGATCGATGCCTTGCCCTTCGCCGCCCTGCCCGAATTCTTCCCCACCTACTCAGCCGCCGAGCGCGTGGCGACCTACGCTGTCTTGGGCGGTATCCCCGCCTATCTGGAACGGTTCAGCCCCGCCCAAAGCCTGAGCGACAATATCCGCCAAAATCTCTTCCAGCGTACCGGCATGTTCCGCAGCGAGCCAGATATTCTCATCAGCGACCTGGTGCGCGAAACCCGCATCTACGAATCCATCCTGCGCTCCATCGCCAACGACGCCCGCACGCCAGCGCAAATCGGCGTCCAAACCGGCATTTCTGTTCCCAATCTGCCCGCCTACCTCAAGCGTCTCGGCGAATTGAGACTGATTGAACGCCGCCTGCCCGCCACCATTCCCCTGAACGAAAGGCGTTCCACCACCCGCAGCCGCTACCACGTCCGCGACTCGTACCTGCGTTTCTATTTCCGATTCATTGAACCCAACCAGGAGATGATCGAACTCGGGCTGCTGGATAGTTTATGGGAACGAATCAGCCAGCAATTCCGCGCCTTTATCGGCGTCACCACCTTTGAAGATTTGTGCCGCGAATGGGTAGTGGCCCAGGCCAAAAACCGCAGCCTGCCCTTTGTTCCCGAAGTGGTCGGCAGCCACTGGGACAAGCAATCCCAAATCGATGTCGTTGCCATCAACTGGCGCGATAAACAAATTCTGCTGGGCGAATGCAAATGGGGTCACGAAGCAGTTGGCCGGTCTGTCCTGCATGACCTGCTTGCCAAAACCGAGAAAGTCCTGCCCGGCGAAGGCTGGCAGGTTCACTACGCCCTCTTCGCCCGGGCTGGCTTTACCGACGCCACCCAACAAGCCGCTCAGGAATCCAATACCCTGCTAGTCGATTTACCCCGCCTGGATGCTGACCTGCAGGCCGCCCTGAAGTCGGTGCGCAGTTCTGTGGCTTGATTGAGGCCAGTCAGGACTGGATACGTTTTGGAATGGAAAAAGCGTAACCAGTCAATGACTTGTTACGCTGGTTGTTAGAATCGTTAAGGTTTAGTGATTTTTGCGCAGACGCTGGTAAAGCCGCAGGTTGATGAGCGTGTAAATTAGCGTATTGAGATTGGCAATTGCTGCGCCATTGCGGATGTGTGGTCGCTCGATACCCAAGGCATAGGCCTGGCTGTTGATTCTTTCCACAGCCGTTCGTTGCTTGTAGATGTCCTTGTAAGCCTGGCTCTCGCGGTCAAGCGTATAACGCAGGCGTGCACCAGGGCTGGTAGGCATGGCGGCCGTGCAGCCCTTTTTGCCCCATTTTTCATGATTTATTGGGCAAGCCTGCTCTGTTGGCTCAGGAAACTTCAACGGACAAACATACTTTGCGCGTTCATGTTCGATAATGGAAACAGTGCGGTCGCGGTAAGTGAATTGGATCGGCATAGCCAAGCCCGCCTTACAAATCGGCAGCCCATCTTCGCTGAACTTACGCTCGCCGACTTTGTATCCGCCCTTTTCAGAGTAAGGAATAGCCGCAAAAGCATCCGGGTCATCGGCCCGATAGAAATAATCATAGACGTACCAAGCGTCAAAAGCGGCGTCGAAAGTGCCGAAACGAGGCCGGAATCCGAGAATTTGCTCGGTTTCTTGCATGAGCGGGAAGAAATAACTGACATCAGATTGGTCGAAGGCCTGGGTCAGTTCGGCGAGAACGAACTCGCCAAAATCGGGAACCTTGACAACCACCGTACCGGAGCCGTAGCCCCAATAAAACTCACCCACCGAAAGTCCGGTTGCTGGGAGCGGGTTGGAACGAGGCGTTGATGTCTGTGACTCTTTGGCCGTCCGTTGATTGTGCCTGCGCTTGCACCCGAGTTTACAGTCCTGGTCGCCCTTGGGCTGCTTTGTTTTGTCAAAGCGGGTTTCGACATAGGCTTTGGGATTGTTCTCCTTGACCCAGGCCAGGATGTGTTTGGTGTCGAGCGAAATGCACTCCCCAGCCCGAATTCCCTGAGAAGCAAAGTAGCCCAAGAGCAGGCGAGCGCTATCGGTAAATAAAAATTGTATCGCAGTATTGGGCGTTTCACGCAACATGCGTGTCAGATGACGTTCAGTGGGCAGGCTGGCATTTGGGTCAAAACCGCAGGCGTGTCGTCGTGACGGGACAAGCGGGAATCCGAACAGCCATATGAAAGCAGGATGCTCTACCAAGTACTGGCGCAGGTCGCCCATTGAAACCAAATGCTCGTTGAGCTTCAGCAAGCAGGCGGCACTGAAAGCAGTATAGGGGATAACTGTCCGACCCCAGTTACGTTGCAGGTTGCGCTCCGGGAAGTCTGCCCAGGAGAGCGGCCCGAGCAAATTCAGAATACGCATGGCGGATGGGCAGTCTCTGACAAAATCAGGCAACTTGCCCGGGTTGCGGCAAGCATCTTGTAAAGTTGGTCTTTTTAATTGAACAAGATGCGAAATGCCCGGAAAACGGGCTAAAATAGAGTTGTTGACCATGTTTTTCTCCTTTCAAGGTCAAAAAATGGGTGTGGTAACTTCATTTTAGACCCGAAATGGGGCATGGCAACAGCGTAACCAGTCCCTGACTGGTTACGTTTTCAAAGCAAAGTAATTTGACTGGTTACGCACTTGTTACGAAAAAAGCGTAACCAGTGATTGACTGATTACGCTTTTGCGGATTTTGAAACTGACTGGTTACGGACTTGTTACGAAAAAGCGTAACAAGTCAATTGACTGGCCGAACCCTCGATAACGAGGATTGAAACCCATACGTCCTGCACGGCGACTTCCTGGCTGTTACCCCCTATACCCCCACGCCTCGACATCGTCCCCGTAGTGGGATAACGAGGATTGAAACGGTCGATGACCGCGGTTACGACTTCGCTCTTCTTCTGCCCTATACCCCCCACGCCTCGATAACGAGGATTGAAACAAAAAGTAGTGCACTTAGCACTACTGCGATGATGTTTCTCCCTATACCCCCACGCCTCGATAACGAGGATTGAAACGAAATGCACCGCAAGGGTCTGACCACGTCCAATTGAGCCCCAATACCCCCACGCCTCGACATCGTCCCCGTAGTGGGGTAACGAGGATTGAAACCAATTTTCCACGCATCCTTCTTCATCTGCCCACACGGCCCGCCTGCTTGCGGCCCCGCAGGGAGCAAATCGCGCGGCTACGGCGGTCCGGCAACCCCACCCTATTTAAATGAAAGAACGCCCCAAATCCAATGGACTGGGGCGTTTTTACGTTAAGTGAACCGACAACGAAAATCTTATTGCAAAAATCATAAGATTTTTCGCAATAAATCAGTAGGCTTGCTCCACAGTTCCCCGGCGCAGGTCGGTTTGTTCTGTATCTTGGGTTGGCGCACCCAAATATCCATTTTCTGTTGTAATAATTTGCCATTAGTGGCATAATGAATATATGCAATTCGAGCAACTACTTCACCTGGTCGCCGACCAACCACTTTTCGAGACGGGCTTGCTCCTTTCGGGGGATGTAGACCCGAACGATGTCCGCCGACAGTTGTCGCGCTGGGTCAGCGCGGGCAAACTGAAGCAGCTGCGCCGGGGACTGTATACCCTGGCCCCGCCCTATCAGAAAATCACTGCCCATCCCTTCCTGATCGCCAATTTCTTGATGCCCGGCTCATACGTCAGCCTGCAATCTGCGCTGGCTTATTATGGGTTGATTCCTGAATACGTTGCCCGCACCCTGAGCGTGAGCACCAGTCGCCCGGCGCAATGGAAAGATGGATTCTACTTCCAGCACCTGGCCCCGCGCCTGTTTTTTGGCTACCAGCGCGTGGATGTAGCCCCGGAACAATCCGCCTTTATCGCTTTCCCCGAAAAAGCGCTGCTCGACCTGGCCCATCTCACCCCGAATGCCGATTCTCTCGCCTACTTGCGCCAACTTCGCCTGCAAAATCTTGATCGGCTGAATTTGGATCGTCTGCATGAATTTTCCCAGTGCGCCGCCAAACCAAAATGGAAGCGGGTGGCCGGTCACATTACAAAATTGGCCGCTGAAGAACGCGCCGACTACAAGAAAATTTAGGAGCCTCTATGCCCACACCCAAACAAGTTTACCAATTGAAAGTGACGCTCGACGATGTCAGTCCCCCAATCTGGCGCAGGCTGCTGGTGTCAGAAGATACCAACCTTCTGACCCTGCACGAAATCATCCAGAAGGCGATGGATTGGGGTAATTATCATTTGCACATGTTTACCATCGCCAGGCAGATTTATGGCGACCCGGAAGATGACGAATATGGCGAGTTGGGCTCCAAAGACGAAACGCGCTATCGCCTGAATCAACTTGGCCTGGGAGAAAAAGCCCGCTTTCAGTACGAATACGACTTTGGGGACGGTTGGCAGCATACCGTTTTGGTCGAGAAAATTCTCCCGGCGGAAAAAGGAATGCACTACCCTGTCTGTCTGAAAGGGAAACGAGCCTGTCCACCCGAAGATGTCGGCGGCGTTTGGGGCTATGAAAATTTTCTCGAAGCGATTGCCAATCCGAAGCACAAAGAGCATCATCAATACATCGAGTGGATTGGCGGTGACTTTGACCCTGAAGCGTTCGATCTGGACGAAGTAAATAAACGCTTGCGCCACATCAAACCCGCGCGTGACGGGCGGACCTTTTCCGGTACTGGCGAGGATGATGAATCGGATGCTGCCCAAGTACCAACTGAGCAGGAACAACTGGCGATGGCCGAAAGTATGCAAAACTGGCTAAGCGGCCTGGATGCCAAAAGTATCGCGCTTTTTGAATCCCTGCCCTTGCGCCGCGATATGCTGACTTTTCTCGATTACCTGTCCGAAAATAAGGCGGTTGGCACCCAGGCAACCGGCAACCTGCCGCTCAAAGCCGTTCACGCGATTTGCGCGCGATTTGTCGACCCGCCCAAACTGGAAGAGACCATCGGTAGCCGTACCTTCAAAGCGCGCAATGAAGACGATGTCTGGCCGCTATTTTTTGTGCATACCCTGGCCTTCCAATCCCGTATGGTTGATGGCGGCCCGTCGCGGCGTTGGAAAGTGACTCCCGAAGTCGAGATGTTCCAGCAATTTTCGCCCCCGATGCAAATAGTCTTTCTCTTGTCAAACTGGGTCTTTGTCTGTGATTGGGGACTTGCCTATCCCGACTTGGGGCTGCAAGGTGACATGCTAACCAGATTCAAAGCAGCGGCGATGAACACCCTATTGTCTTTGCCCGAGGACGAGACTGTACCTTTTGAGTCGTTTGCCAATCAAGTGATTGAAGAGAGCGACCTGATATGGACAAGCCAGAATGAAGACTTTGTCCAGATGATGAAGCGCAGCGTCGTAGAACGGCTGCTGATTGACCCGATGACCCGCTTTGGTATCCTGGAGTGTAGCTATCGTCCCAGCAAAATTTTGGGGGACAAATACAAAGACCTCGATACTCTGCGCTTGACCACGCTTGGCAAATTGCTCTGGCCCCTACTTAAACAGGCAGGATGATCGTTGATGTGCTGTCTGGGCTGTCATGTCTGAATACTTGCAAGTCCGAAGCAATGGGCAAATTATTTTGCCCGCGCCAACCCGTCGCAAAGCCAAAATCAAAGAAGGCGATTTGCTTGAGGCTGTCGTTGATTCCGATGGAACCATTCGTCTGGTGCCGAAATTAGCAGTCGACCGGGCATTGGCAGAAAAATATCAGTTGGATGATATTGCCTGGGCAAAAAAACAAAAAGACCCGGAAGAATGATGCGAATTGTGGTCTGCGACACCAGGCCTTTATTGCATTTGTCCGAGGCAAACTTGCTGGAAATATTGCAGTTGGCCGGAGAAATTATCATTCCTCCATCTGTTCTTAAGGAATACCAGCGGAACCGACCGCAGGAAAGTTTACCAGGCTGGATTCGCGTTGAGAATTTGGATGAAAAGTATTCTTTGCATATTTGGTTGACAGCAGGGTTCTTTTGGCCGAAAAAAGATTACTTCTGAGAAATTCTCGAAAAAATACACTTGTATTATTACCTGGTATGATGCAAAATAATACAGACTGTGCGATTGTCAAAGACGAGTTCTTTTACATCTGTGTCCATTTTATGGCGAAAACGATGATCATTTGCCACCCTTGGCGAAAAACGTCTAATTTTTGCAAGAAACATTCCAGCAACGCTGTACCCCTAAAATTACTTCAAGACCCTGCCCAATCCCACCTCCTCCGCCCGCACATCCTGCTCGACATCCTCGCCCACTTCACCCTGTTCGCCACCGATAAAAAGAAGCGAAGGCTGAAAATCATCTGCCGCTACCAGCAATACGAAGGCGCCAACGCCATCGTCCAGCGCGTGCTCGGCGGCGTCACCAAAAAGGGGCTGATTTGGCACTTCCAGGGCTCCGGCAAATCCCTGCTGATGGTCTTCGCCGCGCAAAAACTGCGCATGGCAGGCGCGCTGCGCAACCCCACCGTCATCATCGTGGTGGACAGGCTCGACCTCGACGCCCAAATCAGCGCCACCTTCCACGCCTCCGACATCCCCAACCTGGTCAAAGCCGAAACCCGCGCCGAACTCGAAACCCTGCTGCGCCAGGACACCCGCAAAATCATCATCACCACCATTTTCAAATTTGCTGAGATACCGCCCGCCGATGTAAGGGCGGATCGCGACGCGGAGCGGCCCCAACGAAATATCATCGTCCTAGTGGATGAAGCCCACCGCACCCAGGAAGGCGACCTGGGGCTGAAAATGCGCGCCGCCCTGCCCAACGCCTTCCTGTTCGGGCTGACGGGCACGCCCATCAATCGCCGCGAGCGCAACACCTTCGCCGCCTTCGGCGCCGAAGAAGACCAGCGCGGTTACCTCAGCCGCTACGGTTTCGAAGAATCCATCCGCGACGGCGCTACTTTACCCCTGCACTTCGAACCGCGCCTGGTGGAACTGCACATCGACAAAGCCGCCATCGACGAAGCCTACACCGAACTGACCGGCGAACTCTCCGACCTCGACCGCGACCAACTCGGCAAAGCCGCCGCCAAAATGAAAGTGCTCGTCAAAGTGCCCGAGCGCATCGAAGCCATCTGCGCCGATATTGCCAGGCATTTTGTGGATGTCGTCCGCCCGAACGGATTCAAGGCCCTGGTCGTGACCTTCGACCAGGACTCCTGCCTGCTCTACCGGGAGCGACTCGCCACCCACCTGGGGCCAGATACCGTTGACGTGGTCATCTCTGTCTCTGGAAAAGAGCGCGAAGACGAGCGCTACCGCCCCTACAAACGCGACCGCGACGCCGAAGAAAAACTGCTCGACCGGTTCCGCGACCCCAACGACCCCCTGCAAATCATCGTCGTCACCGCCAAACTGCTGACCGGCTTCGACGCGCCCATCCTGGGTGCCATGTACCTCGACAAACCCATGCGCGACCACACCCTCTTGCAGGCCATCACCCGCGTCAACCGCACCTACGGCGACATGCTTCGCAAGACCCACGGCCTGATTGTGGATTACCTGGGCGTGTTCGACGATGTCGCCAAATCGCTCGAATTCGACGAAGAAGGCTTCCGCCGCGTCATCTCGGATATTGCAGCCCTGAAAACCCAACTCCCCGCCGCCATGCAAACCTGCCTGGCCTACTTCCCCGGCGTTGATAAATCGCAGGGTGGATTTGAAGGTTTGTTGGCAGCCCAGGAATGCCTGCCGAACAACGACCTGCGCGACGCCTTTGCCGCCGACTACAGCGCCCTCTCCAGCCTGTGGGAAGCCCTCTCCCCCGACCCCATCCTGGTACCCTACGAAAGCGACTACCGCTGGCTCTCGCAGGTTTACATCTCCGTCCAGCCCACCAGCGGCACCGGCGCGCTGCTCTGGCACTCGCTCGGCGCAAAGACGATAGAACTCATCCACCAGAACATCCACGTCGAAACCGTCCGCGACGACCTGGACGAAATCGTGCTCGACCCCGCGCTGATAGAAGCCATCATCAACACCAAAGACCCCGGCAGGAAAGCCAAAGAACTGCAACTCAAACTCGCCAACCGCCTGCGCGGCCACATGGACAACCCCCGCTACCGCAAACTCTCCGAACGCCTTGAAAAACTGCGCGAACAGCACGAAGCCGGGCAATTGCACAGCATCGCCTTCCTGAAAGCCCTGCTCGATTTAGCCACCGACCTGGTCAACACCGAAAAAGAAGCCCCCCCCGCCGAAGATGAAGACCGCGCCAAAACCGCCCTGACCGACCTGTTCCAACAAACCCGCACCCTCGAAACCCCCGTCATCGTCGAACGCATCGTGGACGACATTGACGACATCGTCCGCAAAATCCGCTTCGAAGGCTGGCAAGCCACCGAAGGCGGCAAACGCGAAGTCCGCAAGGCTCTGCGGCGCACGCTGGCGAAGTACAAACTCCACAAGGATGAGGAGTTGTTTGAGAAGACGGTTGGGTATGTGAGGGAGTATTATTAGCCCATGTCATTCCCGAAGAACATCGGGACGATGTCGCACCGAAATGCGATGAAGGTTGTATAATTGGCATAGTGAAAACCTTTGAGCAAATCCGCCAACAACTGACCGCCGGGGAGTTTGAATTTACCCGTCATGCCTTGCGGCGCGCCGTCGAGCGCAATGTTTCCGAGCTGGAAATTTGCCAGGCGGCGGGAAACGCCGTCATCATCGAAGATTACCCGGATGACAAGTACGCGCCCAGTTGCCTGGTGCTGGGTTTTACGCTCAAAAATCGTCCGCTGCATTTACAGGTATCCTACGCGGACACGGACAAGGTCAGGATTATCACCCTGTACCAGCCTGACCCGAATGAATGGATTGACTTTTCAAAACGGAGGTAAGAATGTTTAAATGTCATGTTTGCGGTTCCACCCGCGCCAATGAAACCCTGGTGACCGAGGTTTTTCAGATTGATGGCAAACCTGTCCTGGTAGAAAACATCCCCGCGCAGGTTTGCGAACGCTGCGGCGAAGAAATCTTTAGCAGTGAAACCACTGAAAAAGTACGTTTGCTGGTGCATGGCACGGTCAAACCGATTAAATCCGTTAAAATGGATGTTTTTGCCTACGCATGAAGCCTGCCCTGCCACGAACCAACGTTTTCCACAATAGTCCGACTTTTGTCGGACTATTTTGCATATTCGACCAGTCCGAAGGACTTCCTGGAGAATGGAAATCATATCAGCATCGAAGGCCGCATCAAAGCCGCCGAAAACCTGGACAAACTCGGCACGCCGGTAATTAGTTTGTCGAAGAAAGTCTTGTCCCTGCTCACAGGCGGGTCGATTGGATAACATAGACTGCGTCAAACGCGCTCCCATCCGTTCCGGCCAGCGGGTACAGATTGCCCAGAAGCAAGACCAACTTTGCGGCAAACTGACCGAAGGCATCGTCCAGACCATCCTGACCAATTCCCCAGCCCACCTGCACGGCACCCCACAAGGGACAATGTAAAAGTCCGCCTGACGAGCGGACAGGTCGGGCAGGTCAAACAAATCATCGAAAAAGGAACCTGAAATGAACATACAAACCATCCCCCTCATCCCCCGCAAACTCTTGTTCGACAATCCCGACAAAACTCAGGCCCGCTTCAGCCCCGACGGCAGCAAACTGAGCTACATCGCCCCGGTAGACGGCGTGCTAAACGTCTGGGTTGGCCCGGCAGACAACCCGGAAGCCGCCAAACCCGTCACCAATGACACCAATCGCGGCATCCGTTTTCACGAGTGGGCCTTCACCAGCCAGCACCTGCTCTACATTCAAGATAAAGGCGGTGATGAGAACTGGCGCATCTACGGCGTCAATCTCGAAACCGGCGAAGTAACCGACTTCACCCCCTTTGAAAATGTCGCCGCCCAAATCCAGATGGTCAGCCCGAAGCACCCAACCAAAGTGCTGATTGCCCTCAATGACCGCAACCCGCAGTTCCACGACCTGCACCTGCTCGACATCACCACCGGCGAGCGTAGCCTGGTGCTTGAAAACGACCGCGGCTTCGCGGGCTTCAACACCGACTACGATTTCAACGTCCGTTTTGGCGGGCTGATGACCCCCGATGGCGGACTGGATATGCTTGAGCGCGCCGGGAACGACTGGAAGCCATTTTTCCATATCGACATGGAAGACATGCTGACCACCCAGCCGTTCGGATTCGACGCCTCGGGCCGCATCCTGTACCTGGGCGACAGCCGCGGGCGGGACACCTCCGCCCTGGTAGCCTACGACACCCAAACGGGCAGTTTCCAACTCCTGGCCGAAAACCCCAAAGCCGACCTGAATGATGTCCTCCTCCACCCGACCGGAAAGCACGTGCAGGCCGCCTCGTTCAACCACCTGCGCGCCTCCTGGATTGTGCTCGATCCGGCCATCCAGCCTGATTTCGATTTCCTGGCCGCCTTTGCCGATGGTGACCCGCAAATTGTCAGCCGCACCAATGATGATCGTTTCTGGGTGGTTGCCTACGATTTTGACAACAGCCCGATTCGCTATTACCGCTATGACCGCCAGCAAAAGCGGATGGACTTCCTGTTCACCAACCGCAAGGCGCTCGAAGGCCTGCCGCTGACCAAACTCTGGCCGGTCATCATCCCCGCCCGCGACGGATTGGAACTGGTCAGCTACTACACCCTGCCCTATGGCAGCGACAGCCAGCAGCCTGGTCGACCCGACCAACCCCTGCCGATGGTTTTGATGGTCCACGGTGGCCCCTGGGGGCGCGACGTTTGGGGCTTTGACCCCTGGTACCAATGGCTGGCCAATCGCGGCTATGCTGTGCTCAGTGTCAATTTCCGCGCCTCGACTGGTTTTGGCAAGGCCTTTATCAATGCCGGGAACAAGGAATGGGGCATGGCAATGCACAACGACCTGCTCGACGCAGTCGATTGGGCAGTCAAAGAAGGCATTGCTGATAAAAACGCCGTCGCCATCATGGGCGGCAGCTATGGCGGCTACGCCACCCTGGCCGGGCTGACCTTCAGCCCCGAGGTCTTTGCCTGTGGCGTAGACATTGTCGGCCCATCGAGCCTGATTACCCTGCTGGAAACCATTCCGCCCTACTGGGCACCGATGCTGGAATTGTTCACCTCGCGCGTGGGCGACCATCGCACCGAAGAAGGCCGCGAATTCCTGAAATCGCGCTCCCCGCTGACCTTTGCCGACCGCATCCGCAAGCCGCTCTTGATTGGGCAAGGAGCCAATGACCCACGCGTCAAACAGGCCGAATCTGACCAGATTGTCCAGGCCATGCAGGCCAAAAACATCCCGGTAACCTATGTTCTCTACCCCGATGAAGGCCACGGTTTTGCCCGCCCCGAAAACAACCTGTCTTTCAATGCCGTCACCGAAGCCTTCCTCGCCAGCGTGCTCGAAGGACGTTTTGAACCCATCGGCGACGATTTCAAAGGCTCCAGCATCACCGTCCCAAGTGGGGCGGGTCAGGTATCCGGGTTAGAAGACGCCTTGAAAGAGTTGTAAGAAGGAAAAATCAACCCCATGCCCAAACTCCCCTACCCACCCACCCCCACCGTCCCCCAGGCCGACGACTTTCACGGCAACCTCGTCCCCGACCCGTACCGCTGGCTTGAAGATGTCGATTCGCCCGAAACCCTGGCCTGGGTCAAGGCCCAAAACGAATTGACCTACGGCTTCCTTGAACAAATCCCGGCCCGCGAGCGGCTCACCCGGCGGCTCACCGCCCTGTGGGACTATGCCAAAGCCAGCGCACCCTTCAAGCGCGGCAGTCTCTACTTCCAATTCCGCAACACCGGCCTGCAAAACCAGGACGTGCTCTATGTGGCCGAAACCCCCACCGCCGCCGGGCGCGTCCTGCTCGACCCCAACACCCTCAGCGACGACGGCACCGCCGCCCTCAACGCCTACGCCGTCAGCGACGATGGCCGCTGGCTGGCCTACGCCATCAGCCGCTCCGGCTCCGACTGGCAGGAATGGCACATCCGCAGCGTCGAAACCGGCCTGGACCTGCCCGAAACCCTGGCCTGGAGCAAATTCTCCGGCGCGGCCTGGGCCAAGAATGGCTCCGGCTTCTACTACAGCCGCTATCCCGCCCCCGCCGAGGGCGAAACCTACCAGCAGGCCAACTACAACCAGCAACTCGCCTTCCACCGCCTGAACACCCCCCAAAGCGAAGACACCCTCGTCTACGCCCGCCCCGACCAGCCCGAATGGGGCTTCGGCGCCGAAGTCAGCGACGATGGCCGCTATCTGCTGCTCAACGTCTGGCAGGGTACCGACACCCGCAACCGCTTTTTCTACCAGGATTTACAATCGGATGGGGAAATGGTGGAATTGATTCCCAGCCTCGAAGCCGCCTACACCTTTGTAGGCAACGATGGCCCGGTCTTTTACTTCCAAACGGATCGCGACGCCCCGCGCGGCTGTCTCCTGTCCATCGACGTTACCCAACCTGATACCACAGACTGGCAAACCGTCATCCCCGAAAGCGGCGATGTGCTCGAAGGCGTGCATCTTTTTGCCGGGCAATTTGTGACCGTCTATATGCACGACGCCCGGCATGTCCTGCGCCGCTTCGGGCTAGACGGAAGGCCCCTCGGCGACATCCCCCTGCCCGGGCTGGGTTCGCTCCCCGCTGTTCGGGGCCGCAAAAGCGACAGCGAGATGTTCTACACCTTTAGCGGCTATCTCGCTCCGGCCACCGTCTACCGCTACGACTTGCAAACCAACACAAACGAACTGATTTTCGCCCCGCAAATCGATTTCGATTTTTCAGCCTACGAAACCAAACAGGTTTTTGTGACCTCCAAAGACGGCACAAAGATTCCGATGTTCATCACCCACAAAAAGGGGCTGGCCTACGACGGCCAAAACCCGACCCTGCTCTACGGCTACGGCGGCTTCAACATCGCCTACCTGCCGGTTTTTGCCGTTCAGTACCTGGCCTGGCTGGAGATGGGCGCGGTCTTTGC
>DAOUML010000152.1:0-25837 GCA_034411635.1 Anaerolineales bacterium
GTGGGAAACGCTCGATTGGCCGATTCTGATCGGTTTGACGGCGTCCCTGTCCATCGTCTTTTCCCTGATCGCGGCTGGTTTGAGCGGATTGAAGAAAGAGTAAAGGTAACTGCCTACCGTAGCGCGACTTTCAAGTCGCGTTTAGGAATAAAACAGTGAGAATTTGCTTTTAGGCGACATAAATGTCGCCCTACGAGTATCAGTTCGTAGGCAGTTGCGAATAAAGAGTATAGAAAAAACACCATCGCATAAGGAAATATGCAATGGTGTTTTGCAAAAACAGGCTTATTGCAGTGTAAATCTCGCGGTTACAACATTACAAATTAAACGCGGGTCACATAATCGCCAGAGCGTGTATCGACGCGAATGACATCGCCTTCTTTTACGAAATTGGGGACTTGCACTTCGATGCCGGTTTCAACCGTAACTTTTTTGGTAACGCCGGTGGCGGTATCACCGCGCACAGCCACTTCAGCGGCAACAACTTTCAGGTCTACCGTGAGCGGGAGTTCGATATCAATGGGCTCGTTTTTGTAGAAGGTTATTTTGCATTCGGTGCCTTCCTTCAAAAAACCGGCCAAATCGCCCACGACGCTGGCCGCAATGGCGGGCTGGTCGTAGGTTTGATTGTCCATGAAGTGGAAGTAATCGCTGTCGCTATAAAGAAACTGGACATTGTGAAAATCGAGACTGGCATCGGGAACGCGTTCGCCAGATTGGAAGGTTTTTTCAATATTGGAGCCGGTTTTCAGGTTGCGCGCCTTAATGCGAATGGTGGCATTACCGCGCCCCGGTTTGTGGTGATTGTATTCAAGCACTTTGAACAATTGCCCATCCAGTTCAAAAGTAACGCCCTTGCGAAGGTCATTTACGTCAATCATACTTATTTCCTTTTTTATTTTTGCTGAGTTAACTAGATAATTATAGCCGAAACAGGGCATTTCGAGAATGGCGGAAATTTATGGCGAGAATTCTTGAAAAGCGCAATTTGTGACGGTGACGGGTATAATCGCGCTAATCTTTTCTTTGGAGTTTTCCGATGACTTATCAAGGTATTTTGCATCGCTACGGGCATTTGCTCGACCTGCCAGCGCATACCCAGCCTGTTTCCCTTTTGGAGGGAAATACCCCGCTGATTCCGCTGCCGCGTTTGGGACGTGAATTGGGCTGTGCGTTGTATGTCAAGTTCGAGGGGCTGAACCCGACCGGGTCATTCAAAGACCGGGGCATGACAGCCGCCATCAGCGAGGCGCTTGGGCGCGGGGCGCAGACGGTGATTTGTGCTTCGACGGGCAATACGGCCGCTTCGGCGGCGGCTTACGCGGCTCGTTCGGGACTGCGCGCGATTGTGCTGATTCCCGAAGGCAAGGTGGCGGCGGGCAAACTGGCCGGGGCAATTGCTTACGGGGCCGAGGTGATTCAGGTGCAGGGTTCGTTTGATGATGCGCTTTCGCTGGTGGTTGAGATTACCCAGAAGACGCCGATTGCGCTGGTCAATTCGATTAATCCGTATCGCATCGAGGGTCAGAAGAGCGCGGCTTTTGAGATTTGCGATGTTTTGGGCAGCGCGCCCGATTGGTTGTGCCTGCCGGTGGGCAATGCCGGCAATATTACGTCATACTGGGCTGGGTTTAAGCAGTATCATCGCGAAAAAGCGACCGACCTGCCTCGGATTTTGGGCGCGCAGGCGGCTGGATCCGCGCCGCTGGTGCTCGGACATCCGGTGGACAAGCCGGAGACGGTGGCGACGGCCATCCGTATTGGGAAGCCGGCGCGGGGCGAACAGGCCCTCGAAGCGGCCCAGGAGTCGAACGGAGTCATCATGGCCGTTTCGGACGAGGAAATTCTCTCGACTCAGAAAACGCTTGCCAGCGAGGGGGTTTGGGTAGAACCGGCTTCGGCGGCTGGATTGGCCGGTTTAATGGCGAGAACGGCTGCGGGTCAGTTTGATGCGCGTGGGAAGAAAATTGTGGTGGTGTGTACCGGGCATGGGTTGAAGGACCCGGCCATCGTGGTTGAGTCGTTTCAATCTCCCAAAATTATCCCCGCGACTTACGAAGCGCTGGTGGGGTTGGTTGGCGGGTCTTGAATAGATTTTACGGAGCCAGGCGTCCTTCGACTACGCTGAAAAACGCTCCGCTCAGGACGGGTGTGAGCAGTTGGTAATTAAATCAAAAACGGCGCGGAGATTCTCCGCGCCGTTTTTGATTTTTTATTCCGCTTGGGCGTTCTTGTCGTAAGCCTTTACGTCGGCAATCGCTTTTTTGACGTTGACGAAGGGCAGGATCATCAATCCGGCTACGAAGAAGAAGATGAGCGCGAGCAGGGCCGGGCGCAGACTGCCGAAAATCTGGTTCATCAGGCCGAAGACGAGCGGGCCGATCCAGGAGGTGCCGCGTTCGGAGACTTCGTAGAAGGAGTAGTATTCGGCTTCTTTGCCGTCGGGAATCATTTGGGCGAACAGGCTGCGGCTGATGGCCTGGCTGCCGCCCATGACGAGGGCGATGAAGAAGCCGAGAATGTAGAATTGAAGGATGCGGCTATCGCCGTAAAGGCCGCTGTAGGCGTAGATGACGACTGCTGACCAGATGACCAGGCTGAAAACAATTGATTCTTTTGCGCCCATTTTGCCAGCCAGCCAACCCCAAAGCAGCGCGCCCCCGAAGGCGACGAATTGAATCATCAGGATGACGATGGTGAGCGTTTGCTGGTCTACCTCGAGGCCGCCGTTGATGAGCGGCGCGGCGGCGAAAGTGGCCGAAACGGCGATGACGGTTTGAATGCCGTCGTTGTAGAGGAAGTAGGCCAGCAGGAACTTAAGCGTTTCAGGGAAGTTTTTGACTTCGCGGATGGTTTTTGCGAGTTGTTTGAAGCCAATGCCCAGATAAGTTTCGCCGGGCGGCAGTGGTCGGGCGGCGCGGCGGGAGCGCAGGCGCGCCCAGGTGATGAAGGAAAATCCGAGCCACCAGACGCCGGCCGAGGCCAGGTTGATGCGAATAGCCAGGCCGGTTGGCACACCCAAATCTTCATGGAAGGTGTAGAAAATAAGGTTGAGCAGCAGGAGTAATCCGCCGCCGATGTAGCCGAGCGCCCAGCCGTAGGAGGAGACTTTGTCGCGCTGGTCTTCGGTGGCGATGTCGGGCAGGTAGGCGTTGTAGAAGACGATGGCCGCCCCGAATGACAGGTTGGCGATGATGTAGAGCAGTCCGCCCAGCCACCACACCTCGCCGGTGACGCCAAAGAAGGCGATGGTGGCGATTGCGCCAATGGTGGCGAAGAATTGCATCATGCGCTTGCGCATTTGCGAGTAATCGGCAATGGCACCCAGAATAGGCAGGAAGATGACTTGCAGGAGAACCGAAAACGAGATGCAGTAGGGCAGGAAAGAATCCGGGGCGACCTGGAATCCTGCCAGATTAACCGTCAGGGGGTATTGGGCGGCCAGGGCTTCGGTCCACTCGAATCCGTTTTTGGCGGCAAATTCGAGTTTGGCGGCTTCACGCGCCAGGGACGCCAGGTAAGGCCCCAGAAAAACGGTGCCGACGGTGGTGCTGAAGGCCGAGTTGGCCCAATCGTACATGCCCCAGCCGAAGATTTCGCGCTTGTCGTTGGGTTGGGGCGTTGTTTCTGAGTTTTCTGGTTGACTCATTGGTTTCTCCAGGCCTGGTGGGAATTGTTTGCGAGATTTTGTGAGTGCTTCCAGTATACAGTTTTTCTACCAAATTGGGTGGAGTTTCGATGCCGTTTTACGGATTTGTTAACCAAATGTTATTTTTCTGTCACTGCCTTGATATGAGGCTGTACGGTTCAAAAAAGAACCTTATGCTACCATCGCTGTATGATGAAAGACTTTTTTAGTCTGCTTGAAATTTCCGGCAGTCGTTGGCATCAGTATTCCAGAGCGCAGTTTTTGACGAACCTGCACGGGTTGCAAAGTGATTTTCAAACCAGCCTGTTGGAGATGCGTTCTCTGGAAGATGGGCGAATGTCTTTGTTGGCCTTGCTGGCTGGCGGACAGGTGGTTAATTTGTATCGAGTTTCAAGTGGCGTGGAGCGTTTGGTCGCTTTGGATTTGTCGCAGGCTCTCAGCGGCTCCGATGTTGCTATGCGTCTGTTGGCGCTAACCCCCAATACCCTGCGCCTGGTGAAAATTCTCCTGGAGCAGCCGGGGCAAGTCACCTCGGCTCACGTTGACGCGCAAGATTTGCCGCGTGTTTTGGAGAGGGCGGGGCAAGGTTTGCATCCGGTTTTGGCGCATTGCTCCTGGCCTCAGGCGCATGGCTTTGCGCTTTTGCCTGGGCGCGGGCTTGCTGCCGATTTGGCGTTGCTGGTGGCCCCCAATCAGGTTTCTTGCACCGAAGGTGGTTTGGCTGGTTTGCTGCAAGCCGCGGGGCCGATTTGCCGGGTTCAGTTGCATCGCAGTGACCCTTTAACGCTGGCCTGGCAGGAATATTTTCTGTATTATTCGTTCAAAGGGTTGATGAAAGACTGGTTTGCCCGCTTGAGCGCGCCGGCTCGCCAACCTTTGCTGGCTGAAATTTTACGCGAGTTGAATTTTACTGCCTCAGCCAATGGCTGGAATATTAAATTTTCTCTTTCAGATGTGAGCGACCAGGCCGTTTTTTCATCACCCCAGGATGCGCGCTATGTTTACCAGCGATTGTTGCAGATATTAAAAAACCATGCTTCTCCTGTTTTTGGAGAAAGCATGGCAAAACGGTTGTTACACGAGGCCCAAAAAGGGCTATATCGACCTGAGCGGAGCGTGGAACTTTTTCCGTAGCGAAAATTTTCAAGTTGGGCATTATCCCATGCGCCCGGTGATATAGGATTCGGTTAATTCCATTTTGGGGCGGGTGAACATGGCGTTGGTTTCAGAAAATTCGACCAGTTCGCCCAGCCAGAACAAGCCGGTAAAATCGGAGACGCGGGCCGCTTGCTGCATGTTATGGGTGACAATCACGATAGTGTATTTTTGCTTGAGTTCAGCAATCAGTTCTTCGATACGCAGGGTGGCGATTGGGTCAAGGGCCGAAGTCGATTCGTCCATCAGGATGACTTCCGGTTGCACCGCCAATACGCGGGCAATGCACAACCGTTGTTGCTGGCCGAGCGACAGGCTCATGGCATCGTCGTTTAATTTGTCTTTGACTTCATCCCACAGCGCGGCAGATTCCAGGCTGCGCTGAACATTCTCAGAAAGGCTGGCTTTATCTTTGTTTAGCCCCAGCACGCGCGGTCCAAAGGCTACGTTATCATAAATCGATTGCGGAAACGGATTGGGCTTTTGGAAAACCATCCCGACGCGTTGGCGCAGGTCAACCACATCCATATTCGGGGCGTAGATGTCCTGGTTTTTGAGCATGATTTTCCCCTCAACCCGCGTGCCTTCGATGGTGTCATTCATCCGGTTCAGGCAGCGCAGGAAGGTGGATTTGCCGCAGCCCGAAGGGCCAATCAGGGCTGTCACCTTGTTGGGCAATACTTCCATGTTGATATTTAACAGGGCGGGTTTGGCGGTGTAGTAAAAGTTCAGGTTTTGGATCGAGAAGACGGATTCTTTCATGCCATGATTTTAACCGAGAATTTGATTTTTACCACAGGCCTGTTTTGCTACTCTCATGCGCAATTTTCATCTCTCAAACCGGGTATAATTCGCCCCGATGAAAAATCTTGCCTATCTTCTTCTCTCTCTTTTTTTGCTTGTAAGTGGTTGTTCCGGTTCCGAGGCCCAGGCCGCTGCCAGGGGTGATGAAGCGGTGTATATCCAAAATAAAGGTTCTGATACGATGGTCAACCTGGCCCTGGGCTGGGCTGAGCGTTATCAGGATGTCAATCCAAACGTGCGTATTTCTGTTACTGGCGGCGGTTCTGGTACAGGAATTGCCGCCCTGTTCAACAACACGGTAGACCTTGCCAATGCCTCCCGCGCCATCAAGCCTGAAGAAGTTGAGCGGGCAAAAGCCAGTGGCAGTGAGCCGATTGAGTTCATTGTCGCCCGTGATGCGATTGCCATCATCGTTCACCCTGATAACCCGGTTAATGCCTTAACCCTGCCGCAACTCTCCGATATTTACAGCGGAAAAATCAACAACTGGCGTGAACTGGGCGGCGAAGACCGGCCCATTGTGCGCCTTTCACGCGAAACGAACTCCGGCACGCATGTTTACTTCCTTGAAGAAGTGCTGCGCCTGGGCGAAGATGACGACAAGACCCTGTTCGCCACCAATACCCTCTTGCTACCCTCCTCCGAAGGCATTATTCACGAGGTGCGCCAAAACCCCAATGCCATTGGCTACGATGGCCTGGGGTATGTTCCTCACGATTTGAAAGTGCTGGCAATCGCCAAAACAACCGGCGGCGTATATATCAGCCCCTCCATTGAAACCGTCAACAGCGGCCAATACCCCATTGCCCGTGACCTGTATATCTACACCATAGGACAACCCGAAGGCGTGACGAAGGAATACCTGGACTGGATTCTCTCTGACGAAGCCCAGCAAATCGTCGCCGATCTGGGGTTTGTGCCAGTTGGCAAGAAACACTATCCTTAAAATTTGAAGAAAGCCGATGGAAAAAGACCTTTCCTATAGCGAGTTTGTCATCACGCGCCTGATCAAGGCCTCCGGCTATTCAGCCATTGTATTCGTCACCCTGATTTTTTATTTTCTCATGCGCGAAGGCTTGCCCACCCTGGGGGAAGTCAGCCTGGGCAATTTGTTCAGTGAACGCTGGTACCCCATCGAATCGTATTACGGCATCCTGCCGCTGATTTCCGGTTCGGTGATTGTCACCGTTGGGGCCATGATGGTCGCCATCCCGTTTGGGGTCGGTACTGCCATTTTTATTTCCGAAATTGCCCCGCGCTGGGCGCGTGAGATTCTCAAACCGCTGGTAGAACTGCTCGGCGGATTGCCCTCGGTGGTGCTGGGATTTTTGGGAATCCTCGTCCTGGCCCCCAACCTGCGGATTTTGCTCGACCTGCCAACCGGCCTGACCGCCCTGGCCGGTTCCCTGCTCCTCGGCCTGATAGCCATCCCAACCGTCGTCTCGATTTCGGAAGACGCCCTCGACTCGGTCCCGCGCTCCTATCGCGATGCGGCCCTGGCGCTGGGCGCCACCCGCTGGCAGACCATTTGGCGCGTCACCCTTCCGGCGGCCCGCTCTGGCGTGCTGACGGCGGTCATGCTTGGGATTGGCCGCGCCATCGGCGAGACGATGACCGTGATGATGGTGACGGGCAACGCTCCGGTGCTGGCAACCGGTTTGGGGTCGCTGTTCTCCCCTGTCCGCACCATGACGGCCACCATCGCCGCTGAAATGGGCGAAGTTGCCAGCGGCAGCGTCCATTATCACACCCTGTTTTTTATCGGCATCATCCTGTTCTTGATTACCCTGATTGTTAACGTCACCGCCTCCAGCGTCGTCTTCCGCCAGAAAAAACGCGCAGAAAGGGTGCTATCCTGATGAATCGCAACCTTGCGCAGCGTTTGGGCTTCAGCCTGCTAACGTTGATGTCCTTCATCACCGTTTTACCGATTCTTTTGATTATTGCTTTTGTCATTACCCAGGGCGCTCCGGCCATTTCATGGGAATTTATTACCGCCATGCCCTTTAATGGGATGCGTTCCGGCGGCATCTGGCCGGCCATTGTCGGCACCTTTTATCTGACGCTCGGCACGGCTATTTTCTCGGTGCCGCTTGGCGTGGCGGCGGCCATTTATCTTTCAGAGTATGCCTCCGATAATACGCTCACGCGCCTGATTCGGTTGGCGATTATCAACCTTTCGGGCATCCCCTCGGTGGTTTACGGTTTGTTTGGGTTGGGCCTGTTCGTCTTCTTCCTGCAATTCGGCACAAGCATCCTTTCGGCCTCGCTCACGCTCTCGATTATGACCCTGCCGGTCATCATCAGCACCTCGGAGGAAGCCCTGCGGGCCGTGCCGCAAGCCTTTCGGACGGTTTCGATTTCGGTCGGCGCCACCCGCTGGCAGACCATCCGCCGGATTGTGTTGCCCGAAGCCCTGCCGGGCATTATCACCGGAATCATTCTCGGCCTCAACCGCGCCGCCGGAGAAACGGCCCCGATTCTGTTCACCGGCGCGGCGTTCTTCCTGCCGCGTTTGCCCGGATCGCCTTTTGACGCGACCATGGCCCTGCCGTATCACCTGTTCGTCATCTCGACCCAAATCCCCGAAATGCCCTTCCAGATTCAGTACGGCACCGCGCTCGTGCTGATTACTTTCGTTTTGACGATGAACCTGCTTGCCAACTTCATCCGTTCCCGCGCGCGGGCGCGCCGTCAGTGGTAAACCCATGAAAATTGTCATCGAAAATTTCTCCCTGCATTATGAGGATGGCACCGAATCCTTGCGCAATATTAGCCTCAGCATTCCGGCTAATGCTGTTACGGTTTTGTTTGGCCCGGCAGGTGGTGGAAAATCTTCCCTGTTGCGCTGTCTGAATCGTTTGAACGACCTGGCCGATGTAAAGAAAATGTCGGGGCGCATTCTGATTGACGGGCAAAATATTTTTGACCGGCAAACAGACGTTACTGCCCTGCGCCGTAAGGTTGGCATGGTCTTTGCCCGGCCTGTGGTGCTGCCCATGTCGATTCGCCAGAACCTGACCTACGGCCTGGAATTGGCCGGCGAGCGGCGCGCCTCCAAACTGGATGAAGCCGTCAGGCGCAGTTTACAGCAAGCCGCGCTGTGGGATGAAGTCCATGACCGGTTGGATGATCCCGCGATTGCCCTCTCCGGCGGCCAGCAGCAGCGTCTGTGCCTGGCGCGTTCGCTTGCTCTTCAGCCTGAAATCATCCTGCTCGATGAACCTACCAGCGGCCTCGACCCGATTTCAACTGGCAAGGTGGAAGCCTCGCTGCAAGAACTGAAGAAGAATTACACCGTCGTTCTTGTGCCACACTCGGTGCAGCAGGCCGCTCGTACCGCCGATTACGCCGCTTTCTTCCTGCAAGGCGAACTGATTGAATCGGGCGATGGCAAAACGCTCTTTACAGCCCCTAAAAAGAAGCGCACCGAAGATTACATCACCGGCAGGTTTGGGTAGGTTTGTTTTAGTCAATTCTGGCTTGTCGTGAACCTCCCCGATTCTTTTATCCGCAACATTCGCGTTTCATTTGGCGAAGCAGGTCGGCGCTGGCTGGCGGCTTTGCCTGAATTGCTCAACAATGCGGCTCATCGTTGGGATTTGTCCCTGGGTGAGCCGTTTTTGCTTTCCTACAACTATGTTTGCCCCGCTACCCGCGCCGACGGAACGCAAGCGGTTTTGAAAATCGGTGTTCCTAACCGCGAATTGTTGAGCGAGATGAGCGCCTTGCGCTTGTTCGCTGGGCAGGGGGCTTGCCGCTTGCTAGAATCGGATGACGAGAATTATGCCTTCCTGCTCGAACGATTGTCACCCGGTGAGATGTTGGCTGCCCAGGCGGATGACGAAGCCCGCACCCAGATTGCCTGCCAGGTGATGACCCGTCTATGGCGTCCGGCTCCGCCTGAACAGTCGTTCATTCTGCTGCGGGAATGGTTCGCCGCGCTCGACGGTCTGCGCCCGCGTTATGGCGGCGGCACGGGGCCGTTCCCGGCCTGGCTGGTGGCGCGGGTTGAAGGGCTGCTGCCAGATTTGTTGCACGATTCCAATCCGTCGATGCTGATTCATGGCGATTTGCACCATTTCAATATTTTGAGCGCGGAACGGAGCGAATGTGGCTGGCTGGCGATTGACCCGAAAGGCGTGCTTGGGCCGGTTGGCTACGAAGTTGGGCCATTGCTCATCAACCCCTGGGACGATCTGCTGAAAGTAGACAACCCGACCCGCCTGACCGAGCGCCGCCTGGCGATTTTGAGCGAACATCTTGGCCTGCCCCGCGCCCACCTGCGCGATTGGGGATTGTGCCACTGCCTGCTCTCGGCCTGGTGGGATTTGGATGAAGCCGAAGATACCGGCGGCGAATACGCTCTGGCCTGCGCCGAGGTGATTGCCAGGTCTTGAATCAAAAAACGGACGCCCGTCAGGATGTCCGTTTTTGATTGCGCGGTTTATTTCAGCGAGCGCGTCTTTTCCTGCCTGGCTTTTATCCGTCCATGCAGGCTGATGCCTACCACGCGCTCGCTGCCATCGGCCAGTTTTTTCAGGTTGGGGCGCAAGGCCCATAGCAGGATGATGACCGTCAGCGCGCCGTATAGCACATATTCCCATGGAGAGTAGCCCAACCAGGCGCGTATTGCAAAGATGGCGGTTGCCGTTACGCCGACGCTGATGGTTGTGACCGATGCGTATCCAAGCCCAAAAAAGACCAGCGCGCCAACCAGAATAACAATCAATCCGGCTTCAGGCCATAAGCCTAAAGCGCCGCCAGCCGCCGGGCCACCGCCGGCGCCGCCGCGCAAACGCTTGAACCTGCCTTTTTCGTCAAATTCGGGCAGGTAAGCCGAGTAATTGTGACCCAGCACCGCTGCGATGGGGGCCAGCGCGTGAATCAGCGCGTTATCGGTAAACGTCAGCGCGATCCAGGCAGCGACGGTTCCTTTGAAAATATCCAGCAAGGCTGTGCCAAGCCCGGCCCAAAAGCCAGCCGCGCGCAGGGCATTGGTGCCGCCCGTGCGCCCGCTTTCAACCTGACGAATATCTTTTCCCGTTTTTAGTTTGACAATAATCAGGCCAAAGGGTATTGAGCCAAGCAGGTAGCCCAGCAAGACTAACCCTAAATCCAGCAGAATTTGCATTCCATTTCCTCCACACAGACATTGTTTTTGCTCTTTGGGACTGCCGTGGTAAGTTCCGCATATTGGGGTGTGAACGTGTGTACACACGTTCACACCCCAATATGCGGCTTTCTTTACGACAAATCTTGAAGAACCATTGTTTTGCGCTTATGGTAACACACAAGATTTATGGAAGTTGCTCTTCTTCAATTTCGATTGTAATTTCAGCAGCCGCGCTCGTATCAAGCCAGAAAGCCCGCGCCGACCAGATTCCCGCATTGGGCGACCAAATCAGGTTCATAACGGCATAGCGCGATTCTTGCAAATCGGTTTCTGATGGCGTAGCCGGGCCGCTGGGGTGCGAATGGTAGATGCCGAGTAACGTTTGCCCGGTCTGTTCGATGGCTTCAAAGGCTTGTAACTGCTCGTAGGGGGCCATGCGAAATCGTACCGGGCTTGCCAGAATGTTGCTAATTGGGTAAATGGCCTGGGCGCGTCCGTTTTCTCCGGCCAGCAAGCCGCAGGCTTCCAGCGGGGCTTCGCGGCAGACTTGTTCGCGCATGGCCTGCCACAAGGCGCGGGGGATGATGATTTTTTGATTTTTCATCAGCCTGTAAGCAGCGCCACCAGATAAAACAGACCAAAATAGATACCGGCTTCGATCAGGGCGCTGCGCGGACTGGCGGCTTCGTCTAAATTGACGACCAGGCCGGTCAGGGCGTAGAGCGGGGCCAGGGTCATCAATCCATGCTGGACGGGCGAAAGCGGCCAGTAGTGCAGGGCGGCGGCGATTTGGGCGCAAATCAGGCCAATGACCAGCCCCCATTGCCATTCCCATTTGCCTGTGCGCAGGTGAATAGCCCGCAGGCTGACCAGCGCTGCCGATGGAAAGACGACCAGCAAAAACAAGATCAGGCGCGCCCCGGCAAAAGAAAGCGCGCTGGAAAGAATCAGGAAGAGCGAAAAAGCCACCGCGCTCAACCCGGCTGAAGCGATGGCGTAGCGCGTGTCTGATGAATCGAGGGCGATGTATTCGGCGACGAAAATCATCAAGAGCAAGGCCCCGCCCAGAAAGAAACTGACCCACCAGGCCGGGCCGGGGGCAAAATTGTAGAGCGGAATGCCCAGGGCAAACGCGCTCAGGGCGGGTAAAATCCAATGTTGCAGACTGATTTCTGACTCGTAGGCCGGGTGCGCGCGGAGAATCCAGTTCATGCCTGCGGCGGTGATGATGGCCGCCAGGAAAATGGTGATAAGGCTCAGGTCAAGAGGAATTTCCAGCGCCAACAGGCCGAGCAGGTTCCAGTTCAGAATTGGGCTGGGGGTTTCAAGCAGGCGCGGCAGGGCGTAGGTCAATAGTACCCCGGCAGAAAGAATGCTCAGGCGGTTGGCGTCTGGCGTATGGCGGCGGATTTCGTCCATGATTGAATTGTACTCTCACCGGCGTTTTTTGTGAAATGTTGCCTACCTGCGTTCATCAGCAACGGTTGGGGCGGGTATAATAAACGCCTACCCCTGCCTGGCGCGCGAAGATTGCCAGTTTTGAAGATTTGCCTGATTGAAGGAGTTTCATGTCATCCCTACCTCCCCTTAATACCCCCTATCTGCTCGATTTTTTAACCCGTCTGCTCAATACGCCCTCCCCAACCGGTTATACCGACGCGGCAATTTCTCTGGTAGAAAGTGAACTGGCCGCCTTCAACTTGCTGGGCCTGCAAACGACTCGCACGCGCAAAGGCGCGCTCGTCGCCCGCTGGCACGGGCGCAGCCAGGATACCCCGCGCGCGCTCACCGCGCATGTCGACACCCTCGGCGGCATGGTCAAGGAAATCAAGCCCAATGGCCGCCTCAAACTCACCCGCCTGGGCGGTTTGCTCCTGAGCGCGGTAGAGACCGAAGGCTGCTGGGTGCTGACCCAGAGTGGCAAACGGGTTCGCGGTTCCTACCTCTTTCAAGATGCCTCCGTGCATGTTCACGCTGCCGCCGCCAACGACGGCAAGCGCAGCGAAGAGACGATGGAAGTCCGCCTCGATGCCCGCACCGCCAGCGCCGAAGAGACCCTCGCCCTGGGGATTCAGGTGGGTGACTTCGTGGTCTTCGACCCGCGCGTCGAACTGACCGAAGGCTTCATCCGCGCCCGCTTTCTGGACGACAAAGCCGGGGTTGCCGCGCTATTGGCCTCCATCAAAGCCCTGGCCGAAGCCAATCTCACCCCGGCCCAAACCACCTACTTCCACATCAGCAATTACGAGGAGGTTGGGCACGGCGCCGCGGCGGGAATCCCCTCCGAAGTGCAGGAACTGGTCGCGGTGGATATGGCCGCCATTGGCGTCGGCCAGGAATCAGACGAGTTTCACGCCACCCTGTGCGTTAAAGACAGCGGCGGCCCGTATCATCATGGCCTGAGCCAGAAACTGCGCCGGCTGGCGGGCATTTACAACATCCCGCACAAGATTGATATTTATCCCTACTACGGTTCGGATGGCGGCGCATTCTGGCGCGCCGGCGGCGATGTAGCCGTTGCCCTGATTGGCCCCGGGGTCGATGCTTCGCATAACTACGAGCGCACTCACGTTGAAGCCCTCGAAGCCACCGCGAACTGGATAACGGCTTATTTGTTGGATTGAGAATTTAATGAGAAATGTCAGGTCTGGAGGAACCCCATGAAACTGGATGCCGCCCTGCCCCCTGTTCAACTTTCGGATGTCGCTGCCATTGCCGCCGCCGCTGAAAAAATGGGCTTCAACTGCCTGTGGACGACTGAAACCCAGCACGACCCCTTTCTGCCGCACGCGCTGATTGCCGAACACACCAGCCAGATTCAAATGGGAACCGGCATCGCCGTCTCGTTTGCGCGCTCGCCAGCCACCCTGGCCTACACCGCCTGGGATCTGGCCGCGCAGTCAAACGGACGCTTCCTGCTCGGCCTGGGGACGCAGGTCAAGCCGCACATCGAGCGTCGTTTCGGCATGGACTGGCCCGCTTCTGTCACTGGCAAGTTGCGCGAGCAAATTCAGGTCATGCGCGCCTTGTGGAAGACCTGGCAAACCGGCGCGCCGCTTAATTTTCGCGGCGAGTATTACAAAATTACGCTCATGTCGCCCTTTTTCAATCCTGGCCCGCTGCCGCAGAGCGAGGCCGGGAAGGGGGTTCCCATCTACATCGCCGGAGTGAATACCGGCCTGGCAAAACTGGCCGGGGAATTGTGCGATGGCTTTCTTGTCCATCCCTTTCACACGCCTGATTACCTGCGCGAGACGCTGCTACCCGCCATCCAGCGCGGCGCCGAAGGGCAGGGCCGCGCGCGGGCTGACGTTGTCATTTCTGCATCAGTTTTTGCCGCAACCAGCCAGCAAGAGCGCGAATACTGCCGCCAGCAAATTTCTTTTTACGCTTCCACGCCCTCCTACCGCCCGGTCATGTCCATCCACGGCTGGGACGAAGTTGCCGAAAAACTCTCCACGCTGGCCGCGCGTGGCGATTGGGCTGCCATGCCCGCCCTTATCAATGATAAAATTCTGACCACTTTTGTCGCCGAAGCCGCAACCCCTGCCGACCTTGCCGAAACGCTCCAGCAGCGTTACGCCGGCCTGGCCGATCGTCTCACGCTTTACCTGCCCTTCGTTCCGGGCGAGCGCGATTCCTGGTGGCGCGACCTGACCGCGCATTTTGCATCATCCTGACCCTGGAGCCAATTCTTTAAGATGGAAAAAAAAACCGCCGCGTTAAACAAAGATTTTCTCTACTTGCACACCAACAGCCTGCCCTATTTTCGCGGTTTGCTTCGCGCCGTCGAATCGCGTTTTTATCTGGATATCGACCTGCCCGCCCCAACCCTCGACGTGGGCTGCGGCGACGGTCACTTCGCCAGCCTGACTTTTGACCGCCCCCTTGATGTTGGCCTCGACCCCTGGCACGAACCGATTCACGAGGCCCGGCAATACAACGCCTACAACCTGCTGGTTGAAGCCGACGGCGGAACCATGCCCTACGCCGACGGGCAATTTGCCAGCGCGGTCAGTAACTCGGTGCTGGAGCACATCCCGCATCTTGATCTTGTCTTGAAAGAGACGGCCCGGGTTTTGCAGCCGGGCGCGCTGTTCGTGTTTTGCGTTCCCAACCACAACTTTTTGCCCAATCTTTCGGTAGCGCGTTTTTTTGATGCGCTGGGCCTCAAGCCGCTGGCCGCTGCCTATCGCGCTTTCTTTAACAAAATTTCGCGCCATCACCACTGCGACGACCCGCAAACCTGGGGTGTCCGCCTCGAAAAAGCCGGGTTCAAAATCGAAAAATACTGGCATTATTTTTCTCCGTCTGCGCTCTCGGTGCTGGAATGGGGGCATTACTTCGGCCTGCCCTCGCTCATCACCAAGAAAGTCTTTGGACGCTGGCTGCTCACCCCGGCTCGCTGGAATTTGGCCCCCCTGCTGGCTTTTCTGCGCCGCTATTACGAGGAGCCGCTGCCGCAGGAGAAGGGTTCTTATACGTTTTATATTGCCCGGCGCATGTAATCAATAATTTATTTTTTGGAGTGTATCTTTCTCATGCAAGAGCCAAGCGTCCTGGATTATCTAAAATCCAAACTCAACCCCTGGTCGCGCGAAAAATTAGAAATTCCAGCCGATGACAGCGAGACATCCTTGCCGTCCGCGCTCGAATCCCAGCCCCTGATTGCGCCAGAAGCGCCGGCCTCCCCAGCCCGGCCCGTTTTCTCGTTGAAGACGCTGAATACCCCCTGGCGTCCGATTCTGGCGGTTGGATTTGCCATCTTCGGCCAATCGTTCATGGAACCGCCCGCTCCTCAGCCTGTTCCGGCGCTGGCTTTTTACTTTCTCGCCATTTTATTGCTCGCCTGGACCGTCTTGCGCGGCGAATGGGCTATGCCAGCCCTGCAAACCGCCCAACCGCAAGAAGATTCTGGCCTGTTTCGGCCTCGCGCCCTGCTTCTCTCCGCATTGTTTGCGCTGGTCGCCTTTCTCTTTTTTGGTGAAATTTCGATTTTTGGCTTTTTGAAGTTTGGCGAGAGTCAATTTAACTGGTTTAATACCCTCGCCTGGGGGCTTTCGATTGTCTTTTTCATTTACAGCCTGTGGATTCCCCAATTCAGTCTGGCCCAACGCTGGCAGCAAGCGCGCGAATTTTTCTCGCGTGGGGCCTGGTCTATTCCCGTCACGCCCTGGATACTCCTGCTCCTGGCCGTTTGGGCGTTGGCTGCCTTTTACCGCTTCTCAGATTTGACCATTGTTCCCGCGGAGCCTTTCAGCGACCATGCCGAAAAGTTGCTCGATGTCTATGATTTAAGCCAGGGCGAAACCAAAACCTTTTTCGACCGTAACACCGGGCGCGAATTTTTCCAAATGTACCTTACCCTGGCGGTTGGAACCTTGTTTGGCACTGGCCTTTCTTACCTTTCGCTTAAACTTGGCACCGTTTTAGCCGGTTTTTTTACCCTGCCTTATGTTTATTTACTGGGCAAGGAATTGTTCAACAAACGGGTTGGCCTGCTGGCCCTGGCCTTTACCGCCATCGCCTACTGGCCGAATGTCATCAGCCGGGTTGGGCTGCGCTTTCCGCTTTATCCGCTTTTTGCCGCGCCGGCCCTGTACTATCTGGTGCGTGGTTTGCGCACCAACAATCGCAATGATTTCATTCTTTCGGGCCTGTTTCTTGGTTTGGGCCTGCACGGATACAGTTCTTTCCGTTTCGTGCCGATTTTCGTGGCCTTATTTATTGGCCTGTTTCTTCTGCATCATTGGCGTAACGCGATTTTGCGCCAGCAAGTGTTGCACGCATCGTTTGCATTGGTGTTTGCCGCCCTGCTCGTATTTTTACCGCTCTTTCGTTACACCATCGACCGGCCCGACATGGTTGCCTACCGCGCCATGACCCGCATCTCCGACGCCGAATCGCCCTTGCCCGGCGAGCCGTTGCCCATTTTCCTCGACAACCTCAAAAACGCGATGTTGATGTTCAATGTCGATAACGGTCAGATTTGGGCGCATTCGATCTCTGGTCGCCCGGCCCTCGATGTTGTTTCCGCCGCTTTTTTTGTCTTTGGTTTCATCCTGCTCACCTTGCGCTATCTGCGCCGCCGCGATTGGCGTGATCTCTTCCTCGTGCTTTCCATCCCGATGCTGCTAATGCCCTCCGTGCTTTCGCTGGCTTTTCCGCTTGAAAATCCGTCGCTCAACCGCACGGGCGGCGCCTATATTCCCGTTTTTATCATCGTTGCTTTTGCGCTCGATGCGCTCTACCAGAGCCTTACGCGCATGGGCTGGCGCAAAACCGCGCTGGGCCTGCTTACCTTCCTGTTCGCGCTCTCGGCTTTCCAAAATTACGATTTGGTCTTCAATAAATACTACTCAGATTACCGTTACAGCGTTTGGAATGTTTCTGAAATTTCAAAAGTTATTCAATCTTTTGTACTCTCTGGCAACCAGCCTGAGAACGCCTGGGTAATGGCCTATCCGCATTGGGTCGATACCCGGCTGGTCGGGGTCCAGTATGGCGACCCAACCTACGACCCGGTCTTGTGGCCCGACCAGGTGGGCGATACCACTTCCATCGAAGGCAACAAAATCTTTTTTATCAAACAAAACGATTTGGAATCGCTTGAATTGCTCGCTTCGGTCTACCCCAATGGCTCGCTCAGTTATCATCAAGCCGCCCCAGGCCTGGTAGGACGCGATTTTTGGATATTCTCTGTTTCTGAAACGCTGAATATTTCTGATATTGATATTTCGATCCCGTAACCCTTATGAAAAAACTCTCTTTTTCCTGGCTTTTTGACCTGCTCCTCATCCTCGTCCTCATTTTTGGGGCTTATTTCCGTTTCATTGGCCCCAACTGGACGCTCGACGAACTCTGGCTGGGCTTAACCGGGCGCGGTCAAATCCCGGCCCTGCTCTCCGATTGGGACGAAAGCCAACACCTGCACCCCGACGAGCGCTTCCTGACAATGGTTTCCAGCGCCATTTCGCCGGTCAAAGGTTGCGACGATCCCGGCCTTTCGGCCTGGGATTGTCCTCTCGAACAAAAGCAATGGATTTCAATTGGCGAGTATTTTGATACCGCCAACTCGCCCCTCAACCCGGCCAATCGCGGTTATGGATTTTTCGTCTACGGCACTCTGCCGGTTTTCCTCGTTCGCTATGTGGCCGAATTTACCGGCATGACCGGTTACGACGAAATTGCCCTGGCCGGGCGGCAAATGTCTGCCCTGTTTGACCTCGGCTCGATTTTCCTCGTCTACCTGATTGCCTCGCGCCTGTACCGGCGGCGGGTGGGTCTGCTCTCGGCGGCTTTTTACGCCCTGGCGGTGATGCCCATTCAGCAATCCCACTTCTACACGGTCGATAACTTCCCCACCTTCTTCATGCTCCTTTCTGCCTACTTCGCGCTGGATGTCGTCCTCGCCGGGCGGATGCGCGTCGACGGGCTGGGAACCGGCTGGGGAGCGGCCCTGCGCGGCATTCTGACCTCGGACTTGTTTCGCGCTTCGATCTTCTTTGGTCTGGCAACCGGCATGGCTATTGCCTCCAAACTGAATGCCGCGCCGGTGGCTGGTTTGCTGCCCCTGGCGTTATTGCTGCATTTCTGGCGTGTCAGCCGTGAGCCTGAAACCGATGATTCTGCTTCCCTGCGGGAGTCGCCCACAGCCGAGTCCCCAGCCGAAGCAGATCAGGCGGAATCTTTCGACGAGTCGTTCGGAACCGATTCCGCGCCTCTCGAAACCGAAGCAGTTGCCAGGTCGGGCGCGCCGGTGAGCAAACAAGATTACCTGTGGACGCTGGTCGGGTTCCTTGTTCTGGGCGCATTCTTCACCATCGTCGCCTTCCGCATTTTCCAGCCGTATGCCTTTAGCGGCCTTTTGCCCAATCCCGATTGGGTGCGCGTCATCAGCGAGCAACGCTCGCAAGCCAGCGGCGATGTCGATTTTCCGCCGGCCTTGCAATGGGCGCGCCGCTCGGCAACCTATTCCTTTGAAAATTTGGTTACTTGGGGACTGGGGTTGCCGCTTGGCCTGCTGGCCTTTGCCGGGCTTGCCTATATGGGCTGGCGTATTCTGCGCGGCGAGGCCCAACAGCATCTGCTGCTCTGGTTCTGGACTCTGGCCTACTTCCTCTGGCAGTCGATGGAGTGGAACCCGACCATGCGCTACCAGTTGCCGATCTACCCGCTGCTGGCGATTATGGCGGCCTGGCTGGTTTTCAACGGCCCGCGCTGGCGCGCGGAACAGGGACGCGCCAACCCGCTCTGTGTTGCCTTTTATGGCTTGCTCGGCGCGGCGGTGCTGGTTTCCACCTTTGGCTGGGCGCACGCTTTTACGCGCATCTACACCCGCGACCATGCCCGCGTGCAAGCCACCCGCTGGATTTATCAGAATGTTCCCGGCCCGATTAATGTGCGCGTGGCGCAGGATGGTGAAATTCTCCAACAACCCCTGTCTTTCCAGCGCGGATTTGTCATTACTGCCAGCACCCCGCTGGTTACGCAGTTCACTGCCCGGCACAGCGGCGAATTGCGTGAACTGACGTTTGCCCATGTCGGCGCGCCAAATTTTGATGGGACGCAGGTGGTCAGGTTCATTCTTTCACGTGACCACACTTTTGAGCCTGATACCATTCTGGCCTCCGCCGCCGTGCAGGACAATTTCTTTGCCCCCCAGCCCGAACGTGGCCGGCCCTACACTGTGCGTTTTGATACCACCAGCCGCCTCGAAGAAGGCCAAACCTATCATCTGCGCATCGAAGCCGACGGCGAATTGACCTTTTTTGGCTCGTCCATCGTTAGCGAAACCGACTGGGACGATGGACTGCCTCTGCGCATGGATGGTTACGACGGCTACGGCGGCATTTACGAAGGCGATCTCAAATTCCAGGCCTATTGGGACGACAACGAAGATAAATTAAAACTCTTTTACGACGCGCTGGATGGCGGCGATTACCTTTTCATCTCATCCAACCGGCAGTGGGGAACCACCACCCGCGTCCCGGAGCGTTACCCGCTTACAACGGCTTTCTACTATGCCCTGCTCGGCTGCCCCGCCGATGCCGATGTGCTGAACTGCTACGCCACCGCCCGCCCCGGCGATTATCAGGGCATTTTGGGCTACGAACTGATTCAGGTCTTTGATTCCTACCCAACCCTGAGTCTCCCCTCTCTTACCGGGAGGGGGGCCGGGGGTGAGGGTGGCTGGCAATTGGAGTTCAACACCCAACTGGCCGACGAAGCCTTTACCGTCTACGATCACCCTAAAGTCCTGCTCTTTCAAAAGACCGAGCAATATGACCCGCAAGCCGTGCGCGACATCCTCAGCCCCATCGACCTGACCCAGGTCGTGCGCCTGACCCCGCGCCGCGCCGGAGATTTCCCCGGCGGCGAGATGACTCCGCGTGTTTGCCTCGGCCAGCCGGGCCTCTGTCATCTGCTCGGCGCGCCCGAAGCCGCCCAACTGACCGGTCAGGGTCTCGGCACGGCCTCCTTCGGCATGATGCTCTCGCCGGAGCGCTATGCCGTCCAACGCGCTGGTGGCGATTGGAACGCGCTCTTCTCGTATGACTATCTCCAGAACCGTTTCCCGGTGCTGGGCCTGCTGCTCTGGTATCTCTTCCTGTTTGTGCTGGGGGTTGTCACTTATCCGCTTTTGCGCCTGCTCCTGCCGGGTTTGCGTGATGGCGGATATCCGCTGGCCCGTTTTGCCGGGCTGATGCTGCTGGCCTGGCTGGCCTGGTTTGGCGCGTCGCTGGGCAGTGTCTATACCCGCGCCACCATCGCCCTGGCTTTCGGACTGATAACCGCCCTGGGCCTGCTCGCGGCCCGCTACCAGCGCGAGAGCCTGCGCGAAGAAATCCGCGCGCGCGGACGGTATTTTCTGATCGTTGAAGCCCTCTTCCTGGCCTTTTTCCTGGTCGATTTGTTCATTCGCCTGGGCAACCCTGATTTGTGGCACCCGGCCAAAGGCGGCGAGCGCCCGATGGACTTCGCCTATTTCAACGCCGTGCTGCGAAGTACCACCTTCCCGCCCTATGATCCCTGGTTCGCCGGTGGATACATCAACTACTACTATTACGGCTTCGTGCTGGTTGGCACGCCGGTCAAACTTCTGGCGCTCACGCCTTCGATTGCCTACAACTTCCTCTTGCCGAGTTTGTTTGCCATGCTGGCCCTGGGCGGTTTTTCCGCCGCCTGGAACCTGTATGACCGCGCCCGCAAACAACCCCAAGACGACGCCAACGCAAACTCCAACTGGCTCGATGGCCGCCTGATGGCCGGGTTCGGCGCCGCCGCCGGATTGGTATTGGTCGGCAACCTCGGCACCATCCGCACCATTTACCACGCGTTGCAAAAACTGGCTGTTGGAAACGACACCTTCAACAATCCCGATGTCTGGATTCCACAGCGCTGGGGCTGGGCCTTGCAGGGCCTGTTCAAATCCATCACCGGCGGCGGATTGCCCGTGCCAATGGGCGAGTGGTACTGGAATGCCAGCCGCGTTCTGCCGCCTGGCGATGGCAACGAAATTACCGAATTTCCGCTCTTCACCTTTATCTACAGTGACCTGCACGCCCACATGATTGCCCTGCCGATTATGACCCTCGTCATCGCCTGGGCGATTTCGTCCCTCTTCGCGCGTGGATTGTCGCCCAAACGCTGGCTGGCGACCCTGGCTTTTGGTGGCCTGGTCATTGGCGCGTTACGCCCCACCAATACCTGGGACTTCCCCACCTACCTCGCCCTCGGCGCAATTGTCACGCTCTACGCCTTCATCCGCTACGCCGAAATCGACTGGCTGCCGATCAAAACTGGCCTGCCGCCCGTTCTGCTGCGCGGCTTGCTTGGCCTGGCGGCGGTTGGCGCGCTGGTTTTCTTTGCCCTGGCCCTTTACCAACCTTACGCCCAATGGTTTGGGTTGGGCTACAGCGAAGTCAATCGCTGGGAAGGCTCACGCACGCCCATCTGGTCTTACTGGACGCATTGGGGCCTCTTCCTCTACGTCATCATCCTGTGGATGGGCTGGGAAACGATTCAATGGCTGGCCCAAACCCCGCTCTCGTCGCTCAAAAAACTCAAGCCCTATGTCATCCTGATTGAACTTGCCCTGGCCGCTTTTATCGTTGTTTTGTTCCTGCTCATTTTTGTTGGCGGCGCAAAAATTGCCTGGTTCATTTTACCGTTGGCAGCCTGGGCTTTGCTCCTTATTTTGCGTCCCAATCAGCCGGAAGCCAAACGCATGGCCCTCTTCCTGATTGGCACCGCCCTAACCATTACCCTGTTTGTGGAACTCTTCGCCCTCTCTGGCGATCTTGGGCGCATGAACACCATCTTCAAACTCTACATGCAGGCCTGGGTGCTGTTCGCCATCGCCGGCGGACTGGCCCTCGCCTCGACTCTGGCTGACCTCGACGGCTGGACCCCCGGCTGGCGCAAATTCTGGCAAACCGGCCTGCTGATCTTCTTCTCTGCCGCCTTCCTCTTCACCCTGACCGGCTCCTTCGACAAAATGCGCGACCGCATGGCCGCCGGCGTCCCGCTCACGCTCGACAGCATGGAATTCATGGCCCACGCCACCTACTGGGACGGTGAAGAAATGGACCTCAGCCAGGATTACCGCGCCATTCGCTGGTTGCAGGCCAACGTTTCGGCCTCGCCGGTCATCGTCGAGGGCCATGCTCCCGAATATCGCTGGGGTTCGCGCTTCAGCATTTACACCGGCCTGCCCTCCGTCATCGGCTGGAACTGGCACCAGCGTCAACAGCGCACCCTCACCCCCGATACCTGGGTCTGGAACCGCGTCAACGATGTGCGTGATTTCTACGAAACCGCCGACATCGCCGCCGCGCGCGCCTTCCTCGAAAAATACGACGCGCGCTACATCCTCATCGGCCAAATGGAACGCAATTACTACACCCCCGGCGGCCTGCTCAAATTTGAGACCTACGAAGGCCGCCTGTGGCGCGAAGTCTACCGCGATGGCGAAACCGTTATTTATGAAGTAATTCCATGAAAATCTACCACATCACCCACCCTGCCCATTGGCAGCCCGGCCAACCCTACCGCACCGAATCGCTGGCGCGTGAAGGTTTCATCCACTTCTCGCGCCTCGACCAGGTTCTCGGCGTCGCCAATGCCTTTTATACCGGACAACGCGGGCTAATCCTGCTCGAAGTGGATACAGACCGTTTAACCAGCGAACTGCGCTGGGAAGCCCCCGTCCACCCTTCCACGCCGCCCGCCGGAACGCCCCCCGCCGACGCCTTGTTCCCGCATCTCTACGGCCCGCTCAACCCTGAAGCCGTCCTCGCCGCCCACCCCTTCGAGCCGGGCGCGAATGGAGAATTTGTTTTGCCCCTCCAGCCCTGAGCGGAGGGTCGAGTAGGGCGTTAGCCCGTGTCGAGACCCGCAGCCGAAGGGCGAATCTCTCCAAAACTGTCCTTCGACTACGCCGCCACAAACAGGCGGCTCCGCTCAGGACTCGACTGAATACTGGAAACTGGATACTGACCCCATGCCCTTCCTCCTCTGGTACCTCCTCATCACCGCCCTCGGATTCATCACCTTCCCGCTGGCCCATCGCCTGCTGACGGTTCTGCCTGAGCGCGGATACGCCCTCAGCCGCGCCCTCGGCCTGTTGCTGTGGGGATTTGTCTTCTGGCTGGCGGTTTCGTTTGGGTTGGCGCGCAACGACACGGGCGGTTTGTTTGCCACCCTGCTGGTTTTTGCCGCCTTTTCGCTCTGGTGGGGCGGGCGGTCTGCGTTTGAGTGGATCAAAGAAAATCGCGGCTATGCGCTCACAGTCGAAATCCTCTTCCTGCTGGCCTTTGCCGGCCTGGCTTTCGTCCGCGCTTATGCGCCCGAAGCCCTCGGCACCGAAAAACCGATGGAACTGGCCTTCATCAATGCCGTGCTGCGCTCCGAAACCTTCCCGCCCAACGACCCCTGGCTTTCTGGCTACGCCATTTCGTACTATTATTTTGGCTATGTGCTGACCGGTATGCTGGCAAAACTGACCGCCACCTCTGGCGGGGTGGCCTTCAACCTGATGATTGCCCTGATCTTTGGCATGAGCGCGATAGGCGCGTATGGCTTGCTCTATAACTTCCTGCGCGTAGCCAGAAAAACTCGGCCACTCTTCGCCGCCCTGGCTGGGCCGCTGTTTCTGCTGATTGTCAGCAACCTGGAAGGCTTCTTTGAAGTTTTGCGCCGCCGCAATGTCGGTTGGAATGGCGCGGACGGCCCATTCTGGCAATGGCTGAACATGCAAGACCTCAGCACCCCGCCCGCCCCCGCGCCGGATATGGCCGAGCGTTTCACTTTTTTCTGGGGCGAGTTTGGTCTGCGCGGCCTGCCGATGTGGTTCAACGATGTCTTCGCGCCGGATCGGTTCTGGTGGTGGTGGCGCGCGGCGCGGGTTCTGCATGATTATGACCTGACCGGCGTATATCGTGAAATTATCGATGAATTTCCCTTCTTCTCTTACCTGCTGGCCGACCTGCACCCACACGTTTTAGCCATGCCTTTCGTGCTGCTCGCGGTAGGACTGGCGTTCAACCTGTACCTCGGCGGCTGGCGCGGCGAGATTGATCTGCGTCTGACGCGTATTCCGCTTTCGGGGCAGGGATTCATCGTCCTGGCGGTTGTGTTGGGCGGGATTGCCTTCCTGAATACCTGGGACTTGCCCGTCACCCTGGCCCTGGTTGGGCTGGGGTTGGCCCTGCGCCGCATCCGCGAGCACGGATTGGCCTGGGCGCGGTTGGAAGAACTGGTTGTGACCGGTATCGGCCTGGGCGTGGCGGCCATCCTGTTGTATTTGCCGTTTTACCTCAGTTTTTCCTCACAGGCGGGCGGTATTTTGCCAAACATCATCTTCCCGACTCGCGGGGCGCATTTGTGGATGATGTTTGGTTCGCTGTTTGTGCCGCTCTTTTTCTTTTTGTGGTATTTGCGCGCCCATATTCCGGTTAATCTGCGTCTGGGTTTTGGCTTTGCGCTGGGGCTGACGCTTTTCCTGTGGCTGTTTTCGGTGGTCTTTGGGTTGGTGTTGGCAAATACCGACGCCATTCGTCAGTTTATCACCGCCCAGGGCGCGACTGGCGCGGGGCCGGTGTTGCAGGCGGCCACCCTGCGCCGATTTGAATTTATCGGCGGTTTGGCGACTCTGGTTGTGTTGCTGGGGCTGGGAGCCGCTTCTTTAACGGCGACCTGGTTCGGGCGTGGCAGCGCGGCGGAATCAGGCCCCTCGCGAGAATCAGGCCTGGCAGGTGAAGCGGATGGGGCCGCGCGCCAGCCGTTTCCTTTTCTCCTTTTGATGATGATTTTGGGCGCTTTGCTGGTGCTTGCGCCGGAGTTCGTTTATCTGCGCGATCATTTTGGTTGGCGCATGAATACGATTTTCAAGTTTTATTACCAGGCCTGGATTTTGTGGTCGCTGGTGGCGGCCTTTGGCTTTGTGATGGTGCTGAACGAATGGCGCGGCTGGCGGGCCTGGGCGGCGCGGACGGCGCTGCTGGCGACGCTGGTGATGTCGCTGGCGTACCCGGTTTTTGCCTTGCCGAACCGGGTTAATTATTTCCAGTCGGAGCAGCCCACGCTTGATGCGGGCGCGTATCTGATGTCTTATGGCGGGGCTGATGGTCTTGTGGTTGAGTTTTTGCGCGATCAGCCGTTTGGGGTGGTGGCTGAAGCGGTGGGCGGCAGTTACAGCGAGTTTGGGCGGATTGCCACCCATACCGGTTTGCAGTCGGTGATGAATTGGGGCGGGCATCAGGGACAGTGGCGCGGCACCGATCGGGCCTATGCCGGGCGCGAGGCCGATGTGCGCGTGCTGTACGAAACCCGCTCGTGGGATGAAGCGCGTGAGATTTTGAGGCGTTACAATGTGCGGTATCTTGTCATTGGTGATTTGGAGCGGCGCGCTTACCGGGTTTATGATGCAAAATTTGCCAATTTGCCCGAATTATTGCGCGTAGGGAATACAGTTTTGTATCTTGTGCCGGAGAATCCTTAGGTTAAAATACATCTATGAATTCAATCTTAAAAAACAACAAACTCTGGTTTGGGCTGGCCTTTACGCTGGCTCTGGCGATTCGCTTGTTGCGCCTCGGCGAAATGCCGCT
>DAOUML010000153.1:0-7837 GCA_034411635.1 Anaerolineales bacterium
AGTTTCTTTTTAAGTTTCTTGTGGATTCGGTGAAATTTGCTTTTCGTTGAAGTTGTGCGCGTTCCCATACATCTCTGGACACAATAGCTGGAACATTCAAGGTCAAGTGATATTCAGGTGGATTAATTTTGTAGTTGGTCGCATTTCTTTTTCCATAATGCCAAGTGCCAGCATAGGTCTCAGCCATCAAAATTCTCTGAACCAATCTCCCAGACCATTCTCCTTTGGCGCGTTTTTTAAACATCCCGACCCTTGAATCAGCCCAAGTAGGTACATTCATCTTGGTTAGGCGTTCGGCAATCTTTTTTAATGAAAGCTTACGACCACTTTCATCTCCGTCAACATAAAGGGTGTAAATGAGCCTGACTATCATGGCTTCGGGTTCGAAGATTTCCAAATTCGCTCCATCGCTTGACATATGATAACCAAAAGGCGGCTTATTCCCGTGCAACATGATCTTTCCATTTCGAACCACCTGTCGGCGGCCACGCACCATGCGCTCTGCAATCTTTTCCCGTTCGTACTCAGCAATGGTTGCCCGAATATGCTTATTCAAGCGGCCTTCAGGCGAATTTTCATAACTCGCCATCACATAAGCAACCTCCACCCCCGCGCGATTAAGTTGTTCTTCCACTATCAGCTGCTTTGCCAGCTTTCGACTTAATCGATCCAGCTCACGCACCACAAGAACATCAAACTCTTTGTTTTGAGCCATGTCACGTGCCCGATTCAGTTCGGGCAGTTCGAAAGATGCACCCGATGCGCCCCGGTCATCCTCAGATAATTCGGCAACTATTGTCCATCCGTTTTGGAGCGCAAAATCTCGACACATTTCCAGTTGTCCCGCCAGATTACGTCCCTCGCGCCCGCGATCGTCGCTGGAAACCCTTGCATAAAGTACAGCACGTTTTCTCATGTGTAACTCCTTAATTGGTAAAGAAAAGAGAGAGCCACTCCGGGGTGGCTCTACGTCAGGATTTAGTGAACTGCAAGAACTTGGTTTAGTTCATCAAGCAACTCTTTGCCCAATACCAATGCTTGTTCCTGAGTTGATAATCCAAGGCTATTGACAATGTCGGCTAACATCAGGCCGACATTTGCATCCATGTTCAATAGGCTCTCACCCGCAGCAGCCTGTTGCCATTCCTCGCGGATTTTTGCCAGAACAGGTACCAATTGTGATTGGCGATTTTGTGTAGCAGATTGATTCATAGGACCTCTCCATAAGATGGTTGTGGAGGCGATTCGTTTTTCCCCGGAAAAAAACAAATCGCCCCGATGGGAATCCCACCAGGGCAAATAGTCAGGCTGATATAATTACATTCAGCCTAACCCGCCGGCCTAATCGGTGGGTTGGGTCAGGGTCGTGCAGGTGTTACCAGCACCTTTGCGACCCGTTTTTAGGGAAATAAATTACTTACCAGTAATGAATTATATAGATTAGTCTGGATTTGTCAACTTTTTTGGTCCTCTTTTTTGACCACTTTCCTCGCTCTTTTTGACGTATTCGAGCAAGGAATCCCGGTGTATCTGCCAGGATTGTCCCCATTTTCGAGCAATGACTTTCTTGCCCCTGACCAATTTACGAATGTAATCTGGATCATAATCAGCCAGGCGGGCAGCATCGTAAGTAGTTAGCCAATCTTCCATGAAATATCTCCTCAGCAATGAATTATACAGTGTGGCCAACGGCGCGTGGCCCTGGAATAATATTCGGCTGGTAAGGTGCTGTAGAGCAACTTTAACAGCCGAGAGTCAAGTTGATTTCCAGTATAAATACAAAATTTCTTACGAGAAATTAATTCTTTTTGACTTGCCGAGTCTGAGTGTGTTAATTAAAATCACGGTCTTATGTCTCGGGTTGAATATCGTGGCAATAATCCAAAGCCAGTGCAGAATTTTCTATTGGCCAAAATCCTCCTGACAGGAGTCGTATTGATTTTGGTTCCTTTGCTTTGGATATCCAACCAACTCTCTTTGGCTCTAGGCCCGAATGGCGCTCAAGCAGCGTTGGTTTTAGGTTTTATCATCATATTTTTGCTGATTGGGCTGGGGATTGGACTGTGGTACCTGGTAGACCGCGCAATTGCTCAACGAAAGTCTGTGTTCAATACTGATACTCCGGGGAAATTTGCATCTTTTCTCGTGCTGATTATGGGCTACGAGTTGGTAGACGATGAAGAAACCTTATCGGCAGAAGAATCTGGCACCAACTTGGGTAAACCCGCGGGCAAAGTGATGCGCAAAAAATCTCGCCCTGGCCGAAAGCCAACCTTCCCATTGGAGCGTTGGTTGCCAATTGCCCAGAAATGGGAAAACCGGGATCCATTGGTAGATGCATTCACACTTGGGGAGCTGATCTCAGAACATCTTGGGACCAATGCAGACGGTTCGCCCGCCATGACAGAACAAAGCTACTACAATCTGTGGCGCGATCTTGCCCTGGCAGAACTGGAACGTCGCGAGAATCAGAAAAAGGCTCAACGAAAAGGAGCTGTTTCCAGAAAGGAGACTGAACCTCCTATCGTTTAATTTACCTTGCCAGCAATTTCCGCAATGCTTTGCAGGCTCCGCTGATTTCATCAACTTACACAAATTTCACAATTCTCATATTTATCCCCCTTCTTTTCCCATTCTAAATGTTTAGCAGATGGGCAGTTAACTTTATCGGCTTTATGGGCTGCCGCAATTATTAAATTTTCAAGTATTTACATTAACGGGGAATTTCTTCAATCATCCTATCAATCAAAGTTTAAATATAGTTGACTCCTGAATGCTAAAAAGAGCCGCAGAGAACCGCGGCTCTTTTTATTTCTCCAAATCCAGAGGTCAATATGCCAAAAGTGGTGGTTTACCTTCGTGATCAAGAACACGATGCGCTCCATAAATTGGCACAGCGTGAATATCGTGCCACAAAAGCCCAAGCAGCTGTGCTTATTCGCACAGAACTTGAACGCTTGGGAGTACTCACGCCTGTGCCTCAATCTGATTTAGGCACTAACGGAATGATGCACCTGCCCAGCAAAGAATCCTGCCAGGAGGATGCATCATGACAACCACAATCCGCGATTTCAACACTCTTACTCCCGAGGAACGGCGTCGGATTGGCCAGATATATGGGCTGATCCTTAGTTGGCAGCACAAGAAAAAACAAAAACCTGAAACTACTGCTGTCGAACCGTCCGATCAGACTCAATACGCACCAACAAGTGCGCGAGCTGCGGGAGATTCAGAATGCGAGGCATGACATGCTGCTCTCATGTCTTGCAAGCATTGCGATTGTGGTTGGCGCAATCATTATTGCGCTCGTGCTTTTCGTGCTCACTGCCCGTTTTGTGAGGTGACGCAATATGGCAACCAAAGTAATCTGCATAGCCAATCAAAAAGGCGGGGTGGGAAAAACCACCACTGCCGTTACCCTGGCTCATGGGCTGGCCCGCAAGGGGAAACAGGTTTTGCTGATCGACCTGGATCCCCAGGGCCAATCCGCCACAGCCTTGGGGTTGCGTCCCGAACCGGGGGCTTTCTACTTACTGACGATGGGTGATTCCAGCCAGGAAAGCGCTTTTTTACGCCAGTGGCTGCGTGAGACGGGGCGCGAAAACCTTCGTCTGATCGCTGGCGACCAACAAACGATGGCCGCCCAGACTGTCCTGAATGCGCAGGACAAACCCATATCCGCCATTCAACAATCCGTGCATCGCTTTTCAAAAGAGAACCTGGACTACATCATCTTTGATACTGCACCATCCGTGGGCGGAATCCAGGAACGAGCCGTTTGGGCATCTAACTTTGTAATCGTTCCTACTGCAACTGAATTCCTTTCAGCGGATGGGGTCGACAAGGTGATCCAGATGCTTGCCATCCTGCAAAACACAAAGCAGTGGAAGGGCGCGCTGATGGGCATTCTACCCACCTTCTTTGATGAACAAACCCGCGAAAGCAAAGCCACCATCGAAGCCCTGCGGGGAGCCTTTGGTGCCAGTCTGCTTGCACCCATCCATCGCGCCACCATCCTGCGTGAATGCGCTGCGGAAGGGCAGACCATTTTTGAAAAAGACCCGGACAGCCGCGCCGCCCAGGAATACCGGGCGCTGGCCAACCTGGTGGCCAAATTCTAGGAGGAAGTCATGACCCAACGTAGAAATCCCTTTGAAGGCGGCCTGCCCATCCAAGCACCCGCTCTTGCAAATCAACCCCTGTACGACAGCCTGCGTCTGGCCGAGAAACGCACCCGCAGCCGGCAATGGGAAAAAGAACACCTGCCCTGCAAGGCCATGTACCGGGGGGTTGACCCGCACCTGGCGCTGCAGGTCAAGCAAACCGCAGGCCGGCTGTTTGTGCCGGTTGGCGAAGTCGCCCGCGCCCTGCTCGAATATGGCCTGCGTGCTTACGCCTGCGGCGAACTTGAACTGACCCCACACCTCAACCCAATCGGAATGCGCATGACCCTTTATCCACAAAAGGAAACCCTGGAAGAAAGGCGCAGACGGGGTGGGAGACCGGCACGCAAGAAAAAGCTGGAGTCGGAAAGTGGCTGGCGGGTAATCGTCACCTGGCGCGGCCTGCCACCCGAGCTCAAACAGGAAATCGCCGCGCTGGCTTCCGAAGAAGGATTGAACGTGCCGGCGGGTGAACTGGTCACGGCGCTCTTGCGTTTCAGCCTGAAAGCATACGAATATGGCTTGCTGAAACTGGAACCTGCAGAAGCGGGAAGGGGCTGATTGGCGATGTTCCTCCGAATCCGATCCGTTGATTTTGGACCTGGAAGGAACGTAGGCGGCATGAAAGAGTGGCCGCCTACATTCCGCCTACGCGCCGCCTACCCTGACGCCTACGCTGCCGCCTACGTTGAAACACACAGACGGCCTGTGAGCGTTTTTTTCGGGCCGGCCCACCCCGTAAACCGTCTGATGAAAAATGGGCGCAAAACGCCTGGAGAGGAAATTCGTCATGCGCGTGCAGTTTCTCGTTGATTCATCCCAGCGCTCGTTTGGCGCGATGTTCCAGAAATCGCTCCAGGAAGACCTGCTGGTATTCCTGTACCCGACCCCGGCGCCGCGCACCTTCCATACTTTTTTCTGTCCGCCATTGCGGATGATCGCCCTGGGGGAACAGGGCGAAGCGCTCTTTGACCAGGTCATCCAACCGGCCCGGCTGGTGCGCCTGCCGGCCTGCAAGATCGTCCTGGAATGTGACCCGAAAACGGAGTTCAGTTCTTACGTGGAATCGATTTTGTCTGTTGCGCATGGGTTCAAATTCCCCCAGTCGGCGGCCTGGGAAGCCAGCAGTGGGGTGGACGCCCTGCTCTTTGCACTCTTTGCCCAGGCAATGGCCGACCTGCGCCGGGTGCGCAGCGCCAATCCGGATGGCGTCAGCCGTGAGGTGCTGCGCAAGCGCTTCAACCTGTGGGAACGCGGCCGATTCGCTTCTTCGGCCGGGTTCATCATGGATTTCCCTGACCTGTACAACCTGCCGGAGATGGCGCTCGAAGTTTCGCGCGACCTGATTCAGGTCGAAAGCCCGTACCTGGACGAGCTGCTGGCCGCGGCCATCGGGAACATGCCCTGGCGCAATGTCTTCCCAGGAATTTGTGTGCGCTGCGGAGGTGCGGCGCGCTGGAAATCGGCCCTGTCCGCGCCTCCGGAGACCGCGCCGGAAATCGCCTGGCGCTACCAGCGGCCTGAGAATGCCGTACCGCTCTGCCGGGCCTGCACCATGACCCTGGGCTACCTGACCAAGCCAGTCCTGAGAATCGACCTGGCCTGGGGGCTGTGGGGCAAACGCTTCGAGGCGTTGTGGAGTTGGCACAAAGCCCTGGCCTGGGGCAATCTGCCCCAATGGGACAAACTGGCTTACCCGCTCTGGCCGCAAGAATATGGCGGCGAAAGCTGGGAAAGCGGCTCCGGCGCGCTGGAACATGCCACGCCGCGCCTGCCGAATGGCGTGGCCCGCACCGCCCAGCACGATGAAATCTTCTGGCGGGGCTTGTCCGAAAAAGGGGTGCGCAAACGCACCCTGACCACGACCCATTTACAGGCGCTGGTCGCTCCCACCCCCGAGCCGCTGCACCCATGAGCAGGAGACCCTATGGCACGCAATCTTGACCCACAAATCATGAGCGACCCCTGGTTCATCGAGCTGGACGACCGCGCCCGCCTGGGCTGGATGATGCTGATCCTGAACGGAGCCGATGACCAGGGCCGTTTTCTGTTGAACGGACGCCTGTTGAAATCCCTGTTGTTCCCTGCCGATGACCTGCCGGCGGCGGAAGTCTTGGCCATGCTGGAGGGCTTTGCCGCCTCCGGCAAGGTGCATGCCTACGAAAAAGACGGGGTACGCTACGGGCAGATCGTCCACTGGTGGAAATACCAGATCGGCTCGGAATGGATGGCTCCCTCCCGGCATCCCGCGCCCGAAGGCTGGATCGACCGCTGGCGCATCCATGCCAAAGGCGGCAAAGGCATCATCGATACTTCGCCGCACTGGAGTAACAAGAAAATTCGCGGTTTTGTGACGGTGGAGGAAGCGCCGGCCCAACCCGAGTCGCCGCGTCAGTTGGAATTTTCTGAAGGCGCGCCGTTGGATGATGGTTACCCCGGAACGGAAGGTAATGGTTCAGGTAAACCATTAGGAAATCATCCAGGTAGCGATTTACCTAAACCATTACCTAGCAGCGAAGTTAAGGTTAAAGATAAGGTTAAAGATAAGGATAAAGGGGAGGTCGAAAAGGTAGAAAACCCGCCCCCGGCAGCGGCGGTTGAAAATCCTTTTTCGGTCTACGAGCAGAACATTGGCCCGTTGGTGCCCGTGATTGCCGAGCGTATCAAACTGGCTGAAAAGGATCACTCAACTGCCTGGGTGGTGGATGCGATGTACGTGGCCGTACGCAGGAATAAACGGCGTTGGGATTATGTCGAGGGCATCTTGAAACGCTGGTACAGCGAGGGTCGGGATGATGGTGAAAAACCCGAAAAAACCTACGCTGAGGAACTGGCCGAGGCCGGTTACACCCTGCCGGAAGAAGTACCTGCGGAGTGGCTGGCATGAGCGCTGATACCGGATACCCCCATTCCCGTGAAGCCGAGGAGGCCGTACTCGGGGCGGTGCTGATCAACCCGGATGTCTATGACGAACTGGCCGCCTTTTTGCAGCCGCGTGATTTTTATATCGTGCGCCTGAGGTGGATTTGGGAGGCGTATATCCGCCTGAAGGAGAAACGCATCCCGATCGATTTCCTGACCGTCTCGGAAACCCTCAACGACATGGGCCGGCTGGAGGAAACCGGCGGGCCGGCCTTCTTGACCGGCCTGTTGAATCAGGTTCCGACCTCCTTGCACGCCGAACATTATGGGCAGATTGTGCTGGCTCACAGCCAGCGCCGGCGCCTTTTGATCGCCGCCAACCAGATCGCCCGCCTGGCCTACGACCAGTCTATCGAGGTGGAACAGGTCATGACCCTGTCCGACAAAGCCCTGAACGAAGCCCAGGATCAGGCCACTGCCCGGGAAAACCTCAACATTGGACAGGTTTTATCCGGTGTGTACGATTATGCAGTGGCGCGCAGCAAGAACCCCGGCAAGGTCTGGGGCATGTCCACCGGCTTCCCGGATTGGGACAAACTGACCGGCGGGCTGCACCCGGGGCAAACCACCATCCTGTCCGCGCCGCCCGGCATGGGTAAGACCACGCTCGTGATGCAGGTGGCGCGGAGCGTTGCCGCCAAGCATGGTGTGGTGGTGCATGAACTGGAGATGGACAAGCGGGATTTGGGCATCAAGACCTTTGCCGCCGAGTGCGGCATCACCACCGCCGAAATCCACAGCGGCAGGATCCC
>DAOUML010000154.1:0-6668 GCA_034411635.1 Anaerolineales bacterium
TTCGATTTACCCACTGTGCAAAGTGGCGCACTTTGGCCGAATATGACTGGTGCACTTTGGCTGGAGGTTAGTGGTGCATTATAGGGCGAAGATTGACAAAAGCGCCGGATTTCCTCGATGGCCTGCAAAATATCACGTACCAGCTCCTGCCAGGCCCCAGGCGACATGGACGGCATCCTGCAAGACTCGCTCCTTCATCCCGGGGCGCTGGGAACGTGGCGTTCCCAGGTCTACCTTGCAGCCGAAAAGCGACTCCAGGTGCTGTTGCAGGGCAACCAGCCCAAACAAACCCACCGGGCGGTTGAACTCGACCAGTAAATCGACATCGCTATCCGGGCGGGCTTCGTCACGGGCCACCGAGCCAAACAACGCCAAAGACTCCACGCCATACTTTTGGCGCAGTTCGTCTTCATGCTTGTGCAGGATGGAAAAGACCTCGTTTCGTTTCATATCTTAATTGTATCCCAATCGAAAAATGCTGCGGGCTGTTTAAATGTTCTCTCTGTTGTCTTCCGCCTTTTGAGGTACTCCCTAATCGACATCAACATCATTCTGGATGTCCTACAAAAGCGCAACCCCTTCTACGAACCCTCCGGGTTGCCCCCGTTGACCAGGCCACCATTGAACAGGCCCTCAATCTCGACTATCGCGATTACGAAGACGCGGTGCAAATGATTTGCGCCCTGCAAATCAAAGCAGACCACGTTATTACCCGCAACATCCGCGACTATCAGCCCGCTCTGTTGTCTGTCTTGCAACCGATAGATTTCCTGGCGACCATGTAAAATGCGCACTCGTTGAATTGCTGGTCTTTATTATAGACTGCATGTCCCATTCGCTTTTTTTGCATTCACTCCCCTTTTTTATTCTCAGCGAACGTCTTGCAAAATTTGGCAGACTCTGTATAATCCAAACAATTCTTGCGTCAGGATGCCCCCCTCATCCTGACGCAAGACGCTTTTAAGTCAATCTACTTCGTCGGTCTCATAACCCGGAGGCCGCAGGTTCGAGTCCTGCCCCCGCAACTTTTCGCAAACCGTAGACCCCAGGTCTACGGTTTTTTGCTAGCCCGGAAGTCAGTGGTTGGTCAATTTTCTCAACAAGGAGGATTTTTTGATGAACCACAGACCCCCAGTTTCGTTAACCGTGACGAAAGCTATCGAAGGCTTTCTGAACTATAAAACCGCCGAAGGCCTTTCTGCGCGAACGGTGGAGTCCTATCAACGCCAATTGCAAAAGTGGCAGGAGTACATAGGGGAAGATAAAGATGTTGCCAGGATTACAACTGGTGAGCTAACCAAATACTTAAATTGGCTGCGTAACGAGTATGTTCCGCATAGTTTTGGCACGCCCAAAGAGCGTCTTTCCCCAAAAACTGTGCGAAATTTCTGGGTGACTCTTTCCTCGTTTTTTACCTGGGCGGTCAGAGAATTCAGAATTCCAAATCCAATGAAAGATGTGCCAACCCCAAGGTTCAAAAGCCCGCAGGTGAATCCATTTACTCAGGCGGAAGTGGAGTCGATGCTCAAGGTTTGCATGTATTCGCGCGAAGTGAAGCCTGGTAACCGGCGAGCATTTGTCATGCGCTTGCCAAATGGACATCGCGACCAGGCAATTATTTTGACACTACTTGATACCGGCTTACGCGCAATGGAGCTGTGTTCGTTGCGGATAAAAAATGTGGATACAAAAACCGGGAAGGTGGAAGTCGAGCATGGCTACGAAGGCGGCGCCAAGGGTGGAAAGGGGCGCATCGTGTATCTTGGAAAGACAGCGCGACGCGCTATCTGGCGTTACCTGGCAGATAGACCGGATGGCTATGAACAATCAGATTACCTATTTGAGGCCAGGTATAACCGTCCTTTCAACCCGAATTCGCTTCGCCAACTGATAGGCAGTATTGCTGAACGCGCCGGGGTAAAAGACGCCCACCCCCACCGCTTTCGTCACACTTTCGCCATCGCCTACCTGCGCGCTGGCGGAGATGTCTTCACCTTGCAGGCCATCCTGGGACACAGCAGTTTGGACATGGTGCGACATTATGCCATGATTGCCGAGCTGGACGTGGAGAATGCTCATCGCAAATCCTCCGCGATTGATAACGCAGCCGCATTGCGGGCAAACGCCTTTGATGTTGATGAGTTTTCCTATACAGCGGCGACAATTACGATAGCCACCCCATGGTCCCAAGTATTTATCCAGTTTCTGTGCGCCCGACATATCTCTAACTTTCGCCATGACCACACGCTTCACAACCATGATGCCTACGGTTTACATTCCTCAATCGACAAAAATAGTCAAGAAAACAAAATCAGGAGAACTTGATTATTTTGACAAAAGGTAACTACCTACCCTCACCCTGCCCCTCTCCCAAAGGGAGAGGGAAACGGACATAAAAAGCGGATTTTTATGCCGAAAACGACAATTTCGTCCGAGATTTCTCCCCTCTCCCACCGGGAGAGGGGTTGGGGGTGAGGGTGTGTAGGTAGTTACCGCTTTTTTTGGTTGCGAGCAGTGATCGGGCAATATCGAGAAAATGGATGCCGCGCGATGAGAAAATATGATGCGCGTTTATAACAAAAGTATAGCACTTGTGCTTCTGATTTTTATTATGGAATGTCACGCTTTTCTTAAAGTCGGCCTTTCTCCCTCATCCCCAACCCTTCTCCCACCGGGAGAAGGGAGTATTTTTCCATCTCCCACCGGGACGTGTGCCGTGATGAAATGGTAGATCCCGGGGTGAGGGGCTATTGGGCGACGGTAAGAAAGCCCCGCGCGGAATTCGCAAAATCTGTCAAAATCCTTGACATTTCCTCTCTGTAGTGATAAATTATCGCCTGTTGTTAATCTTTTTCTAATAAAAAGAAAGAAAGGAGCGCGTTTTATGTTTAGTAACTTTACCCCGGTGGTTGTTCAAGTCCAAGCATGGGCGCGCTTGCCGTTTTAACGGGTATATTTCCTGAATAGAACAGGCCACGGGCGCGAACATGCCCCGTGGCTTTTTGATTCCCTGTTCGGAATCAAAAGAGAAGGCCGCGCGTTTTGCCGTACCTGCAACGCGCCAGGCTTGAACAAGACTGCCAGCCACGGGATTTTCTCGTGGCTGGCTTTTTTATTTATATCTATCAGGATAGTTTCCCTTGAACGCTTTGCTTAACCCCAACGACCTGAAAACAGGCGTCGTTGTCAAAAAAATTACCAATACTTACACTTTGCGCGCAGGCCATGAGATTTTTAACTGCGTTCTTTCCACGCGTTTGAAACGCGAATCGGATGCCGACCCGGTGGCAGTTGGCGACCTTGTCCGCTGGAACGAGGCCAGGCAGATTGTCGAAGTCTTGCCGCGCCGCAACCAACTTTCGCGCCGTTCCGCTGTTCCAATGCCGGGCGCGCGCGCCCATGAACAGGTCATCGCGGCCAATCTCGACCAGGTTGTGCCGGTTTTTGCCGCTGCCAATCCGAAGCCGGCCTGGCATTTGCTTGATCGTTATCTGGTCTCTGCTGAAAGCGCTGGAATTCTGGCTCTGGTGGTTGTAACAAAAATGGATTTGGTGGAAGGCCGCCCGGAAGGGGACGAAATTCGCGCCATCGCGGGTGAGTATCGGGCTTGTGGGTACGAAGTCATCCTATCCAGCGCGGAAACAGGCGAGGGGCTGGATGATCTACGCGCAGCGCTATCCGCCAGATTGTCGGTACTGGTTGGCAAATCTGGGGTGGGCAAAACCTCGTTGTTGAACGCCATCGAGCCGGGGCTGGGGTTGCGCGTACAGGCTACCAACCAGGCAACTGGCAAAGGCCGCCATACCACCACCCACCTGGAAATCTTTGAAATGGGTGCGGGCGGCGCGGTGTTGGATACGCCCGGAATTCGCGAGTTTGGATTGTGGAACGTTAACCGGGATGACCTGGCGTTGTTTTTCCCTGAAATGCGTCGCCTGGTTGGCAAGTGCAAATTTGGCCTGGGCTGCCAGCATGACCAGGAGCCGGGTTGTGAAATCCGTCTGGCGGTGGGGCGCGGCGAAATCAGCCCTTATCGTTACCAGAGTTATTTGAAATTAAAGGATGAACCATGAGAACCAGTTTTATCACCCCACGCATTTACACCCGTTCGACGGGCATGAAGAACACTTTTGGCGATTTTACCTGTATAAATTGCCAGGCTTTTGTTTCTGCAAATTTAGCCTTTTCGGGCGTTCATAATCGCAATCATTGCCCGTATTGCCTGGCCTCGCGCCATCTGGATCTGTTCGAGGCCGGCGACCGGCTATCGGCTTGCAAAGGCGCGATGGCATCAATTGCCCTGACCTGGAAGCGCAGCCGAAAGAAATATGCCCGCGCCAACGATGGAGAACTGATGTTGGTGCATTGTTGCCGCGAGTGTGGCGGCCTGTCCATTAATCGCCTCGCTGCCGACGACGACAGCGCGCAGATTGCGTTGCTTTTACGCGCTTGCGAATACCTGGACTGTCAGACTTTGGATGCCTGCGCAGCAAGCGGAATTCGGGTTTTGGGCGCGGCAGATGCCGGGCTGGTAAGCCGCGCTCTGTTTGGACGGGCGGCGTGATGCAGATTTGCCATGAACGACTGTTTACTTGATAGACGAGATGAATACGGAAAAATCAAGCGGAGGAATCGTCAGGCGATTCAGTTCAGATACGTTTGCCTGCCCATGAAGCGCTTGCAGGGTTGGGCCCTCTGCCAGAACGGTTTCTGGCAGAGGGATGATTTGTTCCTGTTCTGAAAAATTTGCAAAAACCAGCGCGCGTTGATTGGCAAAGCGGCGTTCATAGCCCAGAATGTGAGCATTGTGGGTATTGAGGGTGTTTAAGTCGCCGCCAGAGAAAGCCTCGTTTTCTTTGCGTATTTGTATCAGTTGCTGCAAGCCGCCAAAGACGCGCCCTTCGATACTGTGCGGGTTGTGGCGGCGGGCATATTGCTCCCAATTGGTTGCGGGGCGGTGTACCCAGCGGCTATCGGCGGCTTTGGCGGGGTCTTTTTGGTAGGTGTAATCATTGAGCGCGCCGATTTCATCTCCCAAGTAAAGGAGCGGGATACCGCCCGCCGTCAGGATGATGCCATGAATGAGCAAGATGCGGCGTATGGCGTGTTCCACCTCGGTTGGGCCTTCCTCGCGCAAGGCTTTTTCCAGCCCGGCCAGCGAGGCGCAACTGCCACTGATGCGGCAATCGCCAGTTTTGGGATTTTCCTGAAAGGGCAGTCCGCGCGCAAAACTGCCAGGAAAACGCCCACGGTAGAACTCGTTTAAGAAACGGCGGTGGTCATCCCCATGAATGCCCAGCAGGGCGGCGTCTTCGTTTGAGAAGGTCCAGCCGATGTCGTCATGGCAGCGGACATAGTTCACCCAGGCTGTTTTCGGGTGAATTTTGAAGCGGGTGGACAGGGCTTGCGATAAAAGTCGCGCTTTGCGGGTGGCTAGCGAGTTCCACAGGAGCGCCATCAGGAGTGGGTTATAGGACAGTTGGCACTCTGCCGGGTCAATGTATTTAACAACTTCGTCGGGGTGGACAATTGCTTCAGATTTGAACAAGAGCGCCGGGGCGGCAATGCGCGCGGCGGCGTTGAACGCGCGAATTAAGGTGTGGGCTTGGGGTAAATTCTCACACGCGGTGCCCATCTCTTTCCAGATAAAGGCTACCGCATCAAGTCGAATGACTTCAACGCCCTGATTGGCGAGAAAGAGCATTTCTTCGGCCATGCGGTTAAGGACGGCGGGGTTGGCGTAATTAAGATCCCATTGGTATTTATGAAAAGTTGTCCAGACCCAGCCACTTTGCGCTGTATCTTGCGCGGAAGAAGGAAAAGGAGAGAATGCGCCAGGGTGTTCATCGGGGAAGATTTCGCGCAGGGTGCGTTCGTATTGGTTAGGGGTGGCCCGGTTCGGGTAGATATGATACATTTCACGGGCTTCTTCATCTCCGGCTTTGGCTTTTTCGGCCCAGATGTGTTCGTCGGAGGTGTGGTTGAAGACCAGATCAACCACCAGGCTGATGCCGGCGGCGCGTAAATCGCGCGATAGTGAGGCGAGTTGTTCCATTGTGCCAAGCGTGGGGTCAACTTCGCGGTAACTGCTGACGGCGTAGCCACCGTCGTTTTCACCTTGTGGAGATTTAAAGAGCGGCATCAGGTGCAGGTAGGTCAGGCCAATTTCTGCAAAATAAGGGATTTTGGCGCGCACGCCCTCGAGATCATTGGCAAATAAATCAACATAAATTACGCCGCCGAGCATTTTGTTGGATTGGAACCAGTCCGGGTTATGTTCGCGGGTATCATCAAGATTGCGCAGGTCCAAGGGGCGGGCAAGCGCGGCGCGGGCCAGGCTGGCTAGCAGGTCTTCAAGGTGGTAGTAGAAGTCGTAGCGGACATGGTAAAGCGCCAGGTAAAGCGAAAAGAGCGCCGAAAAATGGGTTTCAAGCCGGCGGGTGAAATTGCGCCAGCCTGATGGGTCGGCGGCAATTTCGGTTTTGAAGCGCGTTTCGATGCGCGGCAACAGACGGTTGAGGGCGCGGGTGGTTTCGAGGGGGAGGTTGTGTGGTTGCATAGGGGTTTTGTTGGGCAAATAACGCACTTTTTGTAACTGCCTACGAACTGATATTCGTAGGGCGACATTTATGTCGCCTAAAAGCAAATTCTCACTGTCTTACTCCTAA
>DAOUML010000155.1:0-10885 GCA_034411635.1 Anaerolineales bacterium
GGGTCTCTAATCCCGTTTGCTACCCTAGCCTTCGCGTCTGAGCGTCAGGAACATCCCAGAAGGTCGCCTTCGCCACTGGTGTTCCTCCGGATATCTACGCATTTCACCACTACACCCGGAATTCCACCTTCCTCTGATGCCCTCAAGTTCGACAGTATTGAACGACCTCTCCTAGTTAAGCCAGGAGCTTTCACATCCAACTTACCGAACCGCCTGCACGCGCTTTACGCCCAGTAAATCCGGATAACGCTTGCCTCCTACGTTTTACCGCGGCTGCTGGCACGTAGTTAGCCGAGGCTTATTCCTGGGATACTGTCCTTTCTCATCTCCCAGAAAAGTGCTTTACGATCCGAAGACCTTCATCGCACACGCGGCGTTGCTGGGTCAGGCTTTCGCCCATTGCCCAATATTCCCTACTGCTGCCACCCGTAGGTGTATGGACCGTGTTTCAGTTCCATTGTGAGGGGTCACCCTCTCAGGCCCCTTACCCGTCAATGCCTTGGTGAGCCATTACCTCACCAACTAGCTGATGGGACGCAGGCCCATCCCAAAGCGAATAAATCCTTTAGAAATCGGTTTCTAAAACCGAAGACCACATGAGGTATTAGCAATTCTTTCGAACTGTTATCCCACACTTTGGGGCAGGTCACCAACGCGTTACTCACCCGTTCGCCACTAAGAACCAAGGTACAAGTACATTGATTCTCCGTTCGACTTGCATGTATTAGGCACGCCGCCAGCGTTCATCCTGAGCCAGGATCAAACTCTCCGCAAAAATTTTTCACCCTTACGGGTGTTAAGTTTATGTTACGGAGTAAAACGACAGGGTTGTCGTACTTCCTATCACTTTTCAGTTGTCAAGGTTCTGTCAACCAAGCGGGCTGTATTCTACCCGCAATTCGTTGGCCTGTCAAGAGCATCCGAGAGATAAATCAACCGATGTCTTCATAACTTCAACATCGGCACACCAGACTTCCAAACCGGACGGCTCAGCGTCTCTGGCGGGACTGATTACTCTCTAAGTTGTTATCGATTTTCCCGTGGGCTAAATCGTTTTTTCGTGACTGGCTTATCTATTATATTCAAGCCGTTCTTTTTGTCAAGGGTTTTTTCTGACCAATTTTCAAACTCGTTTTCTCGTTTGTTTTTGTCTGACAAACTCTCTTTGTTTTGTACGGCGAAGCCGAATTATACGCAGGGCTTGAAATAAGTCAAGGGAATTCAAGACCAAATTTGATTTTTTAAGGTTGAAAAACGATTCTTTAAGGTTCGTGCGGGTTGCTTGTATCGGCGAGCACTTCCTGGGCCAGCGTTTGCAATTTTTCGGTCTCATCTGAGCCGAGGCGAAGGCTTTTCCAGTAGGTTTCGAGTAATTCGAGCGGGGCGAGGGCGGCAATCGATTGGTCAGACGGCAGGCGCACACGGGCATCGATTTGCGGGCGTTTGACAAAGTGGAATTCAAGCGCGGATTTGGCGCGCTCGCGCAGGGCAAATTCGTCGATGAGTTTCTCCAAATCACGGGGATACTCGACCACCAGACGCACAATCGCGCCAGATAGATGGCTTGCTTCCGGCAAAGCGGCGATTAATCTGGCGGTCAGGTTCTCTCCCGATTCGACGCGGACGAATTTATCAATAAATGGGCGCACCCCGGCAAGTTTATGCCAGTGGACACGGGTTTGCCCTTTTTCAACCTCGGCGATGACGAAAAATTTATCGTCTTTTGCTTCGCCGAAATCGACCCGCTCAATGGAGCCAGGGTAGATAACCGGCGGATGCTGGCCTTCGTTGAGGTTTTGGGGTTTGTGAATATGCCCCAGGGCGACATAATCGAGCCGGGGATTTTTGACCATTGAGCCGGAAAGTACCAGATCATTGCCGAGCATGACCATGCGCTCGCCGCCATAGACGGCGCCCTGCACCGAGGCATGGGCCGTCAGCACCAGCGGGAGGGATGAATCGGCCTGGTCGAGGTAGGATTCGAAAAGTTGCGTCAGACGGGATTCGAGTTCGGTGTAGATGTCGGCGCTTTCGGCGGCATCGGCTTCAAGAGTGGCCATCAACCCGGAACGGGAGACCCAGGGCAGGCCAATAATGCTTAACGGGAGTCCGCCCAGGTCATCTGGGGTGAGTAGTTGGGGCTTGGAAATGACGCGCACGTTGGGGACGTGGAGGGTCTCAAATTCCTGGATGGCATGCGCGCGTCCGATGGCGGGGGAAAGGTCATGGTTGCCGACAAGGAGGATGGTCTGAATTCCGGCCTGGGAGAGGCGGATGATTCGTTTGCCCCATTCGCGTTGAAAGGTTGGGGCGGGGGAGCGGTCTTTGTAGGCGTCTCCGGCAAAGATGACGAGGTCGACCTTTTCGTGGATGGCGGTTTCGACGATTTTATCGAGCGATTTGAGGAAATCGAGCACGCGCACGGGTAGTCCGGTTTGGGGGTCGTGGCGGCCATAGTTGGCCATGTCGATATGGGCGTCGGCAAAGTGGAGAATTTTGAGCATCGAATCTCGCTATGGAGAAATGCCCCACAGGTTCAGGAAGAAGAGTCCATCCTGAAAATTGGGGTTGAGGCGCACGGCTTCGCGCATATCGGCAAAGGCGGCGGCAGAATTGCCCAGGGCGTCAGAGGCGCGCGCGCGCCAAAAGAGGCTTTCTTCGAGGGTGGGGCCAGTGGAGGGGGTTGAGAGGGTGAATTCTGCCAGGTTGAAGACATCCTGGTAACGCCCGGTTTCATAATAAGCGCGGTATGGCCCGGTTTGATACCAGAGCATACGGTAGGGGCGGTTGACCGTTTCGGCGTCGAGGGCTTCGTAAAGGCTGAAGGATTTATCGTAAGCGGCGGCGGCTTCAGCAAATTGTCCCAGTTGAAGGTGGCTGGTGCCTTTGTTGAACCAGGCAAAGTACAGATTGATGCCTTGCAGAGCGGTAATTTCTTCTTCGGCAACCTTTAAGGCATGTTGATAGGCCCAGGGTTCTTGAGACAGCGGGCCGAGAATGGCCTGTACTTCGCCCTCACGTTCGAGCGGGTAGACGAGCATGAATAGGTAGTTGAAGGATCGCCAGCCTTCAGCTAGTTCGTCATATTTGATGCGCCTATCGATGCGCGGTTTTTCTTCGTTGCGATAGTAGGAATCTTGCACGATGAAGACTTGCTCGGCGTCGTCGTAACCGGTGACAAAGAGGTAGTGGCCCATCCAGGTAAATTTGCCCTGGGTATCGCGCTCGTAGTAGCCTTTTTCGATAATCGGGGGAAAGCCAGCATTTACCAGGGCTTTGAGGGTTTGCAAATCGCCGCCATGCCGGATAAGAGCGGCGTAATCGGTATGGTTGAGGACGAACTCGACCATTTCAGCGGGCATGACGTTGAGGTCGAGGCGTCCGCGTTCGATGAGATCTTTGTTCGGGTCGACAAAGCCGGGCTTGATAACCATGGCGACCTGGTCGCGCAGGGCGTCTGTTTTTCCGGGCAGGCCCGCCCAGCCCCAGAATTTGAGGGCCATGGTCAGGTTGGCGGGAGCGCAATAGTTCCAACGTCCTTTTTGGTCGACGTAGAATTGACCGCCGCGCAGATTGGCGCGCTCAGGCAAGGGCGTGGGGGTGATGGTTGGGGTGGCAGTAGGAAGGACTGGGGTGGCAGTTGGCTCGAAAACCGGGGTGGTGGTAGGGGCCGAAATGATGGTTACGCCAGGGGCGGGCAGGTCGGCGGGGGCCTGCGGCACAAAGACCCGCTCGGAGGGTGGGTTAAGGCGGTATTGAATTTCGGCGCGCAAGTTGTCGATGCGCCAGGCCAGGCGGGCGTTGATAAACGGCACGTTGTAGAGAACAACTGCCAGCAGCAGCCCGGCCAGCAAGCCGAGCAAAATTTGTATTTTTCGTTGTTTAAGCATGTAGGAGATTATAACAAAAATGATAAGGGGCAACCCGGTGGGGCGCCCCTTATCATTTTAATCCCTAAAAATTCTTACATAGCGACGCGGCTCTTTGCCATACGAATGGCTGACAAGGTCGGCGGCGCGGGCCATTTCGTGCTGAATGCGGCGAATGACCGGGCTGGCGGGCGGCATATCAACATAGCGTTCGCCATTCAGCACCGCCGCGATGGCCTGCTGGGTAACGTTGCGGGCGTCGTCGCCTTCGCTGCTGTTTTCGACGCGCAAATTGAGGTTATACAGGTCGCTGAGAAACTGCTCCATCTGGCTGACGGTGTTGGCGCGCAAGACGTAAATAGGCATGCCGCGACTTTCGGCTTCGACGATGGGTTGTTGGCGATTGCGATAGTAAGCCCGCAAGGTAATCAGCGCGTCGGCTTCGGACGGCTCACGCACCACGATGGCTGGCACGCCCAGGCGCTTGGCGGCCTGCATCAGACGGTTGCGCGCCACGCCATAGGGGTAAATTTTGACGGTTGGGAGCGGGGCACGGGGAGAACTTTCGGGGATGCGGGGTTCGGTATTCGATGTGCGATATTCGCCATTCGTTATTCGATACTCGTTATTCGGCGTTCGAATTTCGACTTTCGACTTTCGAGTATCGAGTATCGACTTTCTCGTATCGACTTTCGGCGCTTTCTCGACCCGTATCTTGCCCTCTTCATCCCGAATCCGATTCTCGGCTGGCAGCGGGTAGCCGCGCAGGAAGGAATCAACCGCTTCGGTCACGTCGGCGTGAATGGCGAACTGGTCGCGGCTCTGGATTTCGATCAGCACATCAAAAGTCGGCGGGGCGCGGCGTTCCAGGACGGTTTTCTGCGTGCCGCGGCGGCGGGCTTCCTCGTCGGACAGGGTGACGGCTTCGATGCCGCCGACGAGGTCTGAAAGGGTCGGGTTTTGGAGCAGGTTGTCGAGGGTCTGGCCGTGGGCGGTGCCAATCAGTTGCACGCCGCGCTCGGCGATGGTGCGGGCGGCCAGGGCTTCGAGTTCGCGTCCAATTTCATCGATGACGATGACTTCGGGGTTGTGGTTTTCGACCGCTTCGATCATCACTTCATGCTGAAGGGTGGGAATTTTGACCTGCATGCGGCGCGCGCGTCCGACAGCCGGGTGCGGCACGTCGCCATCGCCGCCGATTTCGTTGGAGGTATCGACGATGACCACGCGGCGGGTCTCGGCAAGAATGCGGGCGGCTTCGCGCAGCAGGGTGGTCTTGCCCACCCCTGGGCGGCCCAAAATCAAGACGGATTTACCGCTCTCGATGACATCCTGAATAATGTCGATCGTCCCGTACACGGCGCGGCCCACCCGCAACGTGAGGCCGACAATGGCCCCGCGCCGGTTGCGGATGGCGGAGATGCGGTGCAGGGTGCGTTCGATGCCGGCGCGGTTATCGGCGTCGAAATCGCCCAGGCCGGCAACGGTTTGGGCGATTTCTTCGGCAGTGATTTCGCTCTCGCGCAGGGTCACTTCGCCGTCGGTGAAGCGAGCGGTGGGAATACGGCCCAAATCAAGGATGATTTCGAGCAGTTTGTCGTAATGGTTGGCTTTATGAACGGCTTCGACAATGCTCGCAGGTAAGACATTGAGCAGGGCGTCGAGATCGTCGGTAATTCGGCGTTGGGTGTTCATGGGTTTTTCCGGGTAGGGTTCAGGTTTCAGGTGTTGGGTGCTGCGGTGAGCAGATGAATCAAAGTTTAGCACAGATTGGGGGAAGAATACAAATGCGCGGAGTGGGTTCAAATCTAAAATTAACACGGGAGATTATCGAAAGATAGCCTATTGGCGCGGCTTGCGCTGCGCCAATAGGCTATCTTCTCTGAATATCTATGCCAAAGAAACGCTATGAATCTTTGCCAATCAGGGCATCAATTTGGGCCATCACTTCAGGGGTTAGTTTGGGCAGCACCTCAAGGGCCTTCATGTTCTCATGCACCTGAGCAACCCGGCTGGCCCCGGTAATGACTGTGCTGACGTTGGGGTTTTTGGCGCACCAGGCAATCGCAAATTGAGCCAGCGAGCAGCCCAGGCCATCGGCAATTTCTTGCAGTTTGCGCACCTTTTCGATGCGGGCCTGGTCGCTCAGGGCGTCACGGAGCCACTCGTAGCCGGGCAACGCGCCGCGCGAATCGGCAGGGATGCCGTTGTTGTACTTGCCGGTCAGCAACCCGGAGGCCAGCGGACTCCAGGTCGTGGTGCCAAGGCCGATGTCTTCATACAGGCGGGCATACTCATCTTCAACGCGTTTGCGCCAGAAAAGGTTGTACTGCGGTTGTTCCATGGTCGGTTTGTGCCAGCCATACTTGTCGCAAACGCTCCAGGCGGCGCGGATTTCGTCCGCGCTCCATTCCGAAACGCCCCAGTAAATGGCGCGGCCCGAAGCGACGATGTCGTGCATGGCCTGGGCCGTCTCTTCGATGGGGGTTTCGGGGTCGGGGCGGTGGCAAAAGACCAGGTCGATGTAGTCCAGGTCAAAGCGTTTGAGCGAGGCGTCCATCGCCTCCATCAGGCGTTTGCGGTTGAGGGTGTTTTGTTCGTTGACCCCTTTGTGCAAGCCCCAGAAGAACTTGGTCGAGACGAGGTAACTGCTGCGCCGCCAGCCCAATTTCTTAAGGGCCGCACCCATCACTTCTTCCGATTTTCCGCCAGCGTACACTTCGGCATTGTCGAAAAAGTTGACGCCAGACTCATAAGCGGCAGCCATCATTTCAGCGGCGGCATCAATGTCGGCCTGATTGCTAAACGTGACCCATGACCCAAAAGATAAAAGGCTTACTTTGATGCCAGATTTTCCTAAACGGCGGTATTCCATGTTTGGCTCCTTGTTATTAGATGATTATTGAACCTATGACATTGATTGTACCGCAATGAAAGCGCTTACGAGATAATAGTTTTGTTAAGAATTGAGAGGCTACATGAAAAGCAGCAAACTGAGCGCCATCACTGCCATACCGGCGATAATGCCGTAGATGGAGGTGTGGCCGGTTGCATATTCGCGCGCAGTTGGGATGAGTTCATCAAGCGAGATAAAGACCATGACTCCGGCAACCGCCGCAAACAAAAGTCCAAAGGTCATCGGGGAGAAAAATTGCATTAGCAGCGTAAAGCCGACCAGCGCGCCAATCGGCTCTGCCAAGCCTGAGAGGAAAGAGTGCAGCAGGGCTTTGCGGCGGCTGCCGGTGGCGGCTTTGATTGGTACGGCTACCGCAATGCCTTCAGGGATGTTGTGAATAGCAATCGCAATGGCAATTGAAATGCCGATGGCCGGGTCGTACAATGCGGCGGCAAAGGTTGCCAACCCTTCAGGAAAGTTGTGAATGGCGATTGCCAGCGCGGTCATCAGGCCCATGCGCATCAGTTTTTTATCGCCTTTGGCAATGTTTTTGCTTGGCTTTCCGTTTTCGTCGAGTTGGGGCGGCTCGTGCGGATTTTCCGCTGAAGGAATCAGACGGTCGATGATCAAGATGAGCAGGATGCCGCCGAAAAAGGCCAGGGCGGTCATCCAGGCGCCGCTGGTTTCGTTGGTGGCTTCGCTCAGAGATTCGTTGGCTTTGACCAAAATCTCGGCAAACGAGACATAAATCATCACGCCGCCCGAAAATCCCAGCGCGGCAGACAGGAATTTTTTGGAGGTGTGTTTGGTCATAATTGCCATGAGACCTCCGATTCCGGTGGATAGGCCGGCAAAAAGCGTCAGGCCAAAGGCGAATAAGATATTTTCGTCCATAGAACTTGTTACCCTTTCGTTTTTTGAACTTCGACAAAAATTTGGCGGGAAATTGCCAGACCAATAACCCTGGCGGGCTGGCCGTCAAGTTCAATTTCCAGATTTTGGTCAAACTGGGAATATTGTTTTACCTGCAAGCCGACCCCGGGCAGCAGGCCAATCTCGTCGATGTGACGCAGGAAGGCCGGGTCGGTGGATTGAACCATCAGGATGGTTGCCTTTTGTCCGGCGCGCAATGCGCTGAGCGGGGTGCTGGTGTCTCTGGGCAGGCGCAGATCGACGTCGGGAATGGGGTCGCCGTGGGGGTCACGTTCGGGGTTGCCGAGCAGGGTCGCGATTTTGGATTCAAATTCCTCGCTGATGACATGCTCAAGGCGGCAGGCTTCTTCATGGACGGTATCCCACGAGTAGCCGAGCGTCGTCACCAGGTAGGTTTCGAGCAGGCGATGGCGTCGGATGACGCGCAGCGCGGCTTGTTCGCCTGCCCCGGTCAGGGTCACGCCCTGGTGTTTGCGATAATGCACCAGCGGCGGGTTGGCGGCAGAAAGTTTTTGGACCATGCCCGTTACCGAGGCGGGAGCAATTCCCAGCCGGGCCGCGAGCGCGGTGGTCGAGGCGGGGTCGTCGCCCTGGGTCAGGTCGTAGATGGTTTTCAGGTAGTCCTGAATGGAGGTCGTTTCTGTAGTCATTGCTTATAATAAATTTAGGTAAGACTAAATTTATTATAAATAAAAATTAACCCCTGTCAAGAAGCAAATTTATTCCATCCGGGCGCGCTTTTCCAACAAAAAAATCCCCACCGCGCCCAGGCCAATGAGCGAAAAGAAGACGAGGTTGGCGGCCAGCGGTTCAAACGCGGTCATAATAAAGGCCAGCAAACACGAAAGCAGGGCCGCAATTTGAATGCTGAAAACCGCTTTGCGCGGCGATAAGCCCAACCTGACCAGGCGGTGATAGGTATGCCCCAGATCGGCCTGGAAGAGCGGTTTGCGGCGGCGCAAGCGCGAGAGAACGACGAGCGTGGTATCGAAAATGGGCAGGGTCAAAAACAAAATCGGGATAAACCAGGTGCTGGCTTGCGGGGCTTCGAGCGGCGTATACAAAACGCCAATGCCCGCCAACAGGAAGCCAAAGGTCTGCGCGCCAGAATCGCCGAGGAAGGAAAGGGCGGGGGTCATATTGAGGGCGTACAGGCTGAGGGCCACGCCAAACAGCAGGGCGCTCAATTGAGCCAGCACCACCTGGCCTGAAATCAGGCAAACCAGCATGAAAAACCCGGCAGAAATGGCCGCCAACCCGGCGGTCAGACCGTCCATGCTGTCGGTCAGGTTGAGGGCGTTGGTGATGCCGACCAGCCAGAACATGGTAATCGCAATCGTCAAGAAATTCATCAGGCCATAATCCAGCGGCAAGCCCAGACCATACAAAAACTCAACCCGAAAGCCGTTCAAAATTAGCACCAGCGCGCCCAAAATCTGGCCGGTCAGTTTCAGGCGGGCGTCGAAACCGTAGCGGTCATCAAGCAGGCCGAAGACGAAGATAATGCCAGCGCCCATGAACAAATCCCACAAGGCCTCGTCCCACATTCCCCACAAGAGCATCACCAGCGGCAAACACAGAATCAGAATAATGCCGCCCGCCAGCGGGGTGGGCTGATGATGCTGTTTATGCGCCGATTTGCCCGGCACATCGATCAGGCCCAGGCGGCGGGCCAGCCAAATTCCGGGCCGCCCAAGCGCGAAAGCCAGCAGGATGCTGGTCAGGGCAATTTGGGCGGTTGTCATCAGGTCACGCAGGTCGAGTTCGATGGTCATGGGGGCTTATACGCTTTCAAGCAGTTTTTTGAGTTCCTGCGGGCTTGTCACCGGGCTTTTGCACACGAAACCTTCGCACACATAAGCGGTTGGCTTGCCACCACGCAAGGGGCGGTTATGCAAGAGCGGCGGCGCATTTTCGGGCAGGGGCAAGGGGGATGACGCGGCCACCAGGTTTGGCCGCCAACTGGAGCGGATTTCCGCCAAAAGGGCTTGCGTCTCCGCTGTAGCGGGATCGCCCACGACTGCCACCTGTTTGACCGTTGCGAGAGCGAAATCTGCGGCCCCAAGCCAGCGCGCAAATGCGGTCGGGTAGCGAATGGCAGATTCGGCCACCAGGCGGAAGGAGTCCTCGGCTTTGGCGCGGATTTCGGCACGCTCGGTGAAGGCCGAAAGGCGCAGCAGGGCCTCGACAGCCAGGGCATTGCCAGAAGGGGTGGCGTTGTCCTGCACGTCTTTGGGACGAATTAACAACGATTCCCCATCAGACGGCGTATCGAAGAAGCCGCCATCCGGGTCGTTGAAGCGGGCAATCATCTCGTCGGCCAGTTCCTGCGCGGCGCTGAACCAGCGGCTGTCGAAATCGGTCTCGTACAGATCGAGCAGGCCGAGGATGAGGGCGGCGTAATCTTCGAGGAAGACTTCGGGGGAAGATTGTCCGGCCCGCCAGGTGCGGCGCAACCGCCCGTTTGGGCGCATTTCGCGCAGCAAAAAGTCGGCGTTGCGGCGGGCGGCCTGATAATAGGGCGCGTGGGGCGCAGGGGGCGACCACATAGAGTCGCCGCTACCGAAGGCGCGGGCGGCTTCGGCGAAGGCGGAGAGCATCAGGCCGTTCCAGGCGGTCAGGACTTTATCGTCCAGACCGGGGCGGATGCGCTTTTCTCGAACGGCGAGCAGTTTGCGGTGGCACTCAGTCAGTTTGACGGCGACCAAGTCTTCGGTCAGCGCGAAACGGGCGGACAGGGTCGAATCATCCAGCGCGCGCTGGAGAACCGTCCGCCCCTCCCAATTTCCCGCCGCGGTGATCCCGTAAGCCGCTTTGAAAAAATCCCAATCCGCGCCCAGGGTTTGCTCAATCTCGGCGGCATCCCAGACGTAGAATTTGCCTTCGACGCCTTCCGAATCGGCGTCGAGCGAGGCGTAAAAGCCGCCCTGGGGGTCGCTTAGTTCGCGTAGGACAAAGTCGAGGGTTTCCTCAACAATGCGGCGGTAGAAGGGTTGGCCGGTAATTTGCCAGGCGTGCAAATAGGCGCGGGCGAGTTGGGCGTTATCATAAAGCATTTTCTCAAAATGGTTCACACAATCACACATCAAAAGTTGTCTTTTCTGTTCGTTTTACTTTGGGTAGCGTTCTGTCATGGCACTAAGATGCTGGGTTGGCCGTACTATTATCGAGTTGTGCGGCCAACTCA
>DAOUML010000156.1:0-7565 GCA_034411635.1 Anaerolineales bacterium
GGGTCAAACAAGCACTACCTACAAATCAGACTTAGACACCCTATTGGTGGCTAAATTTCAGTCCTTCAGAAATGCCACTTTTAAACCTTAATCAGTATAGCAAAATTCGTCGTCGCCTGGAAGGTAAGCAATGTTTAGCGGTTGGCTTCACAGCATTCTGGTGGGGATTATCACAGTTAATCAAATTCTCACAGCCGGTATTGCCATCACGGCCTTTTCGCTTTTAATTTATGCCCTAACCTTTAACCTGCGCGACCGGGTAGCGCGTTCTTTTGCCATCATCATGGCATCTGTGGTCGTCATTTTTACCACCGAGGCCATTCAAAGTTCGGTGCGCACGCTTGAATTGGTCGAACTCTTCTTGCGCCTGCAATGGATTGGCATCATCTTCCTGCCACCTGCCTACTTACACCTTTCAGATGCCCTGCTCATCACCGCCGGCCGCCCCTCACGCGGACGCCGCCGCTGGGCCGTGCGCATCATGTACCTGATTTCGCTCGGATTCATCGGTCTGTGGTCGTTGGGCTGGTTGCTCGGCGATTTACAGGCCCAACAATCGCCCGCCCCCTACCTGCAACGCACAATCTGGACCGAACTCTTCACCGGCTACTATTTAGGCGTCATGCTGCTGGCCGGCGTCAACTTCATTCGCGCCTACCAGCGTATGCTCACCCGCTCAGGCCGCCGCCGAATGCTCTATCTCATGGCTGGAGCAACCGCCCCGGCCCTCGGCTCTTACCCTTACCTGCTCTTTGGCTCCAGTTTGGCAATCGCTTTCCCGCATCTTTTTTGGGTGACAGCCACCGCAGTCAACATTCTGGTTGGCGCGCTCATTATTAGCATGGCCTATGCGGTGGCATTTTTCGGCGTCTCCTGGCCCGACCGCGTGGTCAAAAGCCGCCTGTTCAAATGGATTATGCGCGGCCCGGTTACGGCCTCCGTCACCCTGGCCGTGATGACCATCGTCCGCCGCGCCGGAGAAGTTTTCGGCGTCGAATACAACGCCGCCGTTCCAGTGCTAACCGTTGCCACCATCCTCCTGCTTGAACATCTAATTACCTTAATGGCCCCCCTCTGGGAAAGAACGCTCTTCTTTGGCCGCGACCGCGACCAACTCACCCTCTTGCAAAATGTAGAAGAACGACTGCTCACCCAAAGCGACCTGCGCCAATTTCTCGAATCGATCCTGGCCGCCGTGCGCGACCACATGCAATCCTCCTCCGCCTTCATCGCCGCGCTGGATGGCGAAAAACTCTCCCTGCTGATTAGCGCCGGACGCCCCTTCTCTGAACATGAGAATCTCTCGCAAGTGCTAGAACTGATCGAAAGCGAAGGCGGGCACCGCGAATACCTGTGGAACAACATCTGGATATTACCCCTGCGCCAACGCCGCAACCTCGACCTTGACCTCGACGAAAACCCGCCCCTGCTTGGTCTGCTCGGCGTAGCGCGCGCAACCAGCAAAAAAATTGAACCCGACCAACTCAACGCCCTTTGGCGGCTGGCAGAACGCGCCGCCCTGGCCCTTGAAGATCGCCAATTACAACAGCGCGTCTTCCGCAGCCTTGAAGATCTCGAACCCCAGGCCGAACTCCTGCAACGAATGCGCGCCATCAGCCGTTACGACAGCAAAACCAACCTGCTCGCCGAAGAACTTCCCACCGAAACCGGCATGGCCGATTGGGTGCGCGAAGCCCTCAACCATTACTGGGGCGGACCAAAATTAACCGATTCGCCGCTCATGCAATTGCGCGTGGTGCAAGAAACCGCCCGCGAAGAATACGATGGCAACCTGCCCAACGCCCTGCGCGCCATTCTCAAACAAGCCGTTGAACAGGTACGACCTGAAGGCGAACGCCGTTTCACCACCGAGTGGATTTTATACAACATCCTCGATCTGAAATTTATTGAAGGCCGTAAAGTGCGCGAAGTTGCCGCCCGCCTGGCCATGTCTGAAGCCGACCTTTACCGCAAACAGCGCATCGCCGTTGAAGCGGTTGCAAAATCAATTCTTGAAATGGAAAACCAATCAGAAAGAAAGTAAGGGAAGGAGGTTCTCTCTATTAATGGTGGTTGCTGCCAAACACACCCTGCAAGAAACCAGCCTGTCGATGCCCGATGAAGGTTGGTGGGAATCAGTACTGGCCGAAGAAGAACGCATCAGCGCTCATCTGCCTGAAAAACTACTACCCACCGACTCGGTAATCGAAAAAAAACAGGCCGTTGAAAACACGCCCCAACCTGAACAACCCGATTGGGACTACGCCATTCACGTCTACAAGCAAGACCAAATCGTGGCCCTTGCCGTCAGCGGCTACAACCGGGGCGGATTACTGGTCGAAGGCCAACGCCTGAACGGGTTTGTACCCTACTCGCATCTGGTCGATATGACCTGTGAAGTAGAACCGCAACGCGAATCCTTTCTGGCAAAATTTGTCGGGCAAGAAATTCGGCTGAAAGTCATTGAATGCATCCCTGAAGAAGGTCGCATCGTCTTCTCAGAACGAGCCGCCCGCTCCGACGCCGGCAAACGCACCCAAATTTTCACCAGCCTGCAACCCGGCCAAATTGTTGGCGGCGAAGTCACCAACATCACCGACTTCGGCGTCTTTGTCGATCTCGGCGGGGTCGAAGGTCTCATTCACATCTCGGAACTCTCCTGGGGGCGCGTGGTTCATCCCTCCCACATCCTGAACCTGGGCGAAAAAATCGATATTCAGGTGCTCGAACTCATCCCTGAACGCTGCCGCATCGCCCTCAGCCTCAAGCGGCTCTCCCCCAACCCCTGGGAAACCGCCCGCCAGCGATTCGCCATCAACGACATCTTCCCGGCCACCATCACCAGCGTCGTCTCGTTTGGCGTCTTTGCCCGCCTCGAAGAAGGACTCGAAGGCCTGGTACACGCCTCCGAAATCGACCTGCCCGCCAACATGCCCATCCGCAACGCCTTCCAAAATGGTCAAACTGTCCACGTGCGCATCCTGCACATCGACCCTGAACATCAACGGCTCGGCCTGAGCATGAAACTGGACACCCCTTAATGCCTCGCGCTTCCAAGCCCGAACCACAAGCCGCCCCACCACCGCGCCGCGACCTGCTCGACTGGCTCCAAGACCTGCAAACCCACTTCGGACGCTATCTGCCCGATATTGGCGGAGTTGTGCTGCTTACCCTCGCCGTGCTAACCCTGCTCGGCCTGGCCGAAGCCACCGAAGGCGAACTCATCACCCTGTGGACCAACATCCTGCGCCGCGCCCTGGGCTATGGCGCCTGGCTGATCGTCCTCATCCTGGCCCTGGCCGGCCTGATGCTCCTACGCAAACGCCAAAACCCCGAAGCGCGCCTGCGCTGGGGGCGTCTCTTCCTGCTTGAAATTGCCTTCTTCTCCGGGCTGGCCCTGCTCGCCATGCTCGGCGGCTACCAGATTCAACGCGCCCACACCGGGCTCGATGGCGGCTACATCGGCTGGGCCATCGGCTGGGGCCTGGGCGAAATTCTCGAACGACTGCTCGGCTCAGCCCTGCTGCGCGACCCATTCATCGCCCTCACCTTTATCACCAGCGCATTTCTCGGCTTCGGCCTGCTCGCTCGCCTCGAAACCTGGTTATGGACAATTTCAGGCGACCTGCCAGACTCCCCGCCGGACAATTTTAAAGCCATCCCCGGCCCCCACCCCGCCGCAGAAGCCGACGGAACAAACGCCCCCCAGCCTGTTTCGCAGCCAAAAAAACCGGCCCCGCCACTGCCAGCCCAATTCCGCAAAAACTTCAAAGTCCCTGAAACCCAAGACGAAAAACCAGCCGAACCCCGCCCGCGCAGCGAAGAACTGCCGCCCCTCAACCTGCTCTTTGGCGAACAAAACAGCCGCCCCGACGAGCGCCACATCAACCAAATCGCTGGCCTCATCGAAAAAACCCTCGACGAATTCGGCATACCAGCCAAAGTCATCGGCTTTCGCATTGGCCCCACCATCACCCAATTCGCCGTCCAACCTGGGTTCATCAAAAAACCCGGCTCCAACGAAGATGACCCGCATCTACTCAAAGTGCGCGTGGCCCAAATCGCCGCCCTGCAAAAAGACCTTGCGCTGGCCCTTTCGGCCCAACGCCTGCGCATCGAAGCCCCGGTTCCGGGAAAATCCTTTGTCGGCATCGAAGTGCCCAACTCGCGCTCATCCACCGTGCGCCTGCGCGCCATTCTTGAAAGCGAACAGTTCAACAAGATTGGCCCACCCCTCGGCCTGGCCCTGGGGCGCGACGTTTCCGGCCAACCCCTGGTCGCCGACCTGGCCCGTATGCCCCACCTGCTCATCGCCGGGGCCACCGGCACGGGCAAATCGGTCTGCATCACCTCCCTGGCGGCATGCCTGGCAATGAACAATGCGCCCGAAGATTTACGCATTGTCATGGTCGATGCCAAAATGGTCGAACTGATTCGCTTTAACGGCCTGCCGCATCTCTACGGCAAAGTGGAAACCGACGTAACCCGCATCATTGGCGTCTTGCGCTGGGTGGTGGTCGAAATGGAACACCGCTACCGCCTGCTCGAAAGCGCCCACGTGCGCGACCTGACGGCTTACAACAAAAAAATACAAGCCCGCAAAGACAGCACTCCCCTGCCGCGCATCGTCGTCATCGTCGACGAACTGGCCGACCTGATGATGTCGGCCCCCGACCAGACCGAACACAACCTGGTGCGCCTGGCTCAAATGGCCCGCGCCACCGGCATTCACCTGATTGTCGCCACCCAACGCCCTAGCACCGACGTCGTCACCGGGCTAATTAAGGCCAACTTCCCGGCCCGGCTGGCTTTCTCCGTCGCATCCGGCGTCGATAGCCGCGTCATCCTCGATGGCCCAGGCGCTGAAACCCTGCTTGGGCGCGGCGATATGCTCTTCCTCAACCCCGAAGTTGGCAGCCCCATCCGCGCCCAGGGCGTCTACGTCACCGACCAGGAAATTGAGCGCATTATCGCCTTCTGGCAAAAAATGTCTGGTTCCACGCCCGACGCCCCACCCTGGGAAAGCATCCTGCAAGAACCAGACGAAGACGGCGACGACGCGCTGATCAACCAGGCTATTGAAGTGGTGCGCCAATCACAACGCGCCAGCGCATCGCTCATTCAGCGCCGCCTGCGAATCGGTTATCCACGCGCCGCCCGCCTGCTCGACCAATTGGAAGAGATGGGCATTGTTGGCCCCTCGCAAGGCGGCGGCAAAGAGCGCGAAGTGCTGGTTGAGCGCGATGAAGATGATGAGTAAAAACTAACCTAAAAAGGAATCAAAACTGTATGGATACTGCCAAGCAGGAAAAAAAGAAGAAAACATTTACCGATTACATGCGCTTCTGGTTCAAAGACATTCTTGACCCCATCGCCGCCTTTTTTAACCGGTTAGGAATTGCCCCCAACACCATGACCATCATGGGCCTGCTCATGAATGTTGGCGCGGCTTACTTCCTTTCGCAGGGAGAAATGTTCTGGGGTGGCGTATTGGTGCTGATTGGCGGCCCCTTCGACGCTCTGGATGGCACAATGGCCCGCTTGCGCGGCGAAGCATCAGATTTCGGTGCCTTTGTCGATTCCGTCACCGACCGCTACTCCGAACTCTTTATCCTCGGCGGCCTGTCGTTTTTCTTCACCCAGCAAGGTGACTGGCTCTCGGTGATGGTGTGTTATGCCGCCGCTGTTGGCTCGGTCATGGTCTCTTATACCAAAGCCCGCGCCGTTTCCCTCAATTTCAATGCCGATATTGGCATTCTCACGCGGGTAGAACGCTACCTGGTCATCGCGCCGCTCCTGCTCTTCAACCTGCCCATCATCGCCATCTGGATTGTAGCAGTGCTGGCAAACGTGACCGCCCTCCAGCGCATCTGGAAAGTTCGCCGCCAGGCGCGTGGCTAAAGGAGCAGACATGCCCGAAGGATTTGAAGTTCTTGACCTAACAGTGCGCTTTTACGGCATAATTATTATGAGCGGCGTGCTCTTGGCCGGCCTGCTATCTGCCTGGCGCGCCAAACAAGCCGGATACGACCCCGAAATTGTCTGGGACCTGCTCATTTGGCTCATCATCGGCGGGATTATTGGGGCGCGCCTGTGGCATGTTTTTACCCCGCCGCCCTCCTCCATCGCCGCTGGCTTTACCACCGCCTACTATCTGACCCACCCATTTGACCTGGTTGCCATCTGGCGCGGCGGATTGGGGATTCCGGGCGGCGTCATCGGCGGAGCAATTGCGCTGTACTTCTTCACCCGCAAACGCGGCCTATCCTTCGCCGCCTGGGCCGACATCGCCGCCCCAGCCCTGGCCCTGGGACAAGCCATCGGACGCTGGGGAAATTTTTTCAACCAGGAACTGTACGGCGCGCCAACCAACCTGCCCTGGGCCATCACCATCGAACCGCACAAACGAGTCAGCGGGTTTGCCGAATACGCCACCTACCATCCACTCTTCCTGTATGAATCGCTCTGGAATCTGGGTAACATGGTGTTGCTCTTATGGCTTTCAAACCGATTTGGTGAAAAACTCAAACCCGGCGACCTGTTTCTAACCTATCTTATTGTTTACCCCGTTGGCCGCTTCCTGCTCGACTTCCTGCGCCTGGATGCCTCCATGCTCGGCGGCATTAACGCCAACCAAACCTTTATGGCAATTGTGGCTATTTTGGCCGCCAGCGCCTTACTTTGGCGGCACAGACGGCAAAAATAGCCACCTTACAAAAAACAGACTCAGCCTTGCGGCGCAAAGGTCAGGATTTCCTGGCCTTTTTCGTTAAAAAGGACCAAATTGCCGTCCAGAACTTGATACGTGGCAGATTCGGCCAGGGCCGCCAAATAGGCGCTTTCCTGATCCATCACCGCTTCACAATACATCATGGTAGACATCATCGGCCCAAAGGTTAGCGCGCCGCCTTTAGACTGGTACTCACCGCCGAAACTGTTGCACGAACCGTTGCCCCCGGCGCTCTCAGCCTCGAAGACCAGGGTTGGGTTGCTATCTTCCAAAACCGGTTGGCCGTTGATTGCAAGCAGGTTCCAGGCCGTGCCATTTAATTCCGGGGTATTCGCAAAAGCGCCACAAGCAGTGAGCGCGAGAGCCAGCGCGAGCGTGAATACGAAAAAGATTTTATGGGTTTTCATCGGGAATTCTCCTGTTGTTAAGTTTGATTGACAACAGGTAGACGCGCATCAGCCCAGAAATGTTCCACCTATGGGCATCTGGCTTTCTCAAAACGCTCCAGTTGCTCCTGGACAAGCGTAATCAGATGCGTAGCAAAGCGCAGCGCCACAGCGGCATAAACCGCGTCGCTGGCGCGCAGTTTGCGGGTTGCGGCGGTCTCGGCGGTAAGCATGGCTAGGGATTGGTCGAGGGGAATCAGGGTCAGGTTGGGGAGGTGGGCAATTTGATTTGCGATTGACATTGCCATAAGTCGCTCCATGTGGTGCTTAATGTGGTCACTTTGATTATACATAAGACCTCTTGCAAAAGTCATCAATGGCAGCCTATAAGTGTCCTTCGACTGCGCTTTTTTGCATAAAGCATTGCCGTCCTGAGCGGAGGGCGAAGC
>DAOUML010000157.1:0-7988 GCA_034411635.1 Anaerolineales bacterium
CTCGGTCAGAATGGTATCCAGCACTTGTTCCAGGCTGGCATTGGCTGAGAGCAGCACGGCCACTTCGCGCAGACTGTCGGCCACCTGTCGCCGCCATTGTTCGGAGCGGTACAGGTCTGCATTGCGGATGGCCGCCGCAACCGTATCGGAGAGAGCCTCAAAGAGTAGGCGGTCTTCCTCGTCGAAGGTGTTAATCTGGTCGCTTTGAATATCCATCACCCCATAAACCTGCTCATTGAAAATAAGCGGGCAAATGAGTTCTGATTTTGTATCGGCAGGCGGCAGGGGGGTTGGGCGGTACAGTGGTTCTTTTGAAATATCGTTGACCATCATCATCTTGCCTGTGCGGGCAACGTGTGGAACCAGACCATCCGGGTCGTCGAGGCTGAGCATGTAGCCCTCAAGGGCGGCGGAGCGTCCGCCTGAACCGGCCTGGTAATGAATTTGGCGGCGGTTGGGGTGAACGGTGAACAGGTGAACGTAGGAGTAATGAAAGCGACTCTGGATAATGCGGGCCACTTCCTGCATTAGTTCGCGCAGGTTCAGGATGGAAGTGATTTGCTTGCTGACTTCGGCAACGGCTTTAATTTGCTCGGCGCGGCGGTTGAGCGCGCCATACAGGCTTGCGCCTTCGATGGCGACGGCGATTGTATCGGCCAGGGCGCGCAAAACCAGCAAATCGAGCGGATGAATGGCCCCTGGTTTGTCGCTCTGCACATCCAGCACGCCCAGCACCGAAGATTCGACCTTGAGCGGCAGGGCCACTTCAGAGCGGGTTTCGGGCAAACTATCAATGTGCCGGTAGCGCGGCTCCTGGTGGATGTCGTTGGCAATTACCTCTTCGCCGGTTTGGGCGGCATATCCAATCAGCCCCTGGCCCACTTCGGCCTGCATGACCGGGGCGTTGGCGCGGCCTTTGCGGCGGGTGGCTCCACCTGCGCTGGCCCGAAAGCGTAATTGGGCTTTGTCATCGTCAAGGGTAAAAATGGCAACGTAATAATACCGAAAGGTATTTTGAATCAGGCGGGCTACTTTCAGGCACAGTTCATCCAAATCTGAAAGATTGGCAATTTGCGCGCTGACCGTGCGCACCAGATTTAACTGGCTAATGCGCCAGCGTTCCACGCTAACCCGGTGCCAGGCAATCAGGGCGACTGAAGCGGCGCGACACAGCCCTTCGAGCAGGTCGATTTCGCGTTTGCGGAATCCCCGTCCCTGGGCGCGGCGGAGCGCAATGACGCCCAGGCTTGATTCCTCGTGCCTGAGCGGAATCGCAAGGGCAGTCTGTCCGTTTTCTTCGTCTTGAATTGCCTCATGGCCCTTGAGCGCTTTTTGCATGTCTTTTCGTTCGGGGCGGGCCGGAAAAGGCTTCTCAACCCAATCGGGCAGGCGGAAGAGTTCATCATCGAGCCAGAGTTCAACCTCGGTGCTCGGAAAAATATCTCCGGCAACTTCGAGCAAAATATCGCGCTGTTGGGCAAAGGTGGTGGCCGCTAAAATACGCTCGCCCAGCCCAAAGAGTTTGCGCCAGCCCGATCTGACCGCCTGCGGCTGGGGCGGCGGCGCGGAAGCCGGGCAGTGCTTGATCAGGGTCAGGGTATTGCTGCCATCTTCTGAAAAGTCGAAGCGCACCTCGTCCATCAGTTTGTGCATAAAAAACAGGCCCAAACCGCCCACTGTTCGGTCTTCGAGCGAGGCTTCAACATCTGGGGTATTCACTTCTTCAGGGTTAAATGGATGTCCCCAATCGCGCAGGACAATGGTTAGCGTGCAAGGTTCAACGCGCGTGAAAACTTCGATGACGCCATTCTCGACCCCTTCGTAGGCGTGTTCGATGATATTGGATGCGGCTTCATCGACTGCCAGTTGGATGTTGTAGATTTCTTTTTCAGAAAACCCGATTTTGCGCGCAGCATGGGATGCAAATTCGCGAATATCATCGAGGGTTTCAAATTGAGCCGGGAATTTTTTTGTGTGCATGGTTTGAGTCATAAAAACACAAACCGCCCCCAACCTGCTGGCGAGGCGGCCTGTGAGCAAGAATCCGTGCAGATTGGATTGCGGGTGGCAGCAAATTCCAGAATTACATGTTTCCTACGGCAGCGGTGACATCGGGGTAACTTTGGAACAGGGAGTTAAACCCGGCCAACTCGAGGGCGGCATAAATATTTTCTGGTACGCTGGCAAAAACGACCTCGCCGCGATTATAGCGTTTGCAATTGCGCTGGGTGGCAATCAGGGCGCGAAACCCGGCGCTGGACATGTACTCCAGTTCGCTCATGTCAATCACGATTTTGTAACGCCCGGCGTTAATAACAGCATCGAGCGCTTCCACCAGTTTGGGCGCGGTGGCGCTATCCACTCGTCCTTTAATTGCCAGCAGGTCACAGTGCTTAAATTGTTGGGTTGTGACGTCCATTCAGCCTCCGGTGAGAATTTAAATAATCTAATGGGTTCTTTTGGTATGTTTATTATACCCGTATTGTAGCGGTTTGATTATGAAAACAAAAGCCATCTTCACGCCCAAATCAGTCCTCCTGACACCCCAAAAACGGGACGATTATCAGTAGACAGGCGCGCCATAAAAGGGGATAATCATAACGTCGAGAAGTTTTTTTCCACTCAAATAAGGAGAATCCCCTATGACCTTGTCCAAAAACGTTGCAGAATCCGCCGTTTTGGCGCATTACGATTATGAACTGCGTCCTGTCGAGCGCGGATACGCCGGGCGCACGCTCTACATCAATTTGGGCGATAACACCATTCGCGAAAAACCGGTTACGCAGCAGATGAAAGACCTGTTCACCGGCGGACGCGGCTTCGCGCTCAAACTGCTTTGGGACGCTGTAACACCCCAGACCAAATGGAACGACCCGGAAAACGAACTGGTCATTGCCAATGGGCCAATTTGCGGCATCACCGCTTACCCCGGCAGCGGAAAGGCCACTGTGGTCACGCTCTCCCCGCTGACAGAGAACGTCATCGACTCGAACGTTGGCGGCTATTTCGCGCCTTTCCTGAAATTCTCGGGCTTTGATGCGCTCGAAATCCAGGGCAAGGCCGAAGAAGATGTGATTATCTTCATCGACGGCGATAACGGTCATATCACCATCACGCGCAATGCCCTGGCAGAAGTGGACGCCCACCAAATCGGCAACGTGCTGACCGAGCGGCTGGGCGGCGACGAAAAAGGCAAGCGCGGCGTCTCGGTGCTGGCAACTGGTCAGGCTGCCGAACACACCCGCATCGCCCTGATTAACTCAACCTGGTACGATGTGCGCCGCAAAGAAGCCCGCTTTAAGCAGGCCGGGCGCGGCGGCCCGGGGCGCGTCTTCCGCGATAAGCGCATCAAGGCCATCGTCGTCCGTTTTAGCGACATGGGCGGCGACAAAAACGGCGTGGCCGATATGGCCCTCATCCGCAAGGCCGGGCAACGCATCAACAAAGAAATTGCCGATCTCGACGACAAGCAAAACCAGATGCGCAAAGTCGGCACGGCCAACATCGTCGAAATCATGGATCACTTCGACCTGCTGCCCACCCACAACTTCCGCTATGGTTCGCACCCCGAAACCTACAAAATCGACTCGAAAGTCTGGAAGGAAGCCTTCACCCAGGGCCTGCCCGATGGCTGCTGGCTGGGCTGCACCATGTCTTGTTCGCACGGCGTCGACCACTTCCCTCTGCAGACCGGGCCGTATGCCGGTCAATGCGTGTTGGTGGATGGCCCCGAATACGAAAACGCCGCCGGCCTGGGTTCAAACATTGGCAACTTCGATGCCCAAAAATTGCTCGAACTCAACTTCTACTGCGACACCTACGGCGTGGATTCGATTTCCTTCGCCAACTGCGTGGCCTTTGCAATGGAATGCTACGAAGAAGGCCTGCTTACCCAGGAACAAGCCGGCGGCCTGGAACTGAAATTCGGCAACGGCGCGGCGGCCCTCGAATTGCTGCACCAGATGGCGCGCGGCGAAGGCTTTGGCGTTATTGTTGGGCAGGGCGTTCGCTATATGAAAGAATATTTCGCCCGAGAGTTTGGCGCCGACCCGGCTTTCATGCACGATATTGGCATGGAAATCAAGGGCATGGAAATCTCAGAATACCTGACCAAAGAATCGATTGCCCAGCAGGGTGGCTATGGTCTGGCGACCAAAGGCCCCCAGCACGATGAAGCCTGGCTGATTTTTATGGATCAGGTTCACAACTTGCTGCCGACTTTCAAAGACAAGGCCGAAGCCCTGCACTACTTCCCGATGTGGCGCACCTGGTTTAGCCTGCACGGGCTGTGCAAACTGCCCTGGAACGATATTTCGCCTGAAAACAACAAAGAGACCAAGGAACCGGCCAAAGTAGAAGAACACGTTGAAAACTATACCTGGATTCATCAGGGCGTGACCGGCATCCCAACCACCATCGAGACTCTGCTGGCCCAATCGGAGCGCGTTTATAACTTCCAGAAGGTCTTTGCCCTGCGCCTGGGGCGCATCGGGCGGAAGCACGATTACGCCCCCTATCGCGCCATGGGGCCGGTGACTGCCCTCGAATACGAATCGCGCCAGGAACGCTACGATGAGCAACTCAAACGCCTGGTCAAAATCGACCCAACCAATCTATCTACCCAAGAAAAGATGAAAGCCCTGCGCGAGTACCGCGAAGCCCAATACGAACTGATGATGGACGCCGTTTACGAGCGCCGCGGCTGGGATAAGAACAGCATCCCGACCCCCGAAAAACTCAAGGAGTTGGGCATGGATTTGCCCGAACTGCTTGAAGTGGTCGAAAAGGCGCAGGCGCAGGTTTAATCGCCTGTCCTGAGTTTCGCGAAGTTTAAGTCAAAATCCCCGCGAGTTTTTCTCGCGGGGATTTTGACTTTTGCGTTCTTTTTACTTGGGCAGCAGGGTGCGCGAATCGTCGCAATCCTGTTTGCTTACCAGAAATCCAACCAGGCTTAACGGCACAAACAGCAGGATAAGAGCAGAAAGAACAACGATAATAATGGGATCCATAAGCCACCTCCTGATAAATATACGATAAACTAAAGAAAAAGACGCAACAAAAACAGATTTTGTTCCCTACATCTATTAAAACCCCAAACTCTCAAAATAGTTCATTACAGAACTGCAAACTTTGCAGAAAGAAGCCCTAATCGGAGCATCCATGAAAATCATCGACCTTTCCCCCAATCACCCCGCCCTGCGCGAACAGGCCGCCCGCATCTTGGTGGACGCCTTCCGCGCTCACTGGCCCAACGCCTGGCCCGACATCGATTCTGCCCGCGAAGAAGTGGACGAAGCCCTCGAACCAGAAAAAATCGCCCGCGCCGCCCTCGACGAAGACGGAACCCTGCTCGGCTGGATTGGCGCGATTCCACAATACGAGACCTTTGGCTGGGAACTGCACCCGCTGGTCGTCGCCCCGGCCAGCCAGGGACACGGCATAGGCCGCGCCTTGATTGCCGACCTGGAGGCCCAGGTCCGCGCCCGGGGCGGGACGACCATCTACCTCGGCAGCGATGACGAAGACAACATGACCAGCCTTTCAGGCGTCGACCTGTACCCGAACGTCTGGGAGCACATCGCCCGCATCCGCAACCTGAAGGGGCATCCGTATGAGTTTTACCAGAAACAGGGCTATGTGATTACCGGCGTCATCCCCGATGCCAACGGGCCAGGAAAACCGGATATTTTGATGGCAAAGTTTGTAGGGGAAGAAAGAATAATGGATGTCATTTCGAAGGAGCCGCGTAGCGGCGACTGAGAAATCTTCTCATGGCAACAAAAGATTTCTCGTTGCTGCGCAACTCGAAATGACAACCTTGCTCAAAGGTCTTTTACCAAATATAGTTCGCCGCGCTCAAACCCCCGGTCGAGATAATACTTGCGCGTGCCAACCGCCGCGATGACGGCCATGCGCTTGAACCCGCGCAAACGCGCCACCCGCTCGGCCTCCTCCAGCAGACGCGTCCCCAGACCGATGTGCTGGGCCGCCCCGCCCATTTCCGCGCCGACGGGCAGCGATTGCCCGTAGACATGCACCTCGCGAATCAGCGCCGCGCCGTCGAGGTCGGGCAGGCCGGTTTCGACCCCCTTCCAACCTTCGCTAAAATCATGCGAAGCACCTCCCCCCAAATCCGGCTGATGTTCGCCGGTATTTTGGAAAAAATTTCCCTCCCTTCCCCCCAAATCCGGCTGACGTTCGCCCGATTTGGGGGGACCGAGGGGGGCCAAACCCGGCAACGACAAGCGCACAAACCCCGCCAGCCCATCCTCGGCGGTATCGAAGGAGATAAAATGCTCCTCGGCGTTGCCGGCCTGGTAGGTCAGATCGTTCAACGTCAGCGCTGGGGCCTCGACGCTCACCTTGCGGATTTCGCGGCAGCGCACGCACTGACATTTCGTTCCGCGCCGCGCCATTTCAGCGTGGACATCCTGACGCAAACTGGTGCGCTTGTTGCCCTCGACCACATTCGTCGAGGGGATGTCGCGGATGACGCGGTTGATGCGGCAGTAGCGCGGCACCGTCGGCTTGATATCGGCAATCAGTTCGACCAGTTCCTCGGTGGTATAGGGCTGGTACTCGCCGCGCTGCCAGACCTCGTACAGTTCGGCATTGGCGAGCAATTGATTGGGGTAAATTTTGATTTCATCGGGGCAAAAACCCTCCCACAGACGGGCGAAATCCTCGCGGTCGCTTTGCGGGGTGGCCCCGTGCAGGTTGGGCATCCAGTGCAGCACAATCTTAAATCCGGCGGCGCGCAACAATGCCACCGCCTGGCGCGTGGACTCGACATCATGCCCGCGCAGGTTCATCGCCAGAATACGGTCATCCAGGCTTTGCGCGCCCATCTGCACCTTCGTCACGCCCAGATAGCGCAGCCAGGCCAGTTCTTTGGGCGTAATCTCATCGGGCCGGGTTTCAATCACCAGCCCCACGTTGCGGTGCGGCGCGGTTTCGTTGAGCGCCTGGGCGGCGGCGAGTTCGCCGGGCAGGCAAACTTCTCCCTCACCCCTGGCCCCTCTCCCGGTGGGAGAGGGGAATAACTCCCTTCCCCCCAAATCTGGCTGATTTTTGCCAGAATTCAGGGCAAGAGTCCTCTCGCTTCCCCCCAAATTCGGCTGATGTTCGCCAGAATTCAGGGCAAGAGTCCTCTCGCTTCCCCCCAAATCCGGCTGATTTTTGCCGGATTTGGGGGGACTGAGGGGGGCCGCATTCATCGCATCAAAACAGCGCTTAATAAACCACTCCTGATAATCGCGCCGGTACGCGCTCCAGGTGCCGCCCAAAATCAGCAACTCAATCTTATCGGTCGGGTGGCCGACGGCTTGTAATTGCGCAATCCGCGAAGCGACCTGGGCATACGGGTCAAACTCATGCTCCAGGCCGCGCATCGCGCCGGGCTCATCGGGCAGGTAACTCTTGGGCATGCGCACATCGGTCGGGCAGAAAATGCACTTGCCGGGGCAAGGGTAAGGCTTGGTCAACACCGTCACCGTTGTCACCCCGCTCAAAGTCCGCACCGGCTTCATGCGGATTCGCTCCAGCAACGCCCGGTCGGGCTGCATTTCGTCCGCGGCCACCATCCGCTGGTAAGCCGCCACCAGCGCGCTTTTGCCCAACAAGGCCCCATCTGCCGCCGGGTGGGCGCGCATCGCCTTTAACACATCTTCCCCGGCGCGAATTTCGGCCAAAATCTGGCGCGCCAGGGACAGTTTTTCATCGGTCAGGCGCTTGCGTTCGCGCCAGGATTCTTGTCGTTCAGAAATTTCCATTGTTTTACCAGTCAAAGAAAAAAGCATTCTCGAATAAAGCCGCTCAGGACGTGACACTTTATCTAAAAAAGCGCAGTCGAAGGGATTTTCCAGGAAAATTATGGCGTTTACAAAGATATATACTCGCGAAGGATAATAAGTGGCATTTTCGTGTACGGAAAAGGATAAGTCTGGGATAATTGAGTCGTAGTGCCAAACAAACTTACCGAGAGAGAA
>DAOUML010000158.1:0-11805 GCA_034411635.1 Anaerolineales bacterium
AGTCTCCCGTTTAATGGGCAAAACTGACCTTTTGGAGATTGCTTCGTCGCTGGAGAACGCTCCTCGCAAGGACAGTTGGCGACTTTAAGAAAGTCCTGCCTGCTTTGAATATGTAGCGCCGCCTTCAGGCGGTGAGCCGCCGCCTGCGAAGTGCTGTGCAAAGGCGGCGCTACATGGCGCATTGAGAATTGCTGAGAAAATAAAAAAACAGGGCTGCAAAATGCAGCCCTGTTTTTATGTGTGAACTACTCGCCTTGTATGCCTGTGCTTGGCGTGGTGAAGCGCATCAGACGGTTGCCGCCTGAATCGGCCACCCAGATATTGCCATCGGCATCGCTGACAATGCCGCTGGGCAGGTCAAAGGCGAAACTATCGATGCCGTATTCGCCCCAGGTGAGTAAAATTTCGCCTGTGGGGCTGAAGGCGATGATGCGGTAGCCTTCGGGGTCACTAATCAGCACATCACCGTTGGGGGCGATTGCCAGGTAAGGCTTGTTATCAAGCGATTCGCTGAACCAGGCTGAAACGGGCCATTCTTGTATCGCATTGAAGCCCGTGCCATCATCGAAGGGCATGAAAATCTGAATGCGCTGATTCCAGGTATCGGTAACGTAGGCCAGGCCGTTTTTGTCCAGTTTGACATCGACAGGTTCGTAGAGTTGACCGAGGCCGAAACCTTCGCCGCCAAATTGGCCGAGCAGGTTGCCGTCGGCATCATAAATGACGATGCGTTTGTTGCCGGTATCGGCCACGAAAACACGCCCTTGCTCATCGACGGTGATGCCTCGCGGCCCATACAGGCTGCCTGGCGTATCACTTAGCCCAAATACGCCCCAGGCAGTGATAAATTGACCCTGGCTGTCAAACTTTTGGACGCGGTGATTCCAGGTGTCGCTGACATAGACCGACCCATCTGGCCCGACGGCTACGCCCCAGGGTTCGTTAAACGTGCCAGGCGCGGCTTGCAGGCTATCTGCGCCGCTGAAACTGCCCCAGGCGCGAATAAATTCTCCTTGCGGGCTGAATTGTTGAATGCGGTGATTGCGCGAATCTGCCACGAGAATATCGCCATTGGGCGCGATGGCAAGCCCACGCGGGCCGTTGAGTTGACCGGCTTCGGCCCCGGGGCCTGCGACCACCAGATCGGCAAAAATGGTCAGTTCGCGGCCTTCATACGGGTTGACAACAGCGCTGATTGCCGGAACGGTGCCATATTGCCAGATGGATGTGGCGACATCTTTACGCACATACAGGCGCATTCGACCTGATGGTTGCCAACCGGCATCTTGAAAAGTGTTTTGGTCGATTGGGTAATCGGTCACACCGTCTACGGCCCGGCCGTAACGGGTGTAATCGCGGTACATCCAGATATCGTAGATGCCGGTCAGGATTTCGGGCGTGGTGAGCGCAGTGCGGACGCGATCCCAGGTCAGGCCGAAGTAATCCTGATTGGGCCAAACCATGCGAACATAGTCGAAGCGGTGGTAGCCATCTGCGACGATGGGTTCCAATTTGCTGAAGTTTTTATCGCCAACGATAATGGCTGGCACATCGCGCAGATCGCGCCCGGGTTGGTCGCCATAGAAGCGCGCGTTGCGGTAATCAATCATGTACCATGACATAGGCCAGGAGACTTCGTCATCATAGGCGACGACAATGTCCATGCCGCCGGTTAAGCGGTTGGAAAGTTCTTTGACCTGATTCATAACATCTTTGACGCCGGTATAGCCGTGCGCATAGACAAGATATTCGCGTCCGCTATCGTAAGTGACGTAGGTGGCGCGGAAGGAGGCTCGCAAGGTGAGAACAGCCAGGAGCGAAAACACAATCAGAGTGTTCAGGTAAGCCAGTTGCTTGAATGACCAGCCTTCGAGCAGGCGAATGAGCCCATAGCCGCTGGCGAGCAATCCAATCAGGGCCAGGATAAAGGAGGTGGTGGCCTGAATTTCGTTGAGCGCGTTGCCGCTAAACGGACGCGGTTCTTTGAGCCAGCCCGTAATGATCCCAAATATGCTAACGGCCAAAACGGCCAGCAAGGCCAAAATCAGCCAGACATTTTTTTCGCGCGCTGATTGCCAGTCGATTTTTTCGAGGATACTTCCCAAAGCCCAACCACCAAAAAGAATCAGGGGCAGGGCAATGTGAAGGGTGAGCCAGGGCATTTTTTCACCGGCGATGCTGTAGGCTGCAATGCTGGAGATCGACCACCAGGCCAGCAGGCTGTAGGTGTTGAAGAGATTGCGCGAGACGATGTCTAGATGTTCGCGGGCGTGGCGCAGGCGCTGGTAGCCCAGGCCCAGCCCCAGCAGGCTCGCCAGGAAGGGCAAAAACTCATAGACAGGTATTTGCACCAGGATGTAGTAGTACCAGGGTTGGCTGCCGCGTTCCACGCCTTGCTGTTCGAGCCAATAACCGAGCGAGCCAACCAGCCCGGTGAAAAATCCGCTGCCGTTTGTAAAGAGGGAGGTGTAAAAGACGGTGAAGATGGCATAAAACAGGACTGCCGCCCGCCACCACACGCTCCAGTTCCACCAGTATCCCACCAGAATACCCGCCACGCTAACCGGGACGACAAAGAGTAGAATGGTGATAATTCCCTCGCGGCTGGTATCCAGTGGGTCAAACCCGGCCAGCACAATCAGAATTGGCGAGAGCATGGGCAAGACGAGCGTGCCAAGAATCATGAGCATATCGAGGGAGCGTTCTTGTCTGACCCGTTCCATGGAGAAGCCGCGAATCAGGAAGTAACCCGCAATGCCCATGCCAGCCAACCCGAGAAAAACCAGGATCAGGATAAAAATGTTGGCGGTAAGGTTGACATCTTGCAGGCCGATGCCAGGCAGGGCTGGCGAAGCGGTTTCGTGCGCATCGAGAACGTCGCCTTTGGCGCTGGCAATGCCCATCCATAATGCGCCGCCAATGCCGATAATAGCCGCAACCAGACCAGCGATAAAACCCCTAAACTCTGCTCGTTTTTCGCCCCAATCTTCGCTCAAAATGTGGATCACGAAATAACCGGCCAGGAAGAGCAGCATTTGGGCCGTGTAAATGAAAGCTGTTTCTTTAACGGCGAAATGCAATACCGTTGCCCCCGCCAGCAGGTAGAGATATTTTCGCAAGCCGGTTTCGAGATAGCGCAGGACGGCGAAAAGGGTCAATAGTCCGAACAGGCCGACGAAGGCCTCGTTGCGCACATAGCGTCCATAGTAGAGCATGTACGGCGAAATAACCATCATCAACCCGGCCAGGATGACTCCCGTCCGACCCAGGTAGCGCCGCCAGTACCATAGCCCCCAAACCGTAGCAATGCTGAACAGGACAGCCGGAATACGGGCGGTGAAGTCGTTGGCGCCGAACATGAAGTAACTTAGCGCAAGCATGTGGAACTGCAACGGCCCGTGCATCATGGGCATGTGAACATAGCCCTGGCCTTGCGAGTAAGTCCACGAGTAATAGGTGTGCAGGCTTTCATCATGGCTCATCACGCGGGTTTCCAGATCGTAAAAGCGCGTGATGATTGCCAGCAGGACAATAACGCTAAAGATAATCACTTCAACCGTCAGCCAGGGCAGCGTTGGAGAGAGTGATTTATCGAGCCAGCGTGAATTTTGAGTGCTATCATCAACGGGGGTATTAACAGTCGATTCGCTCATGTATTTTCCTCTTTGGTCATGGATCTCTTGAAACCCTGTTTATACATTAAAGATGATGGCTTGGCAAGTTGCTTCAAACGCGTGAAGCCAGTTGCCCACAGCCAGCCTGGATATCGATTCCGCGCCGCATACGGATGGTGCATGGAATCCCGTTTTGCTCGAGGATTTCCTTAAACGCCGCAGCGCGCTCTTTGGTGGTGGCTTGTCCGGCGTATCCGGTGGTTGGGTTGAGCGGAATGGCGTTCACATGGCAGAGCAACCCTTTCAGCAAGGCGGCCAGGTTGCGCGCTTCTTCGGGACTGTCGTTAACTTCGTGAATCAGGGCCCATTCAAAGGTGATGCGCCGCCCGGTCTTCTGGACGTATTCGCGGCAGGCGTTTATCAGTTCTTCAACCTTGTAGCGCTTGTTGATTGGCATCATCGCGCCGCGCTTGTCATTTTCTGCTGCGTGGAGCGAAACCGCCAGGTTGACCTGCCGTTTTTCTTCGGCAAACTGGCGGATGGCCGGAACAAGGCCGGAGGTTGAGATGGTGAATCGGCGCGCGCCGAAGTTGTAGCCTTCGGGATCGTTCAGGCGGTCGATGGCCTGCATGGTGTTGTCGTAATTGTGGAAGGGTTCGCCCATGCCCATCAGCACAACATTGGTCACGGTTTGTTCTTCTTCCTGCAGCAGGCGGGCGTAGTACAGCACCTGAGCGACGATTTCCCCGCTCGAAAGGTGGCGCGTAAATCCCATTTGGCCGGTTGCGCAAAAGGTGCAGCCCATCGCGCAGCCAACCTGGGTGCTGATGCACAGCGTGCGACGGCGATCATAGCGCATCAGAACGGCCTCAATTTGACGGCCATCTGGCAGGCGGAAGAGGGTTTTGCGCGTTTGGCCGTCGGTTGAGTCCAGTTTCAGGGTTGGCGTAAGAATCTCAAAGCGCAGGTTGGTCGTCATTTTTTCGCGCAGGCTTTTGGGTAGATTGCTAAACGAATCGGGGTCGACCCAAAGATTTTTATACAGCCCCTGCCAGATTTGCCGGGCGCGAAATGCCGGCTCGCCCCAGCCCTTTACCAGTTCGGTCAGGGCGGGCAGGTCAAAATCATAGACCAGCGGAAGCGAAGACGAGGTCGACAAGGCTAATCTACCAGCGCGGCCAGATCTTCGGCAATCAGGTCGATTTTTGGATTCCAGGCCTCGCCTTCAGCCTGGGTCGAGACGCCGGAAAGCACCAGCGCGCACGGACAGCCAACCGATTGCCCGGCCATGATGTCGGTTTCGATGCGATCACCCACCACAAGAACATTTTCCGGGGCCAGGTTCAGTCGCTGCAAGGCCAATTCCATCATCGCCGGGCCGGGTTTGCCAGCCACAATTGGTTCGATGCCGCTGGCCGTAACCACAATCGAAAACCACGAACCCGCTCCTGGAATTTCGCCGCGCGGGGTGGGGAAGGTTTTATCGGGGTTGCTGGCATAGAATGGAATGCCGCGCCGCACCAGCAGGGTGGCTTCGGCCAGTTTTTGGAAATTAATATCGCGGTCGATGCCCATCAGCACCGCCTGGGCCTCTGGGGCCTGTTCAACTTCCAACAAAATAAATCCTTTTTCCTGGGCGGCCTGCCGCAAACCATCTTCGCCGATGACAAAAATGGGCGCGCCAGGGGAAAAGCGGCGCGAGAGCAAATCGGCGGCGGCCAGTGAAGAAGTGACCACCTGCCAGGGTTCGCAGGTGACGCCCATCCCGCGCAATCGCTCAACATACTGCGCCGGGGTGCGCAGCGAATTGTTCGTGGCAAAGACAACCTGAAGTCCGCGTTCGTCGATTCGTCTAAAAATCGCGCTCAGGTCGCCGATGGGCGCATCGCCACGCCAGAGCACGCCGTCCATATCCAGAATGAGGGCTTTTATGTTTTCAGAAAGCATGAAATTCTCCAAGAATTTTTGAATGCGTAATTATACCCGTCCCGGTCGCAAATTGCGTTTTTTACAAGAGCGCGCCAGCAATTCTCAATATGCCAGTGTAGGGCAGCCTTCAGGCGGCAAGTCACCGCCTGTGAAGTGCTGCGCAAAGGCCACGCTTTTCTTAAAGTCGGCCTTTCTCCCTCATCCCCAACCCTTCTCCCAGTGGGAGAAGGGAGCCTTTCTCCCTCTCCCACCGGGAGAGGGCCGGGGTGAGGGGCTATTGGGCGACTTTAAGAAAGCCCTGGCGCAAAGGCGGCCCTACCTATTCAAATCAGGCTCGTTTTGTTTCAAAATGAGAATTGCTGAGAGCGCGCAATTTGTGAGCAGGCGCATTGTTACCCTGTGAGTTTGCCAAAAACGGCTGCTTCATACGCTGAAAAGCCAAAACGCGAAGGATGCCCGGGGCCCAGAAAAGAAAAACTCCTCGCCTGAATGAGGCAAGGAGTTTTTGCTGTTTTATTTTTTCGCGAACAAGCCTTACTTGCTCACGCCCAGCACCTGGTCTACCAGGCCGTATTCCACCGCTTGCTGCGCATCGAGGTAGTAATCGCGGTCTGTATCGCGCTCAATGACCTCCAGTGACTGGCCGGTGTGTTTTGCCATGACGCCATTCAGCAGGCTCTTCAAGCGCAAAATCTGCTTGGCCTGAATCGCAATATCGGTGGCCTGGCCTTGCGCGCCGCCCAAAGGCTGGTGCATGTGAATCGTCGCGTTCGGCAGGGCGTAGCGGCGGCCTTTGGTGCCGGCGGTCAGTAACACGGTCCCGAAGGATGCTGTTACACCCACCGCCACCGTGCTGATTGGGTTAGAAATCATCTGCATCGTATCGTAAATCGCCAACCCGGCGTAAATCACGCCGCCGGGCGAATTGATATACATCTGAATTTCTTTTTCGGGGTCTTCATTGTTTAGAAAGAGCAGTTGCGCCACAATCACATTGGCAACCGAATCATCAATTCCGGTTCCTAGAAATATGATGCGCTCCTTCATCAAGCGACTGAAGACATTAATTTCACGCTCGCCATAAGGCGGGGTATCAACAACAACACCAGGGTAAAGGTTTTTGAAATCTGGAATCATAGTGTCTCCTCAATTAGTAACGCAATGATAATCGTTTTTTGTTGGAATCACGTTAATTTTGGGATAAAAACAGGCCATGTTTTTCACATGGCCTGTGCGCATAACCTATTCTTCCGACTTCTTTTTAGACTTCTTCTTGGCCGGTTTTTCTTCGGCTGGGGCCTGGGTCTGCTCTTCAACCTGCGGCACGGACTCAGCCTCGGCCTGTTGCCCCGTAGCAACCAACTTGACGCGTTCAAGCACCTTGCGGGTAACAATTCGATTGGCCGCATTCATCACCAGATTTTGGATCAGGTTTTTCGGCATCTTCTTGCCATTTTTTGTGGCTTTCATGAATTCCTGATCGTACATCAGGTTCATCAGCAAATTCTGGGTCTCCTGCTGCACTTCCTGCTCTTCCGGTTCGATTTTTTCTACTCTCGCCAGTTCGTCCATTACCAGGCCGCGTTCCAGGCGTTTAACGGCCACCGGGTGAACTTCCTCTTCCATGAATTTTTCTTCAGTGGTCTCGCGTACTTTGAGATAGGTTTCAAAATCCATGCTCTGGCGCGCCAGGCGGTTCTTGATATCTTCTACCACATGCTCAGATTCGTGATCCAAAACCTGCTGAGGATAGTTAATGGTTGCGCCTGCGATAATTTTATCCATCACTGCGGTATAAAAATCATCTTCGTACTTGTCTTGCGATTCGCGTGATACGTTTTCAAACATGCGCTGGCGCAATTCTTCAACCGTTTCACCCATGCCGGTCTTTTTTGCAAATTCATCGTCGAGTTCGGGCATGTTTACGGCGCGAACGGTCTTGATGCTTACTTCAAACGAAACATTCTGCCCGGCCAGGTTTTCATCGCTGAAATTTTTGGCGTATTTGTGCGAGAAGGTTTTGCTTTCGCCTGGTTTCAGCCCAATCAGGTTTTTGCTAAAGCCAGAGAAAGGAAATTCATTCTCCTCCTCACGAATCACAATCGCGTGGCCTTTGCGCTCCAACAGCGGCGCTTCGTCATCAGCGGCTTTGGCTTTTTTGCCGGTCACGTCCAACAAAACATAATCGCCATTTTCAACTTCACGCTCAACCGTTTCGGTTTTGGCATACATGCGGCGCAGGTTTTGAATTTCGTCTTCCACTTCGCTTTCAGTTGGGGCCTGCCATTCATACGGATACCGAATCTGAGCATACTCGCCCAAATCAACCGTTGGGGCAAGCGGAACCAGGAATTTGAACTTTGGCGGGTCAAGTGCCTCAACATTTTCCAACTTGCCCATGCCGCCTGGCTCGATATTGGCTTCTTTGAGCGCCTGGGGGTAAATTTCATCTACCAGGTTTTCAATCGCCTCTTCCATGATAGGGCCTTCGCCAAAGTGACGAAGAACGATATCATAAGGGGCTTTGCCCGGGCGGAAGCCGGGGATTTTAGCCTTTTCGGAGATTTTGCGAGCAGCGCGGCGCTTCATGGTTTCCATGCGCTCGGCTTCGATTTCGACCAGCATTTCCATCTGATGGCCTTCGCGGGGGGTGGTGACGATATTCAAAGTGGACATCCTTCCTGATTAAAATTCCTTCTTGCAGAGCCCAACGGCCCTTGCCATTGGGTTTTCCAAAGTGGGCAAACTTTGGTTTTGGGTATCGTTTGGTGGGGACGGCGGGACTTGAACCCGCACGCCTTGCGGCACTTGATCCTAAGTCAAGCCTGTCTGCCAATTCCAGCACGTCCCCGAACGAGCGCAACGATTATAAGCGAGAGCGGGGGGGGCGTCAATAAAATTTCAGAAAACGGGTATAATCGCCTTCTTGTAAACTTTTTTGGATTGTCTGCCGTGTAAATTTTGTGATGTTTGGTCGTTTTCTGGCAGAGAATTTTTGGAGAATAAAGTATGAGTCGAGTCATTAACCCCGATTCCGCCGGGAAAGAACGCACCCAACTGAGCAAGGGAATTGTGCTTGCCATTCACGAGTTGGCGCGTCAAACCGATACTGGCGCGGAAGCCCGCGATCTGGCCGCTTTCATTGCCCTGGCCCTGGTTCAGATTGAAGAAGGAATCGACGCCTCGGTGGCTGCCTGGGAGAAACGCGGCTACTGGGTAAAAGCAGATCGGTTTCGCATGGAGTGGCTTTGGACGGGTTCCTCAGCCCAGAAAATGAAAGCAGCCTTGCTGGCAGATGATTGGGGGACAATAGCCATGACCATGCCGCTGATTGCTGAAAAACTTTCCAAGGTGAAGGTCCCGGCCGGACATCGGCTGGGGCGTCCGTGGGTGGGGGCCTGGAAGAAACTTAGCCAATAAAATGAGCAATCAGACCGAAAATCGGCTTGCAGAAACGCTTCCCTCGCGGCCTGCCGCATCTCTGGGCAGGTTTCAGGCCGTTCGTTTGCAGCGCGATGGTCGTCAGTTGCCACAGAAATTTTCCTGGGGCTGGGGTTGCGCGCTGTTTTTCATCCTGCCTCTGTTGTTTATTGTGGCCTATCTTTTCGCGCCCATGCGCAACACCATTCTGATTTTGGGGGTCGATGGCGGGTTGGGCCGGGCTGAATTGGGCCGCACCGATACCATTATCCTTGCGGCGGTGTATCCGCTCATGCCGGAGGTGAGTATGCTCACCATTCCGCGCGATTTGTGGGTGGCCCAGCCAGATGGCAGCGAAAACCGCATTAATACGGCTTTTTTCTTTGCCGAAGCAGAAAACCCTGGCAGCGGCGCGCGCGCTACCGCCCAGGTGGTGTATCAGAATTTTGGCGTGCCGGTTGATTACACGGTTGTTTTGTGCATGGACGGCGTGGTGGGCATCGTCGATGCGTTGGGCGGCATTGAGGTTTCGCTTGATACCCCCCAGGCCGGTTATCCAGCAGGCGCGCACCGCCTGAGCGGAGAACAGGCCCTGGCCTTTGCCCGCAATCGCAGCGATGGCGATGATTTTGGGCGCATGGCGCAAGGACAAATCTTGTTGCGCGGCCTGATGCGCGAACTGCTCAGGCCTTCTGCCTGGGCAAATCTACCCACGCTGATTGGAGCGGTTCGCGAAGCCGCAGAGATGGATATTCCGGCCTGGCAATGGCCGCGCCTGGGGCTGGCCTTTCTGCGGGCTGGTTCAACTGGCATGGAATCGCGTGCCATTGACCGTGAAATGGTGACGCCTTTCACCACCAGCGGCGGCGCGCAAGTGCTGCGCCCGAATTGGGAGGCAATCAAACCAGTGTTGGAAGAATTGTTTCGATAGTAGGGAAGGTGTCTTTATGTCTGTAGGTGTCTTGGCGCTTATCGCCGTGTTGCCAATTGCTCTTGCGTTGATATTGATGGTTGGGTTGCGCTGGTCGGCTACCAGGGCCATGCCGCTGGCCTGGTTGGTCACTGCTCTGGCTGGCGTGTCTATCTGGAGCCTGCCGGTGGGTTATATTGCCGCGCTCACCCTGCAAGGCGCGATGACTTCCATCGGTATTCTGATTATTGTTTTTGGGGCTATTCTCATTCTTTATACCTTGCGTGAATCGGGGGGCATGGAAACCATTCAACATGGAATGCGAAAAATTTCGCCAGATATGCGCGTGCAGGCCATTATCGTTGGTTATCTGTTTGCCGCTTTCATTGAAGGCGCGGCTGGTTTCGGCACGCCGGCGGCCCTGGCTGCGCCGCTGCTCCTGGCGCTTGGGTTTCCTGCGTTGCCGGCTGCTGTTATTTGCCTGGTTTTTAATTCTTTCCCGGTATCGTTTGGCGCTGTTGGCACTCCCATAACGCTGGGCCTGGGTTTTCTCGAGCCGCTTGTGGCTGATGCCGTCGCTGGAGGCGCGACGCTTCATTTTACCGACTATGAATCGTTCAGCCGGCTAATTGGTCAGTGGGTTACGCTCATGCACCTGCCCATGATTTTTCTTTTGCCCGTTTTTATGCTGGGCTTTATTTCCCGCTTTTTTGGCCCCAACCGCTCCTGGGCTGAGGGGTTTGCCGCCTGGAAGTTTTGCCTGTTTGCGGCTGTGGCTTTTTCCATTCCTTATCTGGCCTTTGCCTGGTTTCTTGGCCCGGAATTTCCATCCTTAATTGGAGGTCTGGTGGGGCTTGGCGTTGTGGTTTGGGGTGCCAGGCGGGGCATCGCCGTCCCTAAAGATGTGTGGACGTTTGGTTCGCAAAAAAACTGGGAATCCGAATGGACAGGAACGATCCGCGCCGGGGCCGATAGCCGTCAGTTTGAGGCGCGGATGAGTCAGTTCAAGGCTTGGCTTCCCTATGGGTTGATTGGCCTTATTCTGGTGCTTACTCGCATTGACCAACTTGGCTTGAAGGGCTGGCTAAGCCAACAAACCATCGCCTGGGACGGAATCCTGGGCTACGAGACAGTGAGCGCTTCCATCGCATATTTGTATTTGCCCGGAACCATCCCCTTTATGCTCGTCGCCATTCTGACCATTTTTATTCACAATATGCCTGCTGAAAAGGTCAAAATTGCCTGGGTCGACTCGCTCAAAAGCATGAAAAACCCGGCCATTGCCCTGTTTTTTGCGGTTGGCCTGGTTTCCATTTTTCGCGGCTCTGGCATTACCGACCCGGCTCTTAACCCCAACGCTTATTCATCGATGCCGCTAGCCATGGCCAGGGCGCTATCTGAACTGGTGGGGCAGGCCTGGCCCCTGTTCGCCGCTTATATTGGCGGTTTGGGTTCTTTTATCACTGGCTCAAACACGGTCTCGAACCTGTTGTTTGCCGAATTTCAATGGAGCATGGCTACCCAACTTAATTTGTCGCACCAGATTATTGTGGCGGCCCAGGTGGTTGGCGGGGCAATGGGCAACCTGATTTGCATTCATAACATTGTTGCGGTTTGCGCGGTGGTTGGTCTTTCAGGCAAGGAAGGCGCAATTTTGCGCCAAACCTTCTGGCCTTTTCTGCTCTATGGGCTGGTGGTTGGCGTTGTGGCCTCGTTGATGAGTCTCTTATTTTTTGCGTAATAAGAGACTGTAACAATTCAGGATGCCCGTGGTCACACATTGCGCGTTCACGCTCTTATAAAAAGCGCAATGTGTGACCGGGACGGGTATATAATAGACTTCTTGCATAAGTCCTGAGCGGAGCGTCCTTCGACTACGGGCTTCGCAAAATACGCTTCGCCCTCCGCTCAGGACGGCAATGCTTTATGCAA
>DAOUML010000159.1:0-4881 GCA_034411635.1 Anaerolineales bacterium
CGCCACACGATTGCGATGTATCGTCGCCTTTCCGAACTAATCCCTCGCCCTTCGGGAGAGGGCCAGGGTGAGGGCTTCGATTTTGAAGTCTCGGTAGACGAAACCGACGCGCCGACCACGCCGCTGGAGCATTTTTTCATCGCCAACGAACTGACGCGCGCCGGCGTGAAGTTCACCAGCCTGGCCCCGCGCTTCATTGGCCGCTTCGAGAAGGGCGTCGACTACATTGGCGACCTCGCCGCGCTGGACGCCGAACTGGCAAAGCACGCCGCGGTGACGGCCCATTTCGGGACGTACAAACTCAGCCTGCACTCTGGTTCCGATAAATTTAGCGTCTACCCGCTGATAGTCAAACACTGGGGCAAGCGCATTCATGTCAAAACAGCGGGGACTTCGTATCTCGAAGCCCTGCGCACCCTGGCGGTCACGTCGCCCGCCCTGTTCGAGCGGATTTGGGCGCTGGGCCTGGAACGCTACGCAACCGACTGCGCCACCTACCACGTCTCGGCAGACCCGGCGCTGGTTCCGGCTGGACTGTCGCTGCCCGCCCTGCTGGACGATTTCCACGCCCGCGAAATTTTGCACGTCACTTTTGGCTCGGCGCTAAGCGAGTATGGCGCGCAAATCAAGGCTGAGTTGGTCAAACACGCCGATTCATACAGCGCCAACTTGCAGAAGCACTTTGGCAAACATCTGGATTTGTTGAAGTAGATTCGTGTTGCGTGTTCCTTGAGGAGATTCTTGGACGGAACACGCAATATTGATGAAAGGAAATTATGCAAAACTTTACCGTTACCAATCAAGTCGCCGTCATCACCGGCGGCGCGGGCGTTTTGTGCGCGGCGATGTGCCGCGAACTGGCCGCTGCCGGCGCAAAGGTCGCCGTGCTGGATTTGCGCCTCGAACCTGCCGAAGCCCTGGCCGCCGAACTGGGCAATGGGTCTATTGGCCTGGCCTGCAATGTGCTGGATAAAGCCAGCGTCGAAGCAGCGGCTCAGAAAGTGGCCGAAACCTATGGCCGCCTGGACATCCTGATAAACGGCGCGGGCGGCAACAAACCGCAGGCCACTACCAACCCGGAGCAGTCCTTCTTCGACCTGCCCGCCGACGCCCTGCGCTGGGTTTTTGACCTGAACCTGATGGGCGCGATTTTGCCCAGCCAGGTGTTTGGCAAAATGATGGCCGAACAGAAAAGCGGCATCATCATCAACATCTCCTCGATGAACGCCTTCCGCCCGCTGACGCGCATCCCCGCTTATTCGGCGGCCAAGGCCGGGGTAAGCAACTTCACCCAATGGCTGGCGGTTCACATGGCGCAGGAATACAGCCCACAAATTCGCGTCAACGCCATTGCCCCCGGCTTCTTCGTCGGCGACCAGAACCGCGCCTTGTTGATGAACGAAGACGGCTCCCTGACCCCACGCGGACAACAAATCATCTCGCATACCCCCATGGCCCGCTTCGGCGAAACCGACGATTTGCTCGGTACGCTGATGTGGCTGGTCTCGCCCGCCTCGGCCTTCGTCACCGGAATTGTCGTGCCGGTCGATGGCGGGTTCTCGGCGTTCTCGGGTGTATAACCGTGTTACATAGTGCGTGTTGCGTAGGCAAATTTGCCAGATGGAACACGCTACAGGGAAAATAGCCATGCTTCTCTCTGAGCAAATCGCCCCGCCCGGCCAACTTCTGACAGAATACGAAATACGAAATACGCTGACGCAAGCATTAGAGCATCAATTCACCAACCAGCGCGTCCTCGTCCTGATTCCCGACCACACCCGCTCGCTGCCGCTGCCGTTTTTATTCCGCGCCCTGGTCGAGATTTTGCGCGATACCAAACAACTCGACTTCATGGTCGCCCTCGGCACCCACCCGGCCCTCAGTGACGACAGTCTCAACCAACTGGTTGGCATCACTGTCAGGGAACGGAATACGCAATACGCAACCATCGGCCTGCTCAACCACGCCTGGGACGACCCAACCGCCCTCGTCAGCCTCGGCGCAATCGAAGACGACCAAATCCGCCAAATCGCCGGCGAGCGCTGGCATTCGTCCCTGCCCTCGCGGGTGGATGTGCGCCTCAATCGCGCCGTTCTGGACTATGACCATCTCCTCATCCTCGGCCCGACCTTCCCGCACGAAGTGGTCGGATTCTCCGGCGGAGCCAAGTACCTGTTCCCCGGCATCTCCGGCCCGGACATGATTAACGCCACCCACTGGCTGGGCGCGCTGGCCGGCGTGGTCGGGACGATTGGCATCAAGGACACCCCCGTCCGCGCCATGATTCACGCCGCCGCCGAAAAACTCCCCACTCCGGTTACGCTCATCGCACTGACGGTCGAAGGCAGGGATTTATCCGGCATCTTCATCGGCGACCACCTCTCCGCCTGGAGCGCCGCCGCCGATTTCTCGGCCCAGCGTCATATTCGCTGGCGCGACGCAGCGCGGCCTTACCAGCGCGTGCTTTCCTGCGCCCCCAAGATGTACGACGAACTTTGGACCGGCGCGAAGGCCATGTACAAACTCGAACCGGCAGTGGCCGTCGGCGGCGAAGTCGTTATCTACGCGCCGCACCTCGATGTGGTCAGTCATGTGCATGGCAAATACATCTACGAGGTTGGTTATCACATTCTCGATTATTTCCTGGCGGATTGGGAGCGCTTCAAGCACATCCCGCTCGGCGTGCTGGCCCATTCGACCCACCTGCGCGGCTCCGGCGTCATGGAAAACGGCATCGAAAAGCCGAATGTCAAAGTCACGCTTGCCAGCCAAATTTCCCCCGAAGATTGCGCCCGGCTCAACCTGGGCTACCTCGACCCGGCAACGGTTAAAATAGACGACTGGCAGCACCGTGAAGATGACGGTGTTTTATACGTCCCCAAAGCCGGGGAGATTTTGTATCGATTAAAACCATAAGGAGTATCACCATGCTTACACTCACCAACTTACGACAAAAAGCAATCTTGCAAGTTCCTGCCGCCCTTTTGACATTTGGACTGATGTGGCTGCTGCCCTTGCTCGTTCACCTGCTGCCGCTCACCGGGCCGGTGCCAGTCGGCGCGCGCCTGCTGCCGATTTTCTATGCGCCCCTGCTGGCGGCCTGGCTCTTCCACCCGGCTGTCGGGCTGGCGGCCAGTATCCTCATGCCGTTTATCAACCATGCCTTTACCGGTATGCCCACCCTGCCCATGAGCATCCTGCTCAGCCTTGAACTGGTCGCTTTCAGCCTGGTGTTGTTGATTAATCGAAAACGCTGGCCGCGCCTGCCGCTTGCGCCCCTGGCTTTTGTGCTTGCAAAAGTGGCTTCGGCGGCTTTGCTGTTCTTCACTGCACTCTTACCCTTATCACCCTGGGCTTATCTGACCTCATCCATCCAGAATGGCCTGCCCGGTTTGGTCATCCTCTTCGGCCTGCACCTGGCTCTGGCGCGTCTGGCTTCGAAATAGCCATGCGCCCCCTCGACTTTGAAACAATCAGCGCCGCCCTCTGGAAAATTTCCCTTCCCAACGTCGATTGCATTGTCGGCATTGCCAGCGGTGGCATTGTGCCTGCCAGCCTGTTGGCGCACCAACTGCGCCGTCCGCTTTACCGGCTCACCATCAACTACCGCGCTTCCGATAATACTCCCCAGCGCCCCACGCCAGAACTTTTCCAACCCGTGCCACGCTTGCCCAAAAATGCCCGCATTCTACTTGTAGACGATGTTTCCGTCAGCGGAAAAACCCTGCAACTGGCAAAAGAACTCTTGCCTGGCTATCCAATTGTCACCTTTACGCTCAAAGGCAACGCCGATATTGTCGTTTTCCCTGAAATTGCCGAGTGCGTGGCCTGGCCCTGGAAGGTGTAGCCCAATGCCGTTGTCTTTTCGCCAGGTCTTTCGCGCCTATGGCAAAGTCCTGGCGCTGATTGCCACCATGATTTTGGGAGTTTTGCTCCCGCAACTGCATGTGCTTTCGTTCCTCGTCCGCTACCTGCTGATGATAATGCTCTTCCTCTCTTTTTTGGATTTGCGCATTCAGCCCGGCACGTTGCGACAGGGAATCTGGCGGGTGCTGATTGCAAACCTGGCGGTTGCGTTCCTGGCTTATGCCTTGCTCTCCTTTTTCGACCATGACCTGGCCCTGACCGGTTTCCTGACCGGTATCGCGCCAACGGCTACTGCTTCGCCGGTGCTGGTTGGGTTTGTCGGCGGGCAGGTTCCTTTCATGGTCGCCTCGGTCTTGTTGACCAATATCGCGATAGCCCTGGTTGTTCCGCTGGTTTTGCCCGCGCTGGCGGGCGCTGCGTTGCAGATTTCCACCTGGCAGGTGCTCCAGCCGGTGCTGCTGGTCATGTTTATCCCGCTTGTCCTGGCCCGCCTGCTGAAACTTTTTCCCAATCCTGTTCAGGATGTTTTCCGCGGCGCAAAACGCCTCAATTTCACCGTATGGCTTCTTAACCTGCTGATTATCAGCGCCAATGCCTCCGATTTTATCCGCCGCCAGCAGGCAGATACCTTTGTGTCCCTGGCCCAGATCGCTCTTGTTTCGCTGCTGATTTGCATCTTTAACTTTTCCTTGGGAGCGCTGATTTCAAAATCTGGCTTTCATCGTGAATCCAGCCAGGCCCTCGGACAGAAAAACATCACCTTCGTCGTCTGGATCGCCCTGACCTTCATCAACCCGATGGCCGCCATGGGGCCAACTTTTTACATCATCTATCACAATCTGTACAACGCCTGGCAAATTTATCGTTTTGAACAACAAAACCAGGCATGAAAACAAACTGTTACATCAAAAAAAAATCAAGGAGCACCTATGCAAAAAGCCAACTTCGGCGTGATGGGCCTGGGCGTGATGGGCCACATGCTCGCCCTGAACATGGAACGCAACGGATTCAAAG
>DAOUML010000160.1:0-3697 GCA_034411635.1 Anaerolineales bacterium
CACCTCATCCGGCGTCCCGGCAGCGACAATTTGTCCGCCGTGTTTCCCGGCCCCCGGGCCGACATCCACCAGGTAATCGGCGGCGCGAATCATCTCCAGATCGTGTTCGACGACCAGGACGGTGTTGCCCAAGTCGCGCAGGCGACGCAGGACGGCAATCAGGCGTTGGGTGTCGCGCTGGTGCAGGCCGATGGTCGGCTCGTCGAGCACGTACAGTACGCCGGTCAGGCCGGAGCCGAGCAAGGCGGCCAGGCGCAGGCGCTGGGCTTCACCCGCCGAAAGGGTTGGCGAGGCGCGTTCCATGCTCAGGTAGCCCGCGCCGACTTCGAGCAGGCGTCCCACCCGGTCATGCAGGTCTGCCAGGATGGGTTCGGCAATCAGTTTTTCGTCGGGGCTGAAACGCGGGGGAAGGGATTCGAGCCAGTCGTTCAGGTCGTTGAGCGGCAGGCCTGCAATTGCGATGATGGTTTGACCGGCAACCGTTACCGCGCGGCTTTCGGAGCGCAGACGCGCGCCCTGGCAGTCGGGGCAGGTTTGGGAGGCGAAAAAACCGTCCAGTTTTTCGAGGTAGGCGCTGTTGGTGGCGTGTTCGTTGTAACGCCGCAGCAGGTTGGTGGCGACGCCTTCGAATCGTCCCTGGGCGTTGGTGACGGGCGGTTTTTTGCCGGGAAAGTGGCGGCTGAACTGGAGGCTCTCTGTCCCGTAGAGCAGCAAGTCGCGCTCGATTGGGCTGTATTCGCCGATGGGCCTGTCTGGGTCGAAGGCGAAACCGTAATAATCGCCGCTGTTTTGCAGGATGCGGCTGTAGTGGTTGATGTGGAAATCGTCCCAGGCGATGACGCCGCCGTGGGCGATGTTCTTGCGCTCATCGAGCAGGCGGCTGACCAGCACCTGGCGCACGACGCCCAGGCCGGTGCAGGCCGGGCAGGCCCCATCCGGCTTGTTGAAGGAAAAGTTCGCCATACCCATTTCAGGGATGGCCGCGCCGCAGTGTGGACAGGGGAAACTTGCGCCGGTTGTTTCGTCTGAATCATCCTGCCAGTCTTGGTCGATGATCTGGGAGGTGAGTGGCGGCACGTCCTGACCGCACTTGGGGCAGGGGCGGTGGCCCAGGCGCGCGAACAAAACCCGCAGGTAGGTGAAGACTTCGGTGACGGTACCGACGGTTGAGCGTGGGCTGTGATTGTTCAGGTGCTGGTCGACGCTGATGGTGGGCGAAAGGCCGATGATGGCGTCTACGGGCGGTTTGCTCAGGCCGTCAGTAACGAAGCCAAGCGATTCCATGTATTGGCGCTGGCCTTCTTTGTTCAGGATGTCGAAGGCCAGGGTCGATTTGCCCGAACCGGAAATGCCGGTGAAAACGACCAGTTTGTTCTTGGGGATTTCCAGATTGACGTTTTTGAGATTGTGCAGGCGGGCATTGCGGATGCTGATGGTAGGGTTCATAGGGTCTCCAGGAAATGAATTTGTTGTTACATTTCCATTGTAGAACCCTGGTGTATTATGGGAGAGTTATCGTCTTAAGATCGTTTCAAGTGCGCCACCCAATCTCCTGATCCCATCCACGATCTCCTCCTCAGTCGTGGTGGCAAAGTTGAGCCGTAGGAACGGTTCTCCCTCGGCTGGGTTTGCGAAGAAACGAGTCCCAGGCGCAAATTCCACGCCGGATTTCAGAGCAAGCGGAAGTAGTTCTAGCGAAGAGAAGCCTTGCGGCAGTTTCAACCAGATAAAAAGTCCGCCCTGAGGATGAAAAAACGTTACGGTGGGCAGGTAGCGCTGTATGGCTGTAAGCATTGCATCGCGGCGGGCACGGTACATGCGAGTGGAACGCCGCAGGTGAGTCTGGTAACGCCCGACGGTTACATAACGGTCGAGAACACGTTGCATCAGTGGAGTGGTGGTCAAATCCTGTACGCGTTTCTGAAGCATCAGTCGTTCCAGAATCGGGCCGCTAGTCAATAAGTAGCCCACCCGCAAACCGGGCATCAGCATCTTGGAGAACGTCCCCACATAGATTACCCGTCCGCCGTTATCGAGGGCCTTAATAGCCGGCTGTGCTCGGCCTTCGTAACGCAGATCGCCAACGAAATCATCCTCCAGAATAGGCATGTTGTAGCGGTCAGCGAGCGATAGCAGTTGCCGGCGGCGTGAACCGCTCAGGCAGGCCCCGCTCGGATTTTGAAAATTCGGGATGGTGTAAATCAGTTTGGGATGATGCTGTTGCAAGAGCGACTCCAGCCTTTCGACCTGCATCCCCGCCTCATCCAACGGCACATCCAAAATTTTCAATCCAAGCGCACGAAACAGTTCCAGAGCCAAATTATAGGTTGGCTTTTCAACCAGTACCGCGTCCCCCGGCTTGAGTAGCACTTGACAAACCAATGCCAGGGCCTGCTGCGACCCGGAAGTGACCAGCACATCCCTTGCGCGGGCCTGGATACCTTGGTTAGCCAGTATGTGAATAATCGTCTCGCGCAAGGGTGAATAACCGCCCCCGAAATCGCCATACGCCAAGGCAGCAATCCCATCACGACGTAGCACTTCCTGTACTGTTTTTGCAAAGTCTTTCTGGGGAAATTGGCGCGGGTCGCCCACACCGGTAAAGGATACCGGATTCGGATGGCGGGTGGCTGGCAATGAGATTTCCTCTTCTGGAACGACTAGACCAGATGCCTCCAATTGCCAGAGCGGCCAGGGCTGTTCATCGGTGTCTTCCATCAAGGCCTGGCGCAAAACGGGTGGCGCGACAAAAGTGCCATTGCCCTCGCGCGTGATAATTAAGCCATCGCTTTCCAGCGCGGAATAGGCGTTCTTGACCGTGATTCGGCTAACGCCAAGATTTTCAGAAAGTACACGGGTGGCGGGCAGGCGCGTTTCGGGTGGCAGGCTGCCGGAGAGAATATTATGCCGCAGCCAGTCGATTATCTGTTGGTAAAGCGGTGTCTTGCTGTTGTGGTCAATCGGGATACGCATATATGTAGTATACCGATTTCTCACTTAAAAATAAACCCGAATCGCAGGAAATAGATAGTGGAATTAAGATTATTTGTTGTTATTGGTACTAGCAATAACTCCGCATTCGACCTACAATATAGAACAAAACTGCATAGTTTACAAAGGAGAACCAACATGACGACACAATTTACCCGCGTTCTTGGCCGCTCTGGCATCGAGGTCAGCGCCCTCGGGATGGGCTGTTGGGCCATCGGCGGCCCCTGGAATTTCAACGGCAACCCCGCTGGGTGGAGCCAGGTGGATGATTCTGAATCATTGCGTGCCATCCAGCATTCACTCGACCTGGGCGCAACCTTCTTTGACACAGCTGCCAATTATGGTGCTGGTCATAGCGAACGCTTGCTGGCGCAGGCCTTCAAAGGCCGTCGTGACAAGGTGGTGATTGCAACCAAATTCGGCTATCTGGTCGATGAAATATCCAAAGAAGTGCGGCATTTCGACGAGACCGAAGAAGATAGCAACCTGGCGAGCCGCCTGCGCGCAAGCCTGGAGGCCAGCCTGAAACGGCTCGACACAGATTACATCGACGTTTACCTCATCCATGTCTGGGGTCTGAATATCGAACGCGCCCTGGCCGCCCGCGAAATCCTGGAAGAACTGGCCAAGGAAGGCAAAATCCGCACTTATGGCTGGAGCACTGACCGCACCGATGCTATCCAGGCTTTCGCCACGGCCCCAAATT
>DAOUML010000161.1:0-16764 GCA_034411635.1 Anaerolineales bacterium
CGCCTTCTTCCGAGTTAACCGGGGTACTGCGCAGGTATTGCTGGTCGATGCGCATATCAAGAACTTTCCGGCTGCCCAGCCAGTTAACCAGAAAGGCGCTTGGGCCAAGTTTGAACGGCAGGAACACCAGTCCTGGCTCCGTCAGAATCCCCGCAACGCGGCCAAACAAGATGTAAACCTGGCAGGTGCCTTCATCGACGGTGGTATAAAAACCGAGATGGCGTAAAAACCATAGCGAAATTGGCATAACGAACCACATCCCAAAAAAGGAAAGCGCGCCGCCAATAAAGAAACTAATCAGTTCGGCTTCCATTATTGCACCTCCCGTACGATTTGTTGCGCGCGGGTATAAAGTTTGAGACGCACGTTCCGCAAGTACGAGCGCAAAGAATCAGGCCCGCTTTTTTGTAGGGCAGCCAATTGCTCGGCCAGCGCAACCAGCGGTTCGACCTCGGCCTGGGCGTTGAGGGTTTCGATTTCAACCGCCCGCTTCGATTGCACGATTTTTTGGTCAGCAGAGGCCTGCGCCAGGCTAATATCAGACGAGACCTGATTGTGGGCCGTGTTAATCGCCGCCAGCGCCGATTCGACCTCGGCCGGCGGGTCGATGCCGGTAATCAACGAGGCATCGAGCATGATTCCATAACGGGCCGAAGAAGAGGCGCATTCCCGTTCCATGTGCTCGTTCAGGTCACGCAGGTTCTTGCGCAGGTCATTGATCGAGACGCCGGAGACGCCGCTCAAGCCGCCTATCCCCTCTTCGTTGGCATTGGGGGCCGAAAAACCGGCAATCCGCTCGCGCAACACCGAAACGAAATATCCCATGACATGCAGGATGGGGCGCTTAACACCAAACAGGTAAGCGTACAAATTGCTCTCTGCCACCCGATAGCGAATCTGACCAGTAAGACCGGTGTTCAACTGGTCTTTTGTCACCGCATCGAGCAGCGTGCCATTGGCATTCGCGCGCGGATCTTCCAGGTCTTGCGCCATATTCATGGTTTGAGTAGCAATGGAGACTTTGTGAATCTTCTCCCAGGGCCACTTAAAATACGGCCCGCCAGGTTGAATGACACGCACCTGAGGATAGTTGTAGCGCTGTTTGTGCTCATCGCTCAACGTTTCGCCGAGCGGAGAATTGGCAGTGGTTGCCTTGCCCACCCGCTCTGCGCGACCAAAAATAGTCTTGACTGCGCGTTCGTTCTGATCTACCGTATAAAAAGATGTCAGAACGTAGCGCAAGAAAAACCAGGCCGCAAATCCAATCAGCAAGCCTAAACTAAAACCGACCATAAAAATACGCTCCTTTTTGAGAAAATACCGCACCCCGGGCGCGGGTTGATAAATGGATATTGAATACAAGTATAGCAAAAGAAAGCACCAAATGATAGCGATTGTTACCGCATGCGCTCGGCTTGTCCGAAATTTGCGCCAAATACCTTGACAAATATCCTGTTTGGGCGGATAATTAGAACATATATTCCAATGAATACTAAACTCACTACCACCGGGCGCATCACCATCCTTTTGGGCAGGCAACAAGCCGAAACCGGCCAGCGCATCTCACCGCGCAAACTGGCCGAAATTGCGGGCGTGCCCAAAGATTTCATCTACCGCCTCGATGCCGGCACCGCCCGCCACATCGACCTCGACGCGCTTACCAAACTGTGCGCCGCCCTCCATTGCCAGCCCCAAGACCTGCTGGTTTGGGACGAGAACCATGCAGAACCCATTTGACATCCTGCCACTCAACATCTTCAACCTGTTCAGCACCCAGGGTTTTGGCTCGCTTCAGCGGCATTACATGGCGATTCTCCTGCGCCTGTACGCCCTGGCCGAGTTCAACCGCTTTGGGCTGACGCGGGAGGTTGTGGTGGATGAGATTGTCCACTACCTGAAGGAAGCCAACGCTGAGGGGGAAATCGCCGCTGAAATGGATTCTGTACGGGCTGACCTGGGTGTCAGCCCTGATTCCATTTCCATCACCGGTCAAAAATCCGAGCAGGATTACGCCTCCTACCTCATCCGCCGTCTGGCCGAGACGGGTTGGATAGAGCGCGAACAGCACGCCGACTACTCCGAAACCATCATCCTGCCCGATTACGCCTTCACCCTGCTCGAAGCCCTGCGCGCCATTCAGGAACAAAAACCGCGCGAGTTTACCGGTCAACTCTACGCCGCGCACCAATTAATCACCTCCGCCACCACCAGCAAGGATTTCTCCCCCGCCCTGGCCGTCACCCAAACCTACGAAAACATCCGCCAGGTGGTGCGCGGATTGAGCGAACTCAACCAGAACATCCGCCGCTATGTCGAGCGCGTCACCAAACAGACCGCGATTGCCGACCTGCTGCGCCTGCAATTCGACGATTACAGCCAGACCCTCGGCCCGGCCTACCACGCTCTGAAAACCTCCGACCACGTCTCGCGCTACCGCCGCGACATCGTCAACCAAATCCAGGCCTGGCAACTCGACGGTTCCTGGCTCACCCAAACCGCCGAATCACTGGCCGCCCAGAGCAAACTATCCCCGGCTCAGGCCGAGGCTGAAATCAGCCATTACCTGCAATTTATCGTCCACCAACTCGAAGGACTCGACCCGCTCCTGAACGACATCGACAGCCGCCACGCCCAATACCTGCGCACCTCCCTGCGCCAGGTGCGATACCAACTCGGCAACGCCGATGGCAGTTTCAAAGACAAACTCGTCTACCTCGCCAAAGGCCTGGCCGCCCTGCGCGATGAAGGCCTGACCGAACTCCCCGACGAAGCCCCCGGCTTGATGACCGCGCCGGTGAATATTCCCGACAATCACAGCCTGTACACCCCGCCCCAACGCCGCGCCCCCTTCACGCCCGATAACATCATCATCCCCATCTTAAACCCAGACGATTTTCTCACCCTGCGCGCCGCCACCATGCAGGATGTCACCCAGGCCTTCTCGCCGGAGAAAGTCAACCGCAAAGTCATCGGCTTCTTCAACGGACACAAACGCATGCCCATTGCCGAAATCCCCTCCGAAGTGCGCCATGACATGCACTGGCTGACCACCATCATCGCCTACGCCCACCACCCCGAAGTCGCCTATGGCCTCGAGCCTGTGGCCGGTGAACCGGTGGTGGTTGGAGAATATCGGATTATGCCCTTCGACTTAATTCGTCTATGACTCGTGTTTTGTGTTCCGTTCAGTATCCACGCAACACGAAACACGCAACACGCAACAAGGACACTTATGCCCTTCTCTCCCGAACCCCTCCTCACCGACATCCCCGAAAAATCGCGCCGCGATGTGCCGCGCGTGGTCAACCGCTTGCTTGGGCAGACTTTCCTCTACCAGGATGTTGAATCCGATAAAGATGACTACTACTTCATCTATCGCCATCGCGCCGTTTTCGAGGGCTTGCTTTCGCTGGCAGGATTCAACCTGCTCCACGACGACTATCACCGCATCTTCCAGGTCGTCTCGCAATACAGTTACAGCCGCGCCCGCTACAAACTCGACGAAAGCCTGATGATTCTCGTATTGCGCAAACTGTACGAGGAGAAAATCGAACACCTCAGCCTCGCCAGCGACCCGGTCGTGACCATCGGCGAAGTCCGCGAAGAATACCGCACCATCACCGCCAAAGAACGCGACCTGCCGATGGGACAATACGAAACCCTGTTGCGCCGCCTGCGCGTCCTCGGCCTGGTAGACACCATCGATGGCCGCAACATCGACGTGCGCGACGCCGACTCCCGCCTGCGCCTGCGCGGCTCCGTCCGCCTGATTCTCCCCATCCAAACCGCCGACGAAATGGAGGCCTGGCTGAGAAAATACAGGGCGGGTGGGAGTGAATCTGAAAATGACGAGGATGGATAGCACATATTGCGTGGATGTGTTCCGTTTCATCTTCACGCCAACGGAACACGCAACACGCAACAGGTCATTATTCTGCCCATCTACTCACAATCCGTCCTCTTATCACCGCCCAAACGAAACACGCAACATACCATCAGTCATCCCAATTATTTGCAACCATCTTGCCCGTCTCTATCCAAAGGAACACCCCCCATGAACTACACCGCCTGGCTCGCCTCCATTCCTCCCGAAATCTCCCAAGACCCACTCTGGAAGATGGAAGTCTATCGCCTGGCCTTGTTCATGGGCGAAGTTGCCTGGTTCGATGTTTGCAAACTGGCAAAAGACAAGCGCACCCTCGAAATCTCCGATCAACTCCATCGCGCGGTAGGCAGCATCAGCGCCAACATCGCCGAAGGATATAGCAAAGCCTCCAAAAAAGACGAAGCCCGCTTTTTTGAGTATTCGCTCGGCTCCGCCCGCGAAGCCCGCGATTGGTACTATAAATCCCGCCATGTTCTCGGCGAAGAAATTTTCCTGCACCGCGCCCGCCTGCTGGTCCAAATCATCAAACCCCTGCTCAAACTCGTCCCCGAATTTCGCGGCAAGAAAATCAGCGAAGAGCAGGCAGAATACGAGGCATACACGATTGAATCTTTGCTGGAGAACATTCCGTTTTCGTAGAGCGTGTTTCGTATTCCATTTCCATGTGAATCGCAAACACATTGATAAAGCCAATTCGTCTTTCCATCGTTCCACGGAACACTCACCACGAAACACGCAAAACCATCATCCACCTATTTTTCACAACCACTTCGCCCATCACATATCCGACAGAACACGCAAAACCATCACTCATCCTTTCCTTCCACAATCATTCTATCCTTCAACTGCTCCACGCAACACGAAACAGTAAACACGCACTCAAGCAATCAGGAAACATCCCCATGAAACTCCTCACCCGCATCCGCCTCGTAAACTGGCACCTCTTTGAAAACACCACCATCAACTGCCAGGGAACCACCTACTTCATCGGCATCAACGGCGCGGGCAAATCCACCGTCCTCGACGCCGTGCAGTTTGCCCTCGTCGGCGGGCAACGCGACGTGCGCTTCAACCAGGCTGCCGTCAGCGGCGGAAAACGCACCCTCGCCAGTTACGTGCGCGGAGAACTTGGCACCGAAGGCCAGCGTTACCTGCGCGGCGACGCCACCGGACTGGTCGCCCTCGAATTCAAAAACCCCGACGGCACATTCTTCACGCACGGCGCAGTCATCGACGCCTACGCAGACGGACGCAACCCCGAAGTCGCCTATTTCATCGTCCACAATGCCGGCTTAAATGACGACTGGTTCTTCAAAGCCCCTGGCCAACTCTTCGACACCCGCGCCTTCAAACGCCACCTCGAAAATTTCAGCCTGCCCTCCCCCGCCAGCCGCGCCCAGGTCTTCACCCGCCTCGAAGATTACCGCGTTCACTTGCTCAACCGCCTTGGCCAACTTAAAGACACCTTCCCGGCCAAAATTGTCAAAGGCCTGGCCTTCAGCCCGCTCACCGACATCCGCTCCTTCGTCCACACCTACCTGCTCGATGAAAACCTGGTCGATGTCAAAACCCTGCAAGCCCAACTCGAAACCCTGCGCCACTTTGAAAGCCTGGCCGTCGACGTGCGCCAGCGCATCGACGCCCTGACCCACATCGAAAACCTCGACAAAGAACGCGCCGCCACCCGCCGCCGACGCATCACCAACACCTACGTTGCCCGCCGCGCCCAGGCCGATATTTACCTGAAGGAACTGTCCGAACGCCGCCTGGAACTGGACGCCCTCAAACTGGAAATTAGCCGAACCGAACACCAGCGCGACGAACTCACCCGCCGCCTGCGCTTTGCCCAATCGGCCTTATCTGACGCTGAATTTGCCCTGCGCTCCGACCAAACCGCCATGCGCGAAAAAGACCTGCGCGAAAAAATCGCCCAACTCACCCTCGAAGTAGACGAACTCACCCGCCGCCAAACCGACCTCGATCATTCCCTGACCCGCGAACTAACCGACGCAAAAAAACTCCACGCCTTCCTCCTGGCAGAAAATCTCGAAGTCCCTGCCGCGCTTATCGATTTCATCTCCGCCGAACAACCCACGGAACACGCACTACGTAACACCCAAGTCGTCCTCTCCACCCTCGCCAATCAATACGCCCGCGACGAAGCCATACTCAACGAACAAGTCACCTCCCTCCGCGCCGAAGCCGCCTCCCTCGAATCCGACATCCGCAAACTGCGCACCGGCGACCGTGACGCCTCCGTCGAAGCCGAAGCCCCCAACGCCGCCAAACTGCGCCAACTCATCCGCGCCCAACTTGGCCTGGGCGCAAACGAAGTCACCTACCTGTGCCACGAACTAAAAATCCCCAACGAAACCTGGCAGGACGCCGTAGAAGGCATTTTGGGCATGAACCGCTTCGTGCTACTGGTTCCGCCGGCCCACTACGACGCCGCCATAAAAATCTATCGCCAGAACAAATCCACCTTACATGGCGCGACACTTTTGGATACCGATACAATCATCAAAAACGAAATACGCAACACGCCGAGAGAAAATACCCTTGCCCTGGAAGTTGCCACCGCCAATCCCGCCGCCAAAGCCTTCGTGAACTTAATCATGGGCAACTACACCAAATGCGACACCATCGAACAACTCCGCCCCCACCGCACCGCCATCACCCGCGAATGCTTCGTCCGCCGCAACTACACCGACAGTCACCTCAAACCCCAGGTCTACCGCCGCTGGTTCATCGGTGAGCGCGCCGCGGCCCGCCAAATCGAACAACGCCAACAGCGCCTCGACGAAATCGCCGCCGAAATGACCAGACTCAACCAACGCGCCAACGACCTGCGCGAACGCCTCGCCCTCACCCGCGACAAAATCCGCCCGCTCATCGACATCGAACACCAACTCGAATCCCTCGCCATCCTCCCCGAACGCAACACGCAACTCGCAACACTCAAACAAGAACTTTCCCAACTCGACCTCCACTCTCTGGAAACTCTCAAAGCCGAAGCCACCCGCTGCCAAAACGAACGAGACCAGGCCCAGGCCGAAGTCAGCGCCATCGAGCGCGCGCTCGGAAAACTCGAAGAGAAGATAGCCCAACTCGAAACCGAATCCATCCCCAGCCTGGAACGCTCCGCCGACGCCGCCCTGCAAGACGCCGAAAACTTCCTCGCCGAGGAAAACGCCGAGGACGAGACCGTCTCCGATGTCCAAAAAGAATACGAACGCCGCATTGAACGCCAGCCGCTCGAAGTCATCCTCGAAAACTCAACCAAAAAGCAAAACGAATACCAATCCGCCGAGCAGCGCTCCCGCGACAAACTACGTGAAGCCAAGCATGAATATTCCCTCAAATACGACTTCGGCTACGACGAAACCGAACACGCCACCCGCTACACCACCGAAAAAGACAAACTCACCAACTCCGAACTGCCCAACTACGAAACCCAAATCGCCCACCAGCGCGGCCTGGCCGAGCAGGAACTGGTCGAAAACTTCATCCACCGCCTGCGCGAACAAATCGAAGACGCCCGCCAGCAACTCGCCTTCCTCAACAGCACCCTCGCCAACCTGCGCTTTGGCGGCGAACGCTTCGAATTCATCACCCAACCCTCGCCTCAGGTGCGCCAGGTCTACGACATGATTATGGACAGCCAGCAAGTCATGGGCGGCTCGCTCTTCGACTCCGACTTCCGCCAAAAACACCAGCAAGGCTGGGACCTGCTCTTCGAACGCCTCACCCGCCACGACGACGAAAACATCGAACTGCGCGAACTGCAAGACTACCGCAACTACCTGCAATACGACATCCGCATCCACTACCCCAACGGCGACCGCGCCATCTTGAGCCAAATCAACGCCAAAAAGAGCGGCGGCGAAACCACCACCCCCTTTTACGTCGCCATGGCCGCCTCCTTCGCCCAGGCCTACCGCCTCAACCAACCGCGCCCCTCCGACACCATCCGCCTCGCCATGTTCGACGAAGCCTTCGGCAAAATGGACACCGCCCGCACCTCCAGCGCCCTGCAATTCATGCGCGAAGCCGGCCTGCAAGTATTGCTCGCCACCCCGCCCGATAAATCCGGCTCGCTCCTCCCCCATGTCGACAGCGTCCGCACCGTCGTCCGCAAAAACAACCACTCCTTCGTCATCGAAATCGACAAAAACGAGATGATTGCGGAATTGGAAAAAGAATGAGATGGTCGAGTAGCGTTCCTGGCGTATCGAGACCCGTAGAGCGTGTTGCGTGGGCTGAATGATGATGGAATTGACTTTTTCCCCGTCGGCGGATGTGGCTGTTGTGTTAAATACTTTGCTGGATATTCTTGAACGCCGCAAAAATCAGAGTGAGCGTTGCGTCAGGGTTTCAATCGCAGCCATAAACTTGCCAACATACTTTTCGCAAATTGACCCAACGCCTCGCGTCACAGCAAATGAGCAATGCCAAATTCTTGAAAAAGCGGAAATTCTAAATCTCACATGGTTTCCCGGCGAAACCGGTCACTTACTTCAATCAATCACCCTAAAAACGGAACACGCAACACGAATCTACCAATTACTCAACCGCCCCGCCAAAACCACCCAACAAAAAGCCCTCGAAAACCTTCTCCTCGCCGAAAAATTCCGCTTTGTCGATGACTGGCGCGCCAGGGCCATTCACCACGTTCTAGCGAATCTCCGCGCCGGAAAATCCCCCGCGCCTTTCAGTTTAACCGACACCGACCTGGACACAGACCTGCTCGCCCTTATGGAATCGCTGCCCACGCTTCAGGCCGAAACCCCCTACCGCGTCTTCAGCGTGCGCGTCTTCAACGACAGCAAACGCCTCGAAGCGATTAAAAACCAACTCGTCAGCCTGGCCCGCCTCGGCAACCCCGAATGGAAACGCCTGCACGCCGAAGAAGTCCTGCGCGAACTCAACCTCGTCCCCAACCCCACCTACCTGCACCTGGCTGGAAACTGGCAACTCACCCTCGAAACCGGCGAAATCCTGAACCTCGGCGGATTCACCCCCTCCCTCGGCTTCCCCGCCGCCCAAACCGCCCAACTCCAAAGCGTCAACATCCACGCCCAGGCAGTTCTCTGCATCGAAAACCTGACCACCTTCCACGAATTCATCAAAACGGAACACGCAACACGAACAAATCAGACTCCTTCGCCAAAAACAGAACCGCCACCACCTGTTGCCTGTTCTGTTTTTGCTGTCATCTGCACCCTCGGCAACCCCTCCCCCGCCCTCCGCCGCCTCCTGCGCCTCATCCCCGACTCAACCCCCATCTACCACTGGTCCGACCTCGACTACGGCGGCCTCAACATCCTCAGCCAACTCCGCCGCCTCGTCCGCCCCCAAATCCAACCCTACCGCATGGACATCGCAACCCTCGACGCCAACTACCCCCGCTCTCGTCCCCTCACCGCATCCGACAAAGCCAACCTAAAAAAACTGCTCATCCGCCCCGAATTAAAAGACATGCGCGAGGTTATCGCGCATATCCTGAAACGTGGTGTCAAGTTGGAGCAGGAAGGGATAGAGATTTAATCCAGTTTCCTCAGTTCGTTTTGCAACGATGGGCGGCGGGCATAAGTGGTTTTCAGTTGGGTAAAGTAAGCCAGCCATTCAGCCGCGCGCCCAGATTGCAGATAGGCCTGTTTGGCCTTAGCCAGCCAGCGCGCCGCATGGGGATAATATTTGCTCTGCGTGGGTTCTATCAGTTTCTCGGCTTCCTTAATCGAAACCCGAATCACCCAATCTGGACGGTGAGCAATGACGGCATCGGCCACTTTCTCGCGCAGATTGTAACTATAAAGATGTTGCTCGGCCATGGCAATCGCCGCATCCCATTCCTGCTCGTACAGATAGACATCGACAATGGCGTCCGGTTGGTTGGAACCCAGCAGGAGTTTCGTTTGCGCGGGTTTCATCTGCTGCCAACGCTCGCCTGAAAGCCGCTGAAGGTGCTTATAAAATTCAAGGCTGGGCCTTTCAGCAAAAGCCGCGAGATAGGCTTGCAAGGCTTGTTCGTGGCGCCCCTGCGCCTCTTCCAGCGGAGCCAGCCAGGCCGCCAGGTTAAATTTTGGCCCTTCGAGATTCAGCCCATATTCCGCCAGGCCGATGGCATCTGGCAGGCGATTGCTTTCACGCAAGACTTTGGCAACCTCCAACACCTGAATTGAATCAGACAATTGATGAGCCGCGCCAATTCCTTCTTCCATGCGCCCAATTTCCATCAGTTTTTTGGCATAGCGCAATGGCTGACCGTTTTGCTGGCACAAGATCAGAAACTCATCTATGCGGCCCTGACGTTCAAGCACATTTAACTTGGCTGCTTCAAGGGTATCAATATATTCGGGGGATGTTTCCCATCCATAGTCCAACGCCAATTGGACAAGGTAGATTCCATCTTCGATTCCATAACTGACCAGATTCTCAGCCACAGAGTCAACCCTGCTTGCCAGGTTTTTGCGCTCCTTTTCATCCAGATCAGCGCTCAAAATGGCTTCGGCCAGGGTTTCCCCGGCGTAATCAGCGCTGTCGCCCAGGTCGCTGTCTGAATCATCGAACATTTCGTAGGCGTCTGAGAGTTCTTCAAGCACAACCATCAGAATCGTAATCGCGCCCTGAGCGTCGCCGGCGGCCAGTATGTCGGTGGCCGCCTCAACGACTTCATCCAGTTCTTGCGCCACGCCGTAGGCCGATTGATAATCGTCGTAGTAGCCGCGTCCACCTGGGCGCAGGATATTTTTGACGCGCTTGCGCCAGGCCGATTCAGAAACCTGGCTAACCGGCCTGGGCTGGGAATCAGATTTTTTAACGGGGACAGTTGCCAGACTGGTTTCGAGCCAGTTGTAAAGTTCGGGCTGGCGGTCGGCCAGTTTGGTCAGAATCGCTACCAGCGCAGATTTGTCCACATTTTCCAATAAAGCGGAGATGGACTTTCGTTCAGTAAATTCATCCGGTTTGTTGATGTAAGTGAGCAGTAAGGCGATCAGGTGCTTGCAATAGCCGCCCATTTCGTAAGGACAGGTGCAACTGGCCGATTGAATGCCGCCTTCATCGAGATTAACGCGCAAGTGGTAGATATCGCTACCCGCGCACTCAGCCAAAAGAAGATTTCCCTGGCGAATCGTGTTGTAAATTGCGCCAGCATGGTAATACGAAAGCCCACGCTCAAAACTTTGCGCGCTAGCATAGGTCCGAAGGATAGATTCGGTCAGGTTAGTCATGGTAGCACCTCGCTCTCGTACAAAATCTCGTATTTGTAGCCTTGCTCGGTCAGGAAGCGTTGCCGGTTGGCGGCAAAGGTTTGGTCAACCGTTTCGCGGCTGACAATGGTGTAAAAATGGGCCATCGCGCCATCTGATTTCGGACGCAGAATGCGCCCCAGGCGCTGGGCTTCCTCCTGGCGGCTGCCAAACATCCCGGAAACCTCAATCGCAACGCTGGCATCAGGCAGGTCGATGCTGAAATTGGCAACCTTTGAAACAACCAGCACTTTCACTTCCCCCGCGCGAAAGGCTTGGTAGAGTTTTTCGCGTTCTTTAATCGGTGTCTTGCCATTAATCAGCGGCGCATTGAGCAGGGCGGCAATCTCATCCAACTGGTCGAGGTACATGCCAATTACCAAAATGTTCTCGCCAACATGCCGCTCCAGAATGGCCTGCAAAACCGGCAGTTTTTTGGGGTTATGGGAAGCCACTGAATACTTATCGCGCTTCTGGGCAATCGCATAGTCCATCTTGACGCTCTCCGCCAGCGGCACGCGAATTTCATGGCAGGTGGCGGTGGCAATCCAGCCTTGTTTTTCCAAATCTCTCCATGGCACGTTGTATTTCTGTGGGCCAATCAACGAGAAAACATCACCCTCCATGCCATCCTCGCGGACCAGTGTAGCCGTCAGCCCCAGCCGCCGCCGGGCCTGAATTTCAGCAGTAATCCGAAAGACCGGGGCCGGCAACAGATGAACTTCATCATAAATAATCAGACCCCAGTTGCGGGCGCTGAACAGGCCAAAATGCGGGAACTCATCGCCAGTGCCGCGCTTGCGGTAAGTCAAAATCTGGTAGGTGGAAACCGTCACCGGGCGGATGTCTTTTTGCAGACCAGTATATTCGCCGATTAAATCTTCGCTTAGCGAGGTTTTATCAATCAATTCGGCCATCCACTGACGCACAGCGACGGTATTGGGCGTCAGAATTAACGTCGAGGTTTGTAACTGCGCCATAGCCGCCATGCCGACGATGGTTTTACCCGCGCCGCACGGCAGCACAATCACGCCACTGCCACCCCGCGCCGCGCCCCCCGCGTGAAAAACCTCGGCAGATTCTTCCTGATAGCGCCGCAGGCGAAAAGGCTTACCGCCCAGCGTCGCCAGGCGCAGCGCAATCGGCAAATCGTCGCCAGTTACATAACCGGCCAGATCTTCGGCGGGATAACCGATTTGCAGCAGGGCTTGCTTCAAATGTCCGCGCCGACCAGGGGCCACCAGCAGACGCTGCGCGTCCAGTCGTCCGTGCAAATAACGCGCCGTGGCTTTGTGGTTTTGAATTTCGACCATCAGCGTAGAATCGTCGCTGGTTAGCACCAGGTTCTCGCCCTCGCGCACCAGTTTCACCCGCCCATAACGCGCCACGTACTCTTCAATATCGCGCACCACATTCCAGGGCAGGCCATATTTCGAGAAATCTTCCAACTGCGACAAAATTTCAGTGGCAGTCAAGCCCGAAGAAGCCGCGTTCCACAATGAAAGCGGCGTGATTCGGTACGTGTGAATGTACTCCGGCGACTTCTCCAATTCGGCAAAACGCGCCAGCGCATCGCGCGCGGCCTCGTATCGCTCATTTTGCACTTCGAGCAACAGGCTTTTATCGCCCTGGACGATTAATGGGTTCAATGGATTGGGCATAAGAATCGCTCAACAGAACCGGCAACACGCGCCATTTTACCCGTGTTGCCGGTTCCGTTACTCAAGTTCAATCGCAAACGTATCTTGCATTTTCTGAACCGCCTCGTCAAACTTCTCCTGCTCTTTTTGCTGGATGTTGACGGTGCGAGTAACCGGATCAGATTGGAATGGACAGCGCAACTCGGCCAGCGTCTTTTGGATGACCGCGAAGGATTCGGCATCTGGAAACTGGTAACTGACCGTAATAACGCGCTGAACCCTCACCTGCCTGACCGTTTTCTGGGCTTCGGCCCAGGCTGATTCTTTGGGAAACACGCTTTGGGCCGATTCCATTACCGGGGCCAGTTTGCCTACCGGATGCTGAATCCGCGCCGGGACGTGGCCGAGCGTTTCGAGCATCGAAAAAACTTTTTCAGAACCGCGAACCAGGCTCAGGCTGGGGCTGATTGTATCAACGACAAATTTTTCAATTTCAGGCGGTAATTCTGTCGTTTCGAGCAGGGAAAAACCTTCGTAAAGAGTAAATTGCTCGGCGTGACCAGCCCACTCATCGAGTTCAATCTGCACATTGGGCGGCAGGTCGCGTCCGGTCAGGGTTTTCAGCAGTTTGGTCACATCCAAAGTAGGGTCTTTGACCTGCGCCGCGGCGACAGCGGCCTTTTTAAGCAGGAAAATGCCTACATACGCGCCATGCCCATTCTGCGGGCTGGAGACCTGCTCACCCAGCGCCGCCACCTGGCGAATGATGCGCGCCGGGTAAAAGTCAGATTCGATGATGACATCAAAGTTGGGCTGAACGGTGACTTTGGGCATGTACTCTTCACCGCTCATCAAGTGGTGAAAACGTTCTGTAACACGAAAGGCTTTTAACATCCCTCGCTGTGGCAGCAACCCTTTATAAGGATTGGGGTCGTAACCAACCTCCACCAAACGCATGGTAAGCGGAATGCCCTCCAGAAAGCGCTCAACATAGCGACCTTCGACACGCTCAAAAGCATCGGGGGCATTGGGCGGCACGGTTATCCGCTCGGCACCGTATCTATCCTGGCTTTCGTAAAAATTATCGTAGCGGCCAAACTGATTGCCACGCTTGTCTTTTTTTTCAGCATCCCTGGGAATCAGGAAATAAGGATGATTGGCTTTGAGATGCGCAACCAGCGATTCGGTACTTACCCACGTTCCGGCAGGGCAGATTTTGAGCGCTTCGAGCAAGAATTTGCGAATCTCGGGAAAATTGAGCGTGGGCATAATCCCTGTGGCACACCCCCAACTGCCAAATCGATCCAGAGAACTGAAGGTGTCATACCGATAAAATTCATTATTGCTTGCGTTGCTGTAGTCATTTCGTGATTTCGAATGAATCAGTGTATGAAGTATCTTTTTTTCCTGCCCAGCAGGTGAAAGTTCGGTAAATTTATTCAAATTCGATTCATTGACCAAGATGTAATTGTCAATGAATGATGGCTCTGAACTGGTATAACCGCGATACTCACCTTTTGTATCAAAAGAAACCAGATCAAGATTGAGCGCCAGAAAATCGATGAAGTTAATCCAATGCGGGGCGGTATTGCCCCATTCATCTTTTTCGGGCGGTTCGATATCCATTAATTTGGCAATCCGCTTCAAATCAGTCTGGGGTATACCGTTGGAGCGCGTCATGCGCTTGATGCCGCGCTCCTCAACATAATCGAGATACGTGAACAGATCGCGCAAAATATCGCGGTTATTGGCGAAGAGGTTCAGGGTTTGGGGGCTGAGGGGGTGAAGTTGCATGGTTCAGGCTTTGACAGTTTTGACTACAAATCCCGCTTTTTTGAGCACTTTTTCAACTTCAGCGCGCCAGGCGGGGGGGAAGGCAATGTGATGCTCATTGAGGACAATCAGATATTTGCCCAATTCGCGCTCCAGTTGAACGCGCAGGCTCAAATCGCGAACGTGGGCAATGAGCAGGTTTTCGTGCAGCAGGGTTTTGCCCCATTTTGTTTCGACCGTTTCGAGGGTTTTGGCGAAGGCGGGAACATTTTCGGCCAGCCAGCGCGAGAGCGGGGCGCGGCGTTGGGCGGGGGTGGCGCGTCCGAGTTTGACCAGGCTGGGGGAAGCCAGCAAAACGCCATTTTCGACGGCGAGATGCGTCAGGGTGTTGAGCAGGTCGAGGTCGTGGATGGAAATCAGGCGCAGGTCTACTTTGACGGAACCAGGTTTGGAGGTGGTATCGGCCCAGTTAAGGGTGGCCGGATAGGGGGCGTTTGTTCCGGCTGGATGGGTTGGGGCGAGGCGATAGTGCGGGGTGCGGTCAATATCGAGGCGTGATAAGAGTCCCAATTCCCAACCTTGTTTGAGCAGGGTTTCCACCGAAATATCTTTGCCGCCGAAAGAGTAGATAAGGATACCGGCCTCCAGGTCTTTGGGGCTGCGCCAGATTTGGTCATCCAGCAGTTGGATGACGGCCTGGGTGGGAGAAAGCGAAGCCGGCACATTCGGCTTGAAGACCCTGGCCGCGCGTTCCCAGGCCTGCTCCAGCCAGATGCTAAAGGTGGCTTGCGAAAAAAGCGCGTTTTCGAGGTAAATGCTGCCGTTTTGGAGGTGAATGGGCTGCGGGTCGTTGGGGATGGCCGGGACGCCGCCGACCAGTTCGAGCAGTTTGCGGCGCGCGGTGGCGTCGTTTTGCTGGCCGGGGTGGTCGATTGGTTTGCCCGGCAGGGGCGGCAGGTAGGGCGCGAATTCGGGCGGCAGGGCAAAGCGCCAGCGTTCCATTTGGACGGTTTCGGCGCGGGTTTTGACTTCGGCCATGACGACCAGCCCGCGCCGGACAAAGTTGGTTTTCACTTCGGCCAGGGTCGCTTTGTATTGCTGGGTGAAGGTGGTGTAATGAGAACCGGCGGAGCCGTAGAGCCGTTCAAAAAAAGAAATATCGACCGGGCCGGTTTCGTGCAGCAGGCGCAGGGTGACGGCTTCGGCAGGCTCGAGGTTGCGCATCACTTCGGCAAGGCCCAGCGAGGTGAGATAAAAACTGGCAAAGGCGGTGCGCGAGGCGGTTTCTTTGGCGCTGAAGCCACGCGCTTTGCGGATGGCGTTCAGGTCGGCGTCGGAGAGTTCGGCGCACATGGTATGGAGCAGTTGGGGAATGGACATTGGATGTATTTCCGCGGGTGGTTGTGATAAGGAATCGTTAGATTGTATCCGAAAAAGCGGGCAAACCCGAAAAATGCCGATTTTCGACCGGATTGCCTGTATAATCAGGCCATCTTTGCAACCGCATTCACAACCGGGAGGGACTCGTGCATTTCACAACACCCACTGAAATCCAATCCATCGCCTGGGAAGGCGAGTTATTGCCGTCGGGCGTGGTCAAGGCGGCCCTGGGCCGTCAAAAGCCGGTCGTGACGATTGGCCGGGCAGAAGTGTGGCCGGTGGAGCAGGCCCTCGAAGGCGAAACCGGCAAAAAGTGGATTGCGCCGCTCGGCAATGCAAAATTCTGGCTGGCGCGCCTGGCCTGTACCTTGCGCGAGCCGCCGGCTGGCATGGAAATCAGCGCCGCCACGCAAACGCTCTACCTGCGTCCGCAGCCGCGCAGCGCCGGGGATGGATGCGCTTACGCCCACAACCTGTTTCCACAGCGCCTGGGCGTGGAAGACAAGAGCAACTTCACCCTGACCCTCGGCCCGGAACTCGGTTTCGCCGATGGGGCCAGCGTCAAACTTGGCGAACTGGGCGCCACCATCGAGTATCGCAAGGTGTTCCCGGTCATCCAGGCCTATGGAATGGGCGAAGCGGCCCCCGCCTGGGAATTCAAGCCGCACGCCGCCTACCCGCTGCTGGGCAGCCAGTGCGTGTATGCCGTGCTGGCGGCGCGCCCCCCGGCCACCGGCCTGCGCGTCCATGTAGAACTGACTGTCACCATGCAATCGGCGTTTGGCCCGCTGAAATACGGCACGCCGCAAGAGGCCAGGCAATATACCGAGTTTGA
>DAOUML010000162.1:0-2119 GCA_034411635.1 Anaerolineales bacterium
CCCTCTCCCTTTGGGAGAGGGGCAGGGTGAGGGTAGGTAGTTACGAAATAAAACCCTATCTTGTTATTTCGAGGGAGCCGCTTTGCGGCTCGAAATGACAAGCGCAGGTTCAATTTTACACCTGACTGCGTACTGCCGCCTTAAGGCGGCGATACGTTTTTTGCCAAATAATCGCTATACCCGCCCAAATGCCCGACCAATTGCCCGTCTTCGATGGTCAGGATGCGGTCGACGGTGCGGTCGAGGAAGTAGCGGTCGTGGGAGATGACCAGCACCGTGCCAACAAACTCGGACAGGGCGTTTTCTAACACTTCGGCGGAGGCGATGTCGAGGTTGTTGGTGGGTTCGTCGAGCAGCAGGAAGTTCGCGCCGGATAGCACCAGCAAAGCCAATTGCAGGCGGCTGCGTTCGCCGCCGGAGAGTTCGCCGATTTTCTGCTGGCATTGCTGGTAGGTGAAGGTGTATCCCAGCAGGAAGGAGACTGCCCGCGATTCGCTCATGTTGCCGCCGTAGCGCACGGCATCCAGCACGGTCTGGTTGAAATCGAGGGTTTCGTGTTCCTGGGCGTAATAGCCGATTTTGACGCTTGGCCCAATGGCGATTTCGCCGGCATCGGGCGTTTCTTTTGCCAGCAGCAGGCGCAGCAAAACCGATTTGCCGGAGCCATTCGGCCCAATCAACCCGACGCGTTCGCCGTGCCAGAGGGTTTCGTTTACCCCGCCCAGAATGCGGCGCGGGCCGAAGGATTTGCTTAAGCCGAGCAGTTCGAGCACTTTGTTCGAGCCGCGCCAGCCGCTCAGTTTCAAGTCCATGCGCCGGCGTTCGCTGATGGGCTTTTCGATTTTGTCCATTTTATCGAGTCGTTTTTGCATGGTTTTGGCGCGCTGGGCGAATTTTTCGTTATCGTAGATTTTGCCCCACAGGGCCAGGCGTTTGATGGCGGTTTCCATGCGTCCGATTTCGCGCTGCTGTACGCCGTATAGTTCTTCCTGGGGGGCCAGGCGTTCTTCTTTATCGAGCATGTAACTGGAATAGTCGCCAGCAAAGGTGGTGATTTTTCCGTCTTCAATTTCGGCGATGTGGGTGACGACGGCGTCGAGCAGGTAGCGGTCATGCGAGACGATGACGACTGCGCCGGGGTATTCGCGGATGAGTTTTTCGAGGTAGGTTTTGCTGGGCAGGTCGAGGTGGTTGTCGGGTTCGTCGAGCAGCAGGACGGTGGGGGAGAGCAGCAGCAGGCGGGCCAGGCCGACGAGTTTTTTTTGCCCGCCGGAGAGTACGGAAAGGGGCTTTTCGAGGTCGGCTTCGGGTAGGCCCAGGCCGAGCAGCAGGTTGCGGACGCGGGTTGGGTAGCCGTCGCCGCCGAGGGTTGCGTATTCTTCGAGCAGTTTTTCGTGGGCGGCGAGGGTTTTTTCCAGCGCGGATGTGTTTTCGTAAACGGTGGGCAGGCCGAGGCGTGTTTCGACGGTCTCCAGTTCGGCGAGGATTTGCGCGAGGCGCGGATTTCCGTCCAGCGCGGATTGGAGCGCGGTTTGAGACATTTCCAGTTCGGGCTGTTGGGGCAGGTAGCCGATGCTGACTCCGCGGGCGCGGATGAGGCTGCCGCCTGGCTCGGGGTTGTGTTCGCCGGTGATGAGTTTGAGCAGCGAGGATTTGCCCGCGCCGTTGGGGCCTATCAGGCCGATGCGCTGGTCGTGCTGAATTTCCCAGTTTAGGCTGCGGAAGATGGTTTTTGCGCCGAGGATGAGGGTGGCGTTGGCGAGGGTGATTTGGTTCATGGGGTGGTCCTTTTGGTACTGCCGCCCTAAGGCGGCGGTACAGATAACAATGCAAATAAAAAAAACGCGCCGCAGGATGCTCCTGCGGCGCGGGGAATACGAATGGGGTGACTTTTTGGGTCAGGCTTTCCGGGCAACAGGCGCGATTCGAGGAGGCTCGGCGAAAGTAAAGCCGCGAAAGGATGTTGCGAGTATGGGTTGGGAAAGTCGGAAAGCGTAGATCATGGCGGCGGGATTATATCACAGCAGTTCTCAATATGGAATTGGGATGTAGTGACGATTTGGCATATGACTGAAAAAATGGTAATCTTACCGGTACTATGCTGGAAAACCTGAGACTA
>DAOUML010000163.1:0-13489 GCA_034411635.1 Anaerolineales bacterium
GGCGCATTCAGGCGGTTTGAGCGCATTGGCTGTAATTGCAAAGAACTGGTCGGTAGCGCGCGAAATGGGAACGCTATTGGCCGCGGCAAAAGCCGAAACAATGCCCATGAGGATTAACCCCAGCAGGCTTGCCAGTGACCAGGAGATTAGTTTATGAAGGTTCATGCTTCGGCTTCTCCTTTTCTGCGCGGCAAATTGAAGCGATAGACCATGTTGCTGCCTTCCACCAGGAATTCGTCCCGGTCGGGGTGGCGCAGGTGCATGATGACGGTTGCATTGCGTTCGGCCAGTTTGACCAAATCGTCGAAAGAGAAGACGGTAATTTCACGAGCGCGAACATTGAACGAGACTTGTTCAATTTCAACCAGCAAACTTCCGTAGCGCAGAGAAATTCCTACCGTTGGGTCGCGCTGGAGCGCGGAATAAATTTGAAAACCGAGAAAAAGACCCAGGGCAAGCGACGTGAATAAGCCCAGCATAGAAATCATGCGGGCTGCGCTAATGGTGATGGCAAACCCTGGCAATTGCAGCAAGTTTGGCGTTTCGCGGGTTATGGCCTGGGTTTCAGATTTAAACGGCGCGAGCAAATCCTGGCCCTGGCTGTCTGATTGAACATACAACTGTAAATCATCCAGCACAAAAGGCAGGGGCGATGAAAAAGAAGTTTCAACCGGGGTACCATTTTTGCGATTGGCCTGGATGTTGATTTCTGGCACAAGCAAGAGGGTATAAGTCGGGCGATACAAACCGGTTTTTTCTTCGGCCTGGCGCATGGTTGCCAAAATTTGGCAGGGGTTAAGTTCGGCCTGGGCAAAGGCGGCGGAACCATCAAATTCAGTTTGGGCAACCAGTGGGAAGGAGCGCTGCCATCCATTGATATCGCGCGCTTCGGCGCGCATTGAAATCGTCCCACGAACATCATCCAGGGGTTCGCCGGCGAGTCTGTAATCGTAGCGGATAGTGACCTGGCAGGTGGTTTTCAAGAAAATCGGGTCGCCGGTTTCGGGGCTGCCTGGGTCATAGACACCTGCCGTAGCCGGGGCTGAATAAGAGAATAGCCCAAGGTGCATCAATTCTGAATCTACGGTTTGGGAAAGGTACTCATCTTGCCCAAAAGAGATAAAAGCCAGGACAAGTGAAGCCACAAAAATAAGGACAAAAATGAAAACGAGGATTTCGAGTTGTCGTCCTGTTTGTCGCATAAATGAATCTCCTGGCGAAAAACGGGGGGCGATTTTCGCAAAACGAATGCCTGAAAAAAATTTACGAATTCGCTTTCGCGTGTCTTTATCGCGGAAAGCGTACATGCTAAGGATGGTAAAGAAAATTAGTCCGGCAAGCAAGGATAAACCCAATGGCGTTTGCAAGCGCGCCAGCCAGGTTCCCAGGCCGGGAAAATGCAGCCAGGCCTTGCCAGTGATGGATTCGATGGTTGGTCTTTCATTGTCGAGCCAGGCGTTGTTGTCGCCCTGTAAAACAAACCGGCCTGATTCCCGGCCAACAATGCGGTGAATGACATACTGGTTGATGTCAGAATTGAAATAGGTGACAATATCACCTTTTTCATACGATGCTTCGCGGCGGGTGATGACCAGGTCGCCCATGTAGTAGGTTGGTTCCATGCTGTTGCCGTTGACCATGACGTAAGCAGTTACCCCGCCAAACTGAATTGGCAGGAAAACAAGCCAGGCCGTCAGTGTCAGGACGATCAGGAAAGCGGCAAAAAACGAGGAGTAGCGAATTCGCGAGAGCATGATATAAAAACTGCCTGCCAATGGTTGCCAGAAAGCACCACGGCAGGCATCTTATTGATTTTGAGTGGAACCTTTAAGGGTGAATTTTTGCGTTTTTCTGTTACTGGGCTGCAATCACACGAAGTTGATTGGCATTCAAAACCGGGATGCCAGGCGCAAAAGCGCAGGTAACGCTGGTGCCGGTTGCGGTGCAGGAGGTATAGGTTGTGCCGGTAGAAATCAGTTTGACATACACCGAGCCGCCTGCCGGAATAGCCGTATCTACCGTAAAGGTCATGCCGCTGATAAGAGATGGGTTGGTGGCATCCAGCGTATAGTGGATGTTCTCAATCTCATACCCACCGATTGTATTTTCACCATCGCCAGCCTGGCTGGTGGGAACGGTATTGGCCGCCGCAAAACCATAGACAGCCATCGTAAAGACCATGACGGCCAGAAGAAGGAAGGACAACTTGATCGTACGATTAATGTTCATTGCTGTAAAACTCCTTGTGATATAAGAGAAAATGATTATGGTGTGATGAAAGTATTAGCGAAAGCCATTGCATAAATATTAACCGGAATATGTCTGACAAACATTACAGAGGCATGATACAAAATTTACAAAAATGTTAGTAAAAATGAAAAGAAGCCTGTAACGGCTTCCTTTTTCTTACAAACATGTAAGGCCCATTTGACCATCTGCTTGGGGCCGGCTGGTGGATAGTATCAAGACATTTCGCATTCCATGTAATCATCCACCAATCAGACGCTGATAGAGATTTTCCGTCTCTGGCGAAGGGCTTACATCCAGTTCTTCGCGCAGGGTTTGGACGCAGCGTTGGTACACGCGCGCAACCTGTCCGCGATTGCCGAGGTGGTCGTAGGCTGTCATCAGGTAGCGGTAGGCGCGTTCCCAGCAATTATCCTGGGCCAGGATGCGCTGGCACAGGTCAATTGCTTCGGTATGGCGTCCGTGTTCGAGCAGAGATTCGGCCAGTTTATCGGCGCTTTCGAGGAACAGGGCGGCCAGTCGTTCGCGTTCCTCGGCAGCCCAATCTTCGTACAATGCGCCGGGCAGATATTCGCCTTGATAGTAGGACAGGGCTTGCAGGATGCTCTCCTGGGGGATTTTTTGTCCGCTGCCTGGTTGAAGGGCGCGCGAAAATTGCTCGGCATCGAGCCAGATGTCGGCCCCGGGGCGCAGGCCGTAGAGCAAATCATCGCGCAGGATAAAGGCTGATTCTTCGCCCGGTTCGCGCTCTGCTTCGAGCACCTGGTAGAGTGTGTTGAGCGTGACCTTGAAGTTGCGCTGGGCGGTCTCCGGGTCTGATTCCGGCCATAGGAATTCGCAAATTTGTTCGCGGGTGAGCGGGGTTTTTCGATGGGTCAGTAGAAGTTGAAAGAGTTGTTTTGATTTTTCGCGCCGCCAGGCATTGGGCGGGATGGGGTCGCTGCCGCGCCAGACCTGGAATCCGCCCAGGGTTTGAACTCGTAGTTGATAGCCGGGGTGCAGGTCGAGGCCGGGCAGGTCGAGTTTTTCAAGAATGCGGTGAATCGTGGCAGATTGGTATCCCTGCTTGCGGGCGTATAGGAGCAGGGGCAGGAAAATGCGCTCATCGGGTGGCCCCAGCAGGGTTGGGCGCAGGAAGATAAAGGCGTAGTCGCCGGCGGCCACTTCGTCTAACATGCCTGCCAGCACTTGTTCGAGTCGGTTTTTTTTCTTCTGTTTGAACAGGCTGTAGGCCAGCCAGAGATGACTGGCAACCCGTCCGAATGGGTCACTGGATTCCTGGAAGCCGCGATAGGCGCGATTGAGCCAGTCTTCGGCGGCGGCATATTCTGCTGCCAGGTTCAGGCTGGCGCCCATTGTCACCTGAACGAGCGAGCCGATCCACTCATCGCCGGCCTGTTGGGCAACGGTGACGGCTTCCTGGGCGCAGGCGTTGGCGCGGTCTAATTCGCCGCGATAACCGTAGAAGCGGCACAGCCCCCAGTTGGCTTCCACCCGCAGGCGCGCCACCGACAGACTGCGGAAGATTTCGATGGCTTGTTGAAAACATTCCTGGGCGCGTTCGTCGCCAAACAGGTTGAGCGCGCTGCCCTGGCGCATGTATCCGACGGCGGTTACAAAGGGCGATTTGAGTTCGTGTCCGCGTTTCATGCCATCCAGGGCGGCTTGCAAGGCTTCGTTACGCAACCCCATCAGGGAGTAGACCAGGGATAGGACGAGCAGAGTCTCACGGTGGGCGCGCGGGGTTTGGACAGGGTCGTTCTGCTCGATTTTGGCGCGTTCTTCGAGGGCTTTGCGGGCTTCGCGCAGGCGTCCGGTGCGCAGCAATACGCGGAAGAGCAGGGTTTCCTTATCAGGGCCGGCCAGGTGCAGGGCTTCGGCGCGTTGGCGCAGGCGTTCGGCCTCTTCGACGCGCCCGGCGTTGAGATGATTTTCGGCCAGAAGTTCGTACAGGCGCACCTGGGCTTCGCGGTCTTGTGAGCCGTCGCTGATTCGCACGGCTTCTTCGAGCAGGCGTTCGGCGCTGAGCGGGTCGACGATGTCGAGGTAAACCCGCGCTCGTCCGCGCAGGGCGCGGGCAATGCCATCGGGTTGGTTGCGGGCGCGCCAGATGGATTCGGCCTGTTCGTACCAGCCGCGCGCTTCGTCGAAGCGACTGTGCAGGCGGGCCAGTTCTCCCAGCGTGAACAAAAGCCTGGGGTGTTGTGGCAGGGTTTCGGGGGGCAGCGAAGCGAGGTAGGTATCCAGCGTGTCGAGACGCCCGGCGGTGAGCAGCGTTGCGGCGTAAGAATCCAGCACGTCGGCCATCTGCTCCCATTGTCCCGCTTCAAGCAGGTGGAAAAGGGCTGCTTCGGGGTTATCTTGGGCGAGAAAATACCCGGCGGCAGATTGATGCCAGGTTTTCTGCCGGGGCGGGTCAGACTGTTGGCGCAGGAAATCGTGGAAAATGGGATGATAGCGCAGCGCGCCGCCGGCGGTTTCGTTGACGAATAAATCTTGCTTGCGCAGGTGGGCCAACATGGCGGCGGAATCGTGGGACTGGCGCAGGTGGTCGCAGGCAGCGGGGATTAATTCGCGCAGGCTGGCCGTCGCCAGCAGGAATTCGCGCACGTCTGCGGGCTGCCGGTCAAAGACTTCGCGGGCGAGGACATCGAAGAGCGAATCAAGCGAGTTGGCGCTGGAGTGACGCGGCAGTTCCCAGGCCGGTTGGTTGCGGATGCTTTGCCAGACGAGTTGCAAGGCAATCGCCCAGCCCTCGGTGTAGCGCAGCAGGTTTTCGATTTCTTCGTTAACCAAATTGAGCCGATAGTGATGTTGATATAACGCGGTGATTTCTTCGACGGTGAACGCCAGGGTGGATTGGTCGAGAAAGAGGGTTTCGCCTTTGCTGCGCCAGTGAGACAGGGAGGGCAGGCTGAGCGGGGGGCGGCCTGAGAGCAGGGCGTGCAGGGTGGCCGGAGAAAGGCCAACCAACCGGTCGAGCAGGAGCGGGATGTCGCCGTTTTCTGTCACCAGGTGGGCGTCGTCGATGACGAGCAAAACTGGCGTATTCAAGTGTTCGCTGAGGGCGTTGATGACCTGGTCGACAATCATCTTCCAGGGCAGCGGGCCGCGCGTGCCGTCCCAGTGTTCGAGGGTTTCGATGGGCAGGTTGGGGATGTCGGGAATGGCGTAGCGGATGGCGTGGTTGAGGTGCAGCAGGAAGACCAGCGGGTCGTTATCTTCCTGATGAACCTGATACCAGACCAATGGCACAAAGGATTGGGCGAAATCGGCCAGGGCGGTGCTTTTGCCGTAACCGGCTCCGGCTTGCAGGATGGTCAGTCGATGGTCGAGGGACTGTTGCAAGGCCTGGCTGACGCGCGGACGCGACAAGGTATTTGCCGCGCGCGGCGGTGGGATGATTTTTGTGCGTAGAATGGATGCTAACATGGCAGGGATATTTTACGCGAAAAAATGTAATTTGCGATTAGGGCGGGTATAATCATATCGCCCTTGTCTGTGAAACAAAAAAACAGCCTGTCCCCTCAAAAACGAAATGTCTGACATTAAACCGCATCGCGAAAACATTAAAATTGAAATAGAAAAAACCTTGCAAACCCTGGTGATGGACGCGCGCGCCGCTGCCCATCTCAGGAGCATTTTGCATACCAATCTCGACAGGGGCCGGGTTGAACATTTCATTGAAAACGATATTGCCAAAGTAGACGAATATGCGCGGCGGGTGCATGAGCATTACCTGCGCCTGCATCGATACCTCGAATCTGTTCAGAATGCGCGAACCGACGAAGCCTGGCAGCCCTTGCTGGTCAAGTTGCAAACCTGGGCTTATAACTTCTTGCGCCGCAAGGGTTTTGCCCCCGGCCCTTCTACCCGCGAGATTGCCGAAGAATGCGCCACAGAATCCGCTTTACGCCTTCTGGACGCGCACTTTCCTTACGACACAGAATTTGACCCCTGGGCGCACATCATCGTCAGCATGGCTTGCTTTCGCTTTTTTCGCGATGGCACAAAAAAAACGATTGTCCCCCCGCAAAACCTGGTCGAGTTGGATGAGCAATTGCCCAACCCTGAAGAAATCAATCTCGCCAGCCAGGAAGAAAGGCAGGTTTTGTTGCAAGCCCTGGCTCACCTGTCTGAAGCCCGTCGCCAGGTCATCCACCTGCACTATCTCGATGACATCCCATTGCCAGAAATCGCCAGGCGCATGGGCAAGAGCGCCGGAGCCATTCACAACCTTCATTTTTATGCCTTGCAAGATTTACGGAAGATTTTGAACAAAAACAGGGATAATACTTAATGAACACTCGGCGGTTAAAAAAGAAAGAAACAAAAGCCGGACAAAAACTGGCCTCCAACTTGGCGGGACCTGCTACCGAAAATTTACCTTTTTCATTGAAAGAAAATGAAATGCTATCTCTCCTGATAGATGAAACCCTCAAAGGCGTGGATGTAAAAACGCAATATCCTGATTCGTATCGCGCATTGCTGAATAACCCCGAACTAAGACAGATTTTCCTCGATACCCTGCAATCGCTTGAAGCGCAGTCGGAAAATCGTTTGGAACCCTTGCCCGCAGGCGCAAAACTCAACCTTGATTTCTTGCGCAAAAAAGAGCCCCAAAAGCAACCTGGCGAACAATCACCCTGGAAAGTTAGCCTGCAAAAAACCATTCAGCAATTAAAAGACATTTTTACGCCGCCCCAACTGGCCTACCGCGCCGATGCCAGTTTTTACGAAGAAAATTGGTTCACCCTGCTGCGCGAAGAAGTTCAAATCGGGGGGTGTTCTTACTCGATATGGCTTGAGTGCGGCGTTTCCGAAGAAACCGAGCAAGCCCTTTCAGCCTTACTAAATGTAGCCATGATTTTAGAAGCAAAAGCAACCCCGGCCTCGTCCCTTCGCGCCACCTTGCGCTGGGGAAATTACGCCGAAACGCTCACCATCCTCGGCGAAGGACGCGTCAGATTTCGAGATATTCCATTTTCTGATACCTTCGACCAGCAAAGCCATGAAATTCTTTCCGGCATCAACCTCGTGCTCGAAGTCGCGCCCGACTAACCGCCATGCCGGATGACCCTGTTCTTCAGCCTTACCTGAACCTGGCAGACGCCATATTCCTGGGGAAAATCTACGCCGACGAACTGGACGCGGCCACCCGCCACCTTCCCCCGTTAAACGAAAATCTACTCACCCAACTCGCGCGCCAGGCCGAAGATTCAGCCGTGCTTTCTCCGCGCCGCGCCTGGGCAATTTGCTCGCTGCTGGATCACCTCGCCCATGCCCACAACTTAGGCCTCCAAGCGCGGGCAGCCTGGTATCTGGGCCGCGCCTTTAACCACTGGGGCCAACCCGCAAAAGTTTCCGAATCGATTCAGCGCGCCCGCCAGGGCTTTGAAGCCCTGGGAGAAAGCGACTGGGTTGCGGCCTGCGATTGGCAACTCAACTACCTCGCCTGGACAAAACCCAACTTTGCCGAAGCCGCCCGCCAACTCGAAGCGGCCTTGGCTGTTTTGGCGCAATCTGAACTGCAAGACTTTGCCCATCAGTGCCGCGTATCGCTCTCCTATGCCCAAATTCTGTGCAACAATTTTGTAGCCGCCCGGGAAAATCTCACCCTTTGCAAAACAACCTTTCGCGCGCGGCAAGACCCTCTCAACCTGGCGCGCTGCTGGCTCAACGAAGCCAGCCTCTACCGCCGACAAGGCAACTTTAACGATGCCTTTGCCATGCTTGAGCAGGCCCTGGCTATTTTCCAAGAATCCGAAGCCCCGTTAGATGTGGCAAAAACTCAATACCAGCAAGGACTGTCGTACTTTCTCTCTGGCAGCGATTCCGGGCGGGCTGCGGCTTATTTTGAACAGGCCCAGGCGGTTTTTTCGGCTCAGGAAATGGATTTGTGGGCAGCCGTCTGTGAAAATGGGTTGGCGCAGATTCACATTCAGCGCGGCAACTTGCCGCAGGCCTTGGATCGACTCCAGCGCGCGCGTCCCATTTTTTTGGCTCATGGCGCCCTGGCCCTGAGCGCCGATAATCACACCGATAGCGGACAACTCGAATTGCTGCGGGGCAATCTTGATAAAAGTTGGGCGCACTTTCAGCAAGCCGGAGAACGCTACGCCAGCCTGGGTTTTGAATACGCCGCCGCCAATGCGCTCGCCAACCGGGGCAATGTTTCAGCCTTGTTGGGCAATTTTCAGGATGCGCTTAACGACCTCGAACAGGCCCAAACCCGTTACCACAAAATGGAAATTCCCGCTGGCATGGCGGGTTGTCAGTATTACCTGGCTTGCATTTGGACCAATCTCAATCAATATCCTGCCGCGCATGACCACCTGAACCAGGCCGAAAGGATTTTTGAGCAAATTCAGCAAAAAGCCATGCTGGGCCCGGTTTACAACCAGCGCGCCTTGATTCTGTCTCTCGAAAACCGGTTTGATGAAGCCGCCGCCGCGCTTGATTCTGCCCTCAAAATTTCTCTTGATTCTGGCCTGGCCCCGCACATTGCCCTGTCCGAACGTCTGCTGGGCGAAATGCTCATTCGCGCGGGTGATTTGTCGCGCGCCTTTTCACTGCTGACCAGCGCCGAAGCCAAATTTGGGCAAATGGGCATGAGCATTGAACAGGCCGCTTGCCTGGCCGCCCTGGGCGATTACCATTTGCAAGCCGCCCACCCCGAGCAGGCCGCAGATTATTTCCGTCAATCTCTGCGCTTATGCGAGGGAATCATGCCCGAAGTTGAAAGCCGTTGTCATGCCGGGTTGGCCTGCGCGGCTGAACAACGCAATCAGCCAGCCCAACTGCTGGCCCATTATCGCCAGGCGGTGCAGGCCATTGGCCGATTGCGGCATAGTTTCTGGCAGCCGGCCCTGGCAGGTTCTTATTTGCGCGCCGTGAAAGATACGCTCGACAAAGCCGTTTTTCTGGCCGCCCGGCAACAAGCCGCGCAAGATTCCCTCATTTTTATTGAAAACAGCAAATCGCAAACCCTGTCCCGCTTGCTTTCGGCTGAAAGTTTTGCGCCAACTGTCGACCTGCCTGTTGAAGTTGAAGCCCTGGGGCATGAAATTCAGGAACTGCAAGCCCAAATACGCGCCATTCAAGCCCCCACCCCCTGGTCGCCGGCGGCCCGCGATAGCAAAACCCTGCAAAATCGGCTGATTGAAGCCGTCCACGCTTACGATAAGCGTTTGGCCGAACTGGAGCGAAAATCGACCCGGCCCACATTTTTCAAAACCTCGGAATTTTCGCTAACGCGCTTCCGCCAGCAGGCCCAGGCCCGATTTGGAAAATCCTGGCTGGCGCTCAATTACTACCTGATGGAGGAAAGCGTCGTCCTCAGCCTGGTAACTGCCGACAGACTCGAAGTTATTACAAACGCCATCCCTTACCACGCGAAGGTGGCCCTTGAAGCCTGTTTGCGCAGTCATCGTGGCGGAGTCAAGATTTCCAGCGCCGATTTGAAGGCCCTCGGCAGTGTTTTACTCCCGCCACAAGTTCAGGCTCTTCTCGCCGGCCCCGATACCCCGCTGATCATTTGTCCGCACCGCGGTTTGCACAGCGTTCCCTGGGCGGCATTGCTTCCTGCTTGGGATTCGCGCCATTTGGTCGAGTTTTGCGTTCCAAGCCTGGCGCCATCGTTGCATCTGTTGAATTTGCTCTGGCAGCGCGCGGGGCAAGCCCAGCCACCCAAACGAAACACCGGCCTGCTGCTGGGCATCTCCGATTTTCACGGTAAGCGTCCCAACCTGCCCGCCGCCGCGCGGGAAGTCGCATCGATTGCGCAAATCGCTCACCCCGACAGCCTCTGCCTGCTCAACGCCAAAGCGACCTGGGAGGCCCTGCGCGAACAAGCCGCGCAAGGCCTATCGTCTTTTTCGTTTTTGCATTTTTCCAGCCACATCAGCCACGATGAGCGCGCCGGGCGATTGAGCAGCCTGGCCCTTTTTGACCGCGACATTGCGCTGGAGCAGGTTCGCGCGCTCGCGCCGCTGCCGGGGCTGGTGACGCTTTCGGCCTGCAACGGCGCTCAAAGCCTGGTTTACGAGGGCGATGAGCATGTTGGCCTGCCCGCCACGAGCCTGATGGCGGGGGCAAACACCGTTGTTGGCAGCCTGTGGCCGGTGCTTGATTCCGCTCCAGCCGCCGATATGACCCGGTTCTATCGCGGATTTTTCGCCGGTCTTTCTCCTGCCGAATCGCTGGCGCAGGCCCAACGCGCATTGATTCAAAATCTGGAAGACGCGCATCACTGGGCCGGGTTTGTTTGCCTGGGGTTGTAAAGAGAATTGTGAGTGAATTTCTCGATTTGATGAAAGAAATCGGTATTAAATTGCCATATACTTGATGAATGGGGTTCTCAAGGGGGTTTTAGGGGGGTTGATTTCCTACCATCAAGGGGCAACAAATACCGGAAGCGGCAGCATAAGGGGGCTGCCGCTGTTGCTTTTATTTTGGCTCCCCCGAATCAACACAGTCAATTCAGGCCATTATCGCGCTGCCAGCGTTCGATGGCCCGACTAATCGATGCGGCGCGGGTTGCTTGCGGGTCTTTCTGGCGTTCAAACGCGATCAGCCGCTCGGCAACCGCCCTGTCGCCGCCGACTTTGGCGAGCAGATTGTTGAATTGTTCGGCCTGGTTCATTGCCGCGCCAAATAATTCGTCTGCCGGGTGGGGCTGGTTTGTAAGACGGCGCAAAAGGGCGCGCAGCCAGTTTTCGCGCGGCGCGGGGCCAGGGGAATCTGGCGGAATCGCTTCCGGTTCATAGAGGTTGATGCCGCAGTTTGGGCAGCGCGTCAGTTCATAATAGAAATACGCGCCGCAGTTGCCGCACTCGATTTCGCTTTCGTTGGGTTGGGGGGCAGGGTTGGGGGACATGGGATGCGGTCTGGTTATTTGTCCCAGTTCAGGTCCTGTTCGTAACCCCACTGAACCAGCAAATCGCCGGCAATTTGGTTAAACAGACGCCGGTCTTGTGGGCAAAACAGGTTGCGCCAGTTGCCAGCCTTGCCTTTGGGCAGGAAGGAGGCAATCGATTCGTTGCGGCGGGCTTGCCACTCCTCGTCGAGATTTTGGCCCATCTCTTTTTGAATTTCGGCTTCGAGGCCGGGGTCAACCGGTACGCCGAGAAATTCCCATAGTTTTTTCATTTCGGCGAAGGGTTGGGCGAGCAGGTCTTCATAGCGCAGGGAAAAATATGCGCCAGGGTAAAGCCGTTTGGCTTCGCTGTCGATTTCGTTCAGGTCGTCGGCCCAGCGTTGGGCAATCTGGCGGATGAAAGGTTCGGTGAAAATGCTGCGGCGGCCATCGGTGAAGGGCGTTTGGTCACGCTTCAGGTCTTCGATGATGCGCCGGTCTTCGCTGGTCAGAAATTTGGAGTCTTCGACAAAGTTGCGGAAGCGTTCAGAAATCAGGACATCGCGCCCATCACGGACGATGTAGATGAGTTTTGCGTCCGGGTAGACGGCGTGGGTATCGCGCACCACTTGTCCGTGGATGCTGGACGAGGGGCTTTTGTCACCAACCAGGCGTTTTCCCTCGCGGGCGGCGTCGCGTTCCATGATGAAATCGGCGGCGGCGCGCATGACCAGCGGCGACAGGTCGCGTCCGTGATTCCAGCGGTTCGATTTGCGCGAGAGCCAGTCTTCGGCTTCCTGCGAATCGACCAGCGATTTGAGCATCGGGGCGCGGGTGAAGAAGTGGGCCTGGTAGTTGCAATGAACTTCAGGATGCAGGCGCGTCAGACGGGTGAGAATGGTCGTGCCAGAGCGGGCATGGCCCATCAGGAAGAACTTCTCGCGTGGGAAGAATTGCTTAATCTCGGTCACTTCCTCGGCGGTAATGGCCGGGATTTCGGCGCGTTTCTGGCTGGCGGCTTCGCCCTTGAGCAAGATGCGGGCGGCGGATTTTAGGCGGGTTATGATTTCCATGCTTTTTGTGCTCCGGTTTTGTTCAAACCTTTTTGGACACGGATTTGACGGAGTGACACGGATTTTTTTAGGTTTTCCGTGTTCTTCCGTGTTTTCCGGCTAATCCGTGTACGGGTTTTTTCAGTATTTGCAAAATAAAATCTGCCGTTCTTTTGCCCGATGTACCATCTGTGTAAGTAATTTCGTCTTCGATGAATTTGCGGCGTTCGGCGGAATCGAGGGCGGGATTCTCAAGGTAGGCATTCAGCGCTGCGCGTAGTTCGGCTTCGTCTTTGGCGACGCGCCCGGCTTTGGCTTCGCGGAAGCGTTGGTGGGTGGGCCAGTTGCCGATGTCTTTGAGCGAGAGCGAGAACTTGTTCGGCTTGTTCCAGCCGCCGGGGGTGTCGATGACGGCGGCGATAATCGGCGTGTCGTGCACGGCGGTTTCGACGACCATGGTCGAGTAGACGGTGACAAAAACGTCGGAGTGGGCCATCATCGAGGCTTTTTCGTCCATGTCTTCGCCGCCGTAGTAACCGAGCGAGCCGCCCAAGGCCACCGGGTGGACAACGTGAACGTGCGGGTACTGCTGTTCGAGGGCAAAAATCCGCTCGCGTTCTTCGGCAAAGATTTTGGGTTTGTCCTGGAAATGGCTGGGGTGCAGGCGGATGAGCAGTTGCGCCGGTTCGGAGAGCGAATCGGAGGCAACCAGCCGGGCCAGGGCTTCGACGTTGGGGTAGTTGGGGGCGAAGTGGACGAAACTACAGGCGTAGGAAATCAGTTTTCGTTTTTCGTCCAGGCCGTGCAGGCGGAAATACTCATCGCGCGGGATTTGCCAGGTTTTGCGGAAATAGCCGTCGTAGGAGGGGATGCCGCCGATGTGGACGCGCTCGGGGGGCCAGTCGGAGCCGAGGACGAGTTCGTCCTTTTGCAGTTGCGACCAGCAGGTGGCGTAGTCCATTGGCGCGCCGGGGATGGTGTAGGAGGATGAGTTGTCCCAGCCGACGATGGCGGCCAGGGTCGGGATTTCGCGCTGGTGGGCTTCGCGCAGCAGGTAGCGGTCGAGCCGCCAGCCAGCGGTGGAGGCGATGACCAGGTCGGGTTGGTATTTTTCCAATAAATCGGTATACAGGCCGGGGGTGAAACGCGTCTGGGCCTGGACGAGGGCTTGGCGGGCGAGGCGGCTGGAGCGTAGAATCAGAATCGCCAGCGCGGAAGGAATCCATATCCCCAAACGGAATTTCCAGCCGTTTTCGGCCCAGACTTCCCAGATGTTGCTGTCCATGGCTTCGGTGTTGATGCGCCACGAGCCGCCGACGCGGCGCAGGTAGGC
>DAOUML010000164.1:0-1728 GCA_034411635.1 Anaerolineales bacterium
CAATCTACGCTTGCCCAGGTGAGTGGAAAACTGCCCGAATCGCTTGAATTTGCAGAGAAAGCCCGCTTGCTTGTGCCTGCTGATGATTTACGCCTTTCCGGGCTAACCTCGCTGGCTTTTGGCGCGGCTTACCGCCTGATGGGCAGGTTCGAGCAAGCCCACGAACACTTGTTGGCGGCCATTCAGACTGCCAACGCTATTGATGACCACACGACTGCGATGGTATCCATGGCCCATCTTTCATTATTGCTCTGGCCACTTGGCAGGCTGCGCTATATTTCCGGGAAAATCGAGCAGTCGATTGCGCGCGCGGAATCGGTCAATGGGATTGCCCCGTTGATGATTGGCGCTGTTCATGCTGTTTTGGGTCAGGTTTATTACGAATGGGATCGTGTTGCTCAGGCGCGCGAATTGCTGCAGCGTGGTATCCATTTTGCAACCCTGTCGGGGCACAGCGCCTCGTTGGTGTATGGCAAGGTTCACCTGGCGCGTTTGTATCAGGGAGTGGGCGATATGGAGAACGCTGCGCTGTGTTTACGCGAGGCTGAAGACGCGCTAAATAAAAATCCGACACCTGGATGGGTGCGTCCCGATTGGCTGGCGCAGAAGGTCAGTCTGTTGGTGGCGCAGGGCGATCTTAAGGAAGCAGAAGCAAACCTGAAGTTGGCAGGAATTCCTGCGGAGGCCCCCGTCACCTACCGGACGGATGCCATCCACCTGGCCTGGCTGCGCTGGATGATTGCCAGCCGGCATACTGACGCTTTTTCGCTGGCCGGGCGAATTGTCCACAGCGCTGAATCGGATGGACGCAACGGGACGCTCATCTACGCCCTGGTGTTGGGCGCTCGCGCAGGCGGCGGCGCAGAATGGCTGGCGCGCGCGCGTCAGCTGGGTGAGCCGGAAGGCTATCAGCGCGTTTTCATTGATGAAGCCGATGAAAGGATGAAGGATGATTTCAGAAGGATGAAAAACAGCCCGTCAAATCAGCCATTGGCCGATGTGATTTATCCTTCATCCTTCCTAATTTCGCCTTTAACTGAGCGCGAACTGGAAGTCTTGCGCCTGCTGGCCGAGGGCCTGACCTACGCCCAACTGGCTGAACGCCTGGTGGTAAGCGTCAATACGGTGCGTTATCACGTCAAGGGCGTGTATGGCAAGTTGGGGGTCGAGAAGCAGGTGCAGGCGGTGGAACGCGGGCGTGAGTTGGGGTTGATATAACGCTGAACTACATTCTTTTTCGGGCACGGACTACATCATCATGTAGTCCGTTTTCATTTGTCAGGTTATATACTATGATCATCAATGAGGCTTGGAAGGATAGATACAAATGAATGACCTAAATCATATTGTGATAGAAAAAAACAACCGTTTGTTGGAAATCTTCGACACCGGTTTTTCTCAGCACCCGACGGTTATTTTTGCGCATGGCGCTGGCAGTAGCGCGATGCAGTTTTCTGCAGAACTGGAGTCCCTGCGTAGCGACTTTCGGGTGATTGCGATTACGCTGCATGGGCACGCCAACCGTTTCAAGAACCACGCCTTTTCTGCTGAAGAATTCCGTATCGACAAACTGGCTGAAGATGTCATCTTGTGCATGGATTCGCTCAATATTGACCAATTCCATTTTGTCGGCAACTCGGCTGGCGGCATGGTCGGGTTTGAACTCGCCAAACGTTTCCCCGGCAGGCTCTTGTCGCTTTGCACGTTTGGCACAGCCCCAAAATTATC
>DAOUML010000165.1:0-1756 GCA_034411635.1 Anaerolineales bacterium
AAACGGCACCGCCCACACCCTGGCCTCCATCCCCGGCGAAACGCTGGCCGATTTATTGCGCAAACGCCTGCACCTGACCGGCACCAAAATCGGCTGCAATGAAGCCGAGTGCGGCGCGTGTACCGTCATCATGGACGGCGAACCGGTCTTGTCCTGCTCAACCCCGGCGGAACGCGCCGACGGCAAGACGATTTTGACGATTGAGGGGCTGGCATCCCTCGCCCCCAGCCCCTCCCCCAAAGGGGGAGGGGAGAAAGACTCCCTTCTCCCTTCGGGAGAAGGGTTGGGGATGAGGGCCTTGCACCCCCTGCAGGAAGCCTTCATCACCCACGGCGCGGTGCAATGCGGATTCTGCATCCCCGGCCAGATTATGACCTCCTACGGGCTGCTCTCGAAGAACCCCGACCCCACCTCCGACGACATCCGCCACGCGCTCAAAGACACCATCTGCCGCTGCGCCGGCTACCCGACAATTGAGAACGCGATTTTAGCCGCTGCCGAATCGCTCCGCACTGGCGAGCCGGTCGCCGGGCCTGACATCCCGGATTCCGCCCTCGAAGGGCAAACCGTCGGCAAGTTGAAAGTCCGCCCGGACGGGGTCGAGAAAGTCACCGGTCACGCGATTTACACCGATGACCTGATTTTTGAGAATATGCTCTTCGCGGCAGTCAAACGCGCGGGCGTGCCGCACGCTTTTGTCCGCAAAATTGACGTGGAAAAAGCCCGCCAGGCCCCCGGCGTCGTCTCTGTGCTGACCGCCGCAGACGTTCCCGGCCAGAACATTCACGGACTGGTCACGCTCGACTGGCCGGTGATGGTCGGGATTGGCGAACGCGTCCGCTATGTCGGCGACGCAATTGCCATCGTGGCCGCCGAAAGCCAGGAAGCGGCCAAAGCGGCGGTCGAACTCATCGAAGTTGAATTCGACCTCCAGCCGGTCATCAGCAACGCGGTCCAGGCGCGGGAGGAGGGTCAGCCGCAAATCCACGAAAAAGGCAACCTGCTGAAGCACATCAAAGTCCGCAAGGGCGACCCGGAAATCGGTTTTGCCGAATCGGATATTGTGCTGGAACACACCTTCCACACCCCGGCCCACGACCACCTGTTCATCGAACCGGAGTGCAGCATCGCCGTGCCCGAAGGCGAGCGCATGTTGATTTATGTCGGCTCGCAAATCCCCTATCAAGATAGAACCCAGATCGCCCGCGCCCTGGGCTGGGACGAGAGCCGGGTGCGCATCCTCGGCCAGTTGATGGGCGGCGGCTTCGGCGGCAAGGAAGACATCGCCGGGCAGATTCACGCCGCAATGCTGGCAAACGCCACCGGACGGCCTGTAAAACTACTCTTCGACCGCCAGGAAAGCCTGATTGTGCATCCGAAACGCCACGCCACCCAGATTAAGGTCAAGATTGGCGCGAAGAAAGACGGCACGCTGGTAGCCGCCAAGACCGAACTATATGGCGATTTTCAGGGGTGGCAAAACGCGCCAACAGCGGAATGATATGCGGCGAAACGGCTTCGAACAATTTCGGGAAGTGGCTGCCGCCAAACTCCACGATTTCTATCAGCATCAATTTCATAAATTCGGGGCGCGTTCCAATTTCGGCATGGATAATTTGGGCGGCATTTTGTAAAAAGGCCTCAATTGTGTCACCCGGCGCGCTTTGCAGGAGCGGCAATATCTGCATATAGGGGTGCTTGGCAATCACCAGGGCCTGGAAAATCTCATCCTTGCTGGCAAAGTGGTTGTAGATTC
>DAOUML010000166.1:0-12637 GCA_034411635.1 Anaerolineales bacterium
AACTGGCCGCCCTGGAACAGGAGAGCGGATTTCAGGTCGTTGAAACGTTCTATTCAGATGGCGAGAATGGCAGGTTGGGGATGTATCAGGTTTGGGGGAAGATTACAGAGTAAGACGAAAACCTGACCGTTTCAGCACCGGTATCGGAATTCTGGGTCTGGTTTATCCAATTTTGGCAGGATGTGCTGATTTTCTCCTTCCTGGTGAGGGTAAAGCGGAATAAAGGAACGTCAAATGATGTAAAATCGTAACTGCCTACGAACTGATATTCGTAGGGCGACATTTATGTCGCCTAAAAGCAAACCATCACTGTCTTACTCCTAAACGCGACTTGAAAGTCGCGCTACGGTAGGCAGTTACGTAAAATCAAAAAAATAAACGGACAATATCACAGCCGATTATTTAAGAGAAAATTTATGACACAAAAAAAGTGGTCTCGCGATGAGTTGATTCTTGCGTTTAATCTTTATTGTAAAACTCCATTTGGGAGAATTCATACCCGTAATCCTGAAATTATAGATCTGGCAGAAAAAATTGGACGTACATCTTCGGCTGTTTCATGGAAATTGGCAAACTTTGCCAGTCTTGATCCGGCCTTGAAAGAACGGCAAATTGTAGGAGCAACCCATGCCAGTAAGTTGGATGCAGAGATTTGGGTAGAATTTAACCAAAATTGGGAACTATTGGGATATGAGAGTGAGAAGCTTTTTGCCATTACCATGGGAAAGCCAATCGAGTTTGATTCGGAAACTGATTTTTCGGATTTACCCGATGGAAAAGAGAAAGAAACATTAATCAGAACACGTGTCAACCAAGGTTTCTTCAGAAAAGCAGTTCTTGCGGCTTATGATTTTCGATGTTGCATAACAGGTTTAAACTTGCCCGAATTATTAAACGCAAGCCACATTATTCCATGGTCAATAGATGTTCAGAATCGTTTAAACCCTAAAAATGGTCTGTGCTTAAATGCAATTCTTGACCGCGCTTTTGACCGAGGTTTGATGACCATAACCACATCTTTTCGAGTCAAAATTTCTCCCACTATCAAAAATACTCTTTCAGACACAGCAATTTAAGAATTGTTGATTCGCTATGATGACTTACCTATTCAGTTGCCAACACGCTTTAAGCCAAGTTCTGAGTTTTTAAATTATCACAATAATCACATTTTCAGGGTATAAACGATGCAATCTATTCGTTTCAATTACTCTGTGGGAACGTCGGGGCTATTCTCACAAAGCCGCCGCTGGCGGCTAGCCCGCTTCAGCGGGCATCGTAACAATAGCCCGGTGGTTCACCACCGGGCGGGCCGCCGGGGTCGGGAAACCCCGCTTCGAGCGGCAAAACCTGTGGGGTGTTAGCAAGTCCGCCTGCAAAAATTCTCCGTTTCACCGGCTTCATCCTCCTTTCGGCCCCGCCCCGGACATAAAATGTCGGGGCTATTCTTACAAAGCCGCCGCTGGCGGCTGGCCCGCTTCAGCGGGCATCGTAACAATAGCCCGGCGGTTCACCGCCGGGCGGGTCTGCGGGTCTGCGGGTCTGCGGGTCTGCGGGTCGCCGGGCGGGTCGGCGGGTCGGTGGTTCACCGCCGGGCAGGACAGCGAGCCAGGACATGGAAATCGCCCTTGACTCTCCAGCCAGGGGAGGGTGTATAACTGCATTCAGGAGGCACCAATGACCGATTTCACATTCTTCACCAGCCAGGGACGCATCAGCCAGCCCGGCGCATATACTCACCTGTTTGACAACCTGCCGACCGACATTGCCGGCCTGTGTAAAATTGTGCAGGGAACCACCATTCACATCTTCTGGGCTGAACGCTATGGCCTGAAACTGACCCCCGAACGCGAAGCCGAAGTCCAACTGCGGACGATGGAGAAGCGACTGGCCCGCGCGCTGGAACTCGACCCGCGCCCGCTGACCGAAGTCCGCCCGCTGGACAAAAAACTGGTCGGCAACTGTCGCGACCACACCCTGCTGCTGGTCGCCATGCTGCGCCACCAGGGAGTCCCGGCTCGCGCCCGCTGTGGGTTCGGCGTGTACTTTCTGCCTAATCACTACGAAGACCACTGGGTGGCCGAATACTGGAACCAGACCGAAGGGCGCTGGGTGCTGGTCGATGCCCAACTCGACGAACTCCAATGTAACGCAATGAACATCCCCTTTAACCCGCTGGACGTGCCGCGCGACCAGTTCATCGTCGGTGGGCTGGCCTGGCAGATGTGTCGCAGCGGAGCCGCCGACCCCGATTCCTTCGGCATCTTCGACATGCACGGCCTGGACTTTGTGCGCGCCGATTTGATCCTCGACGTGGCCGCGCTCAACAAAGTCGAACTGCTGCCCTGGGATTGCTGGGGACTTATCCTGCACCCCAGCCTCGACGACCCATCCGACCTGGCCCTGCTCGACCATCTGGCCGAACTGACCCGCGGCGACGTGCCTGATTTCGCGCAAGTACGCCAACTGTACGAATCCGACCCACGCTTGCGGGTTGAAGCAGAAATTCAAAGTTACATCGATGGCGGGTTGCAAACCGTCAGAATCTAATGGCAGGGCCGGTGAGAGCCGGCCTTTTTTTATTGATGGCACATTGGCTCTTCCTGTCTAATATCAGAGAACCGGCACATTCACGCCAGGCGGGGTTCGGGTTCGGGGTATAATCTGAATATTAAACCCTGACCGGAGTTCCCCGCCATGCCCCCTGCCCAATTCGACATCGTCATCACAACCGTCCGCTACGCGCCAGATGGCAAAATTGAAATGGCGCGCGCCTTTGAACGGCGCGGCGCGGCTTTCTCAGATCATGTTCTGCTCTCGCGCCAGGCTTTACTCGAAAAAATCAAAGCCGGCAAACGCTGCGTTACCGGCAAGCGCAAAGAATTTTTCGGCGGCGTGTTCGAGGTCGAAAACACCGTTCAATTGAATGGCGATTTCATCACCACCGACCCGGCTGCCCGGCAAGATACCCTCGCCAATGTCCCCATTTTTTAGTGGGCGTGTTTCATACAGGCAGAACCGAACATGAAAATTATCGACAAAACCCCCTTTCGTCAGCCAGATGGCTCAATCAAATTTTCAGACCGGCTAAAAGCCAGCCTGAAATACGGCTTGCCCTGGTATGATCGCATCCAGGCGCAGGATAAAATCGTCCCCATGTTGGAAAAACACCTCGGGCGCAGTTTTATCCTGTTAAGAAACGTCACCCTGGCCGGAACCGACATTGAACTGCCGATGATCTTAATTGGCCCCCCGGCGGTGCTGGTTGTCAATGTCATTACCGAAAAGGGAATTTTCCGCGCCCAGGAAGATGAATGGGGCAAAATCACCGGCAACCAATCGGTGCCGGCCAAAATAAACCATCTGATTCGCACCCAGCGCATGGGCAAAGTGCTGCAAGTCTTTTTGAACAAGGCCGGCGTTTCTGGCGTTACGGTTGAGTCGTTACTCCTTTCGGCCAACCCCGGCACCCATGTTGAATCAGTGCGCCCGATTGTGCGCGTGGTTATGAGCGACGCCCTCGACCGTTTTGCCGCCTCGCTCTCGCAAACCAAAGGCAGCCTCGAGCCGGAAATTTGCGCCGGTATTGCCCAGGTGATTCTTACCGGCAGCACAGATGGAAAACCAGTTGAAATGCAAGAGAGCGAAAGCGCGCCGGAAGAAAAAACAGCCGCCCCGCAAGAAAATCAATTCTTCTTTCAAGATGATTCTGAAGAAAAAGCCAAACCGAGCGAGCAAGCCGCCCCGGCCCAAAGCGAGCCTAAAAAACCAGCCCGCAAGAAAAAAATCCGCATTCTTGGCCTAACCCTGGCCCAAATTGGAATTCTGGCCGGCATTTTACTGCTCTGGTTGTGCATTATTATCGCTTTTATTGCCTACGCTACCGCCCAACTCAATGTCTAGCCCCTTTTTAAGCATCATCATCCCGGCTCATAACGAAGAAAACCGCCTGCCCGATACTCTGGCGCAGGTGGTTCAATTTCTCGCCTCCCAACCTTACAGCGCCGAAGCGCTGGTGATAGAAAACGCCAGCCGCGATGCCACCCTCAAAATTGCCCAGGAATTCGCCGTCCAAACCCCGCTCATTCAGGCCATTCATCTTGACCAGCCCGGCAAAGGCCGCGCCGTGCAAGCGGGAATGCTGGCCGCTCGCGGCGAATATCGCTTCTTCGCCGATGCCGATCTTTCAATGCCCATCAGCGAAATTAATCGCTTTTTGCCCCCGGCGGTAAACGCCCCCATCGTCATCGCCTCGCGCGAGGCTCCCGGCGCAATTCGCTACGACGAGCCCGCCTACCGCCACATCACAGGCCGCGTCTTTAATAGCCTGATTCGCGCGCTGGTGTTGCCCGGTTTGCAGGATACCCAGTGCGGCTTCAAAATGTTCCGCGCCGATGTGGCCGAAACCCTTTTCAAACGCCAAACCCTGATGGGCTGGTCTTTCGATGTGGAGGTGCTTTACATCGCCAAATTGCGCGACCTGCCTATCCTCGAACTGCCCATTCCCTGGTACTTCAACCCCGAAAGCAAAGTAAACGTCCTGCGCGATTCCTGGCGCATGTTTCGCGATTTGCTCGTCATCCGCCGCAATGGGCGGCAGGGAAATTATGCTTGAACAACCCAGCCTGCGCCTTGAGCAAGCGTTATGGTCGCAAGGATATAAATTTATAGGGGGTATGGACGAAGCGGGACGCGGCGCCTGGGCCGGCCCCGTCATGGCGGCCCTGGTCATCCTGCCAGCCGATTCCGGAATCGGACTCGGCCTGGGCGGGGTGCGCGATTCGAAAACCATGTCCGCGCCCCAGCGTGAGCGCGCCGCCGAGAAAATCAAGTCGGTTGCCCTGGCCTGGGCGGTGGGGCAGGCCTCCGCCGCCGAAATAGACGAACTCGGCATTTTGCCAGCCACCCGCCTGGCTTTTACCCGCGCCATCCAAAATTCGAGCCTGCCGCCTGATTTTTTGTTGCTCGATTACATTCACTGGCCGGGCCTGAAAAACCCACACCAGGCGCTGAAAAAAGGTGAGAGCCACTCGTTGAGCATTGCCGCCGCCTCCGTGCTAGCCAAAACCGAACGTGATCGGCGTATGGTCAGCCTCGATGAACGGTTTCCCGGCTACAGCCTGGCGCGTCATAAAGGCTATGGAACCCGTATCCACGCCGAGGCGTTGCAACGGCTTGGGGTCAGCGACATCCATCGTCGTTCTTTTTCCATCCCCGGAAGATTAGAAAACGAAATCGACCAGCACCCCTAACAATGCCCCGGCCAGCACCAGCCAGGTGCTATTAATTTTATGGCGCAGCAGCACATACAGCGCGGCGGCGGCCAGCAGAAGGGTGAAGGGGTCGGTGAGGGAATTTCCGGCCAGCGAGAGGGTCACAGCCGCCATCAGGCCGAGCGAGGCGGCGTTAAGGCCGTCGAGCAGGCTGGCGGTCCAGGGTGAGTTGCGCAGTTTGGGAATGAATGGGTTGGCGAGGATGACGAAGAGGTAAGCGGGTAGAAAAATGCCCAATGTGGCAACCCACGCGCCTGTCAGCCCAGCGACCAGATAGCCGATGAAGGTGGCCGAGGTGAAGAGCGGGCCGGGCGTTACCTGGCCGATGGCGATGGCGTCGAGCAATTGCTGGTCGCTGATCCAACCCAGGCGCAGGACGAAGTCGGTGCGCAGGAAGGCGAGCAGCACGTAGCCGCTGCCATATAGCACCGAGCCGATTTTGAAAAAGGTCCAAAACAGGGTGGATATGCTGAACGGTTGAGCCGCCAGCGCGGGCAGGGTTAGCCCGCCGAGAGGTAGCAAAGCCAGCGGCGCGGCGCACAATTGATGATAATTCTGAATCAGGCTAACCGCCAACCCGGCCAGCAGCAGCAAGGCGATTTCATTAATTCCCAGGAAATACAGCACCAGTACGCTGATTCCGCAGGCTGCCAGCAGGCGGGTTTTCATGGCGCGGCGGCCCAAATCCCAAAGCGCCTGGGCGATGATGGCGAGAATAACCGGTTTGACGCCATACAGGATGGCCCCAATCTGGGGCAAACTGCCAAATTCGACATAGGCCCAGGCGAATGCGGTCACAATCAGGCTGGCGGGGATGATGAAAGCCGCGCCGCCCAGAAGCAGGCCCGGCCAACCGGCGCGCAGGTAGCCGAGGTGCATAACCATTTCGGTTGAGTTTGGGCCGGGAATGAGTTGGGTTGCGCCGAGCAGGTCGAGGAAGCGTTGTTCGTCGAGCCATTTACGGCGTTTGACTACTTCGTCATGAAACATGGCAATATGGGCCGCCGGGCCGCCAAAAGCCGTGAAGCCGAGCCGGGCGAATAAGAGAATGACTTCGAGCAGGTTTTTCATAGAAGATACATTTCCAGCGGAACGCGCGTGAACGAAGTTGGTTATATAGTATAAGAACCCCATTAAACTACCCATTGGGATAAGGTTTATTTTCTCACAATTTTGTTACAATCTTTGTCATGTTGCCAATTTTAATGATCCCCTTTCTGATTCTCACTTTTGCCATTGTTCTGGCTTTATTTTTTTCCTTGCCAAAATTCAATGCCCGGTTAACTACCGAGCAATTGGGTTGGATCCTGGCGCTTTTTCCGGCGGTAGCCTTTGTCAGCATTTTGCTGGCTTACATGGGCAAGCCTGAAGGTGAAGCCCTGATTTTTAGCATTCCCTGGATTCCCTCGCTGGGTATTTCTTTTTCGTTTTATCTGGATGGCTTGAGCGCGCTGTTTGGACTGATTATCACTGGCATTGGCGCGCTGGTGGTATTGTATGCCGGGTATTATTTTCATGGTGATTCTACCTCCTGGCGGTTTCAAGCCTATACCCTGATTTTTATGTCGGCCATGCTCGGCGTGGTGCTGGCGGGCGACCTGATTACCCTGTTTCTGTTCTGGGAAGGGACGAGCATCTCTTCCTTTCTGTTGATTGGTTACAAATATAAAGACGAAGCCGCCCGCAAAGGCGCGTTCAAGTCGCTGTTTATTACCGGTGGCGGCGGAATAGCGCTTTTGGCGGGTTTTGTTTTTATCATGGTCATTACCGGCGCGTCAGACTTTGCAACGATTTTTGCCAGCGGTGACGCGCTGCGCAATAGTTCGCTTTACCCGGCATTTTTCGCGTTGATTGCGCTGGGCGCGTTTGCCAAGAGCGCCCAGGTTCCGGCCCATATCTGGCTGCCGGAGGCCATGTCGGCCCCTACGCCGGCCAGCGCTTTCCTGCACTCGGCCACGATGGTCAAGGCGGGCATCTATCTGCTGGCGCGTTTGAACCCGGCATTGGGCGACAACGACATCTGGTTTTGGACCCTGGCCCTGTTCGGTTTCGCCACGATGTTAACCGGGGCTTATCTTGGCCTGAAACAAAATGACCTGAAAGCCTTGCTGGCCTATTCAACGATTTCACAGTTGGGCGTTTTGGTTGCGCTGATTGGCCTGGGCAACGAATATGCCTATAAAGCCCTGGTGGTTGGCATCCTGGCGCATGCCCTGTATAAATCGTCCCTGTTTATGTCGGCGGGCATCATCGACCACGAAACCGGAACCCGCGATTTGCGGCGTTTGGGCGGGTTGCGCAAGCAAATGCCGATTTTGTTCGTTTTGATGTTAATTCCCGCGCTCTCAATGGCCGGATTGCCGCCCCTGTTTGGGTTTCTCGCCAAAGAGACCCTGTTGGCAGCGGTGATTGATACCACCCTGCCGATTGGCAGCGAGTTCTTCTTTGCGCTGGCAAGCGTGCTGGCGGGTATTATGTTGCTGGCCCAATCGGGTTTGCTCATTCGCGGCACCTTCCTCGGCAAACCGGCAGACCCCAAACATCCGCCGCGCGGCCACGACCCTGCCTGGGGCTTCTGGCTGGCTCCGGCCATCCCGGCCTTGCTTTCGTTGTCGATCATCTTTCTGCAACAGGCCGAGTTTATGATTAATTTCCTGGCCGATGCCGCGCGCGCATCTTATGGCGAGAAGGTCAAAGTTTCATTGGCCCTGTGGCATGGTTTTAATACGCCGCTAATTCTTTCGCTCATTGCCATTTCGCTTGGCTCGCTGCTTTTCTGGCAGTTGACCCGCCTGCGGCCAGTTCTCGCTTCCATTTTGCCAAATTTCAGCGCCAATGCGCTTTACGATGCCACCCTGGCCTTCATCGACCGCGGCGCGCGCGAGGCCACCCTGCTCCAGCGCGGACAAATTCGCTTTTATCTGGGCGTGATGCTGATGACGACTCTGGCGATTGTGCTGGTTTTTGGCGGCGTGCCTCTGCAAGCCCTGTCTGCGGAGGGTGCTTTGGCCCTGCCTGAAGCCAACTGGGTGTTTACTTTTTTGCGGGTCTTTTCGCTTCTGGTGGCAGTTGGCGCGACTTTGGTTAGCGTGTTGATTTTGCGCGATTTGCACGCCATTATTGGGTTTGGCGTTTCCGGGCTGGCGGTGGGAGCCTGGATGGCGCTTGAACCGGCGCCAGATGTGGCCCTCGTTCAGGTGGTGGTCGACATTTTTGCAACGATTGTCCTGGTGCTAACCCTGACCATCATCCCGCGCAAATTGCGTCTGAAAGCCCAGGAATTTACCTACAAAGACACTCGGGTTGGCCTGACCCGCGATATTCTGATTTCGCTCACGCTGGGCGTCGTGGTGTTTGTGGTTTCTTTCGCCGCTTTGGAATCCCGCCCTCGTATAAGCCCGGCCTCGTTGTATTACGAAGAAAATGCCAAAAAACTGGCGAATGCAACCGATATGGTTGGCGCAATTTTGATTGATTTTCGTGGCCTCGATACCCTGCTCGAGGTGCTGGTCTTTGGCCTGGCCGCGTTGGGCATCTACACCATCATGCACTACACTGTGCGCAAGGCTGGCAAGGATGAACAAGGCGAACCGGAGGAAGTCCTTAATCCGCCGGGCCAACCCACCGGCTCATTTGGCCTGCCGACTTCACCGTTTCTGCATTTGTTGGCATACGCGCTTTTGCCCCTGGCCCTCATTCTGGCGGCAACGCATATTGTCTACGGTCACGACCAGCCCGGCGATGGTTTTACCGCTGGCATTATCATCAGCCTCGGAATTGCCAGTTGGTACATCATTTTTGGCTATAACGCCATCAAAGCCCGGCTCACCTGGCTGAAACCGGTGCGTCTGATTGCCTATGGGCTGGGCCTGGGCTTGCTCAACACCTTGCCGGGTTATCTTTTGGGCAACGGACAAGGCGCGCAACTGCGCGGCTTTTTCGCCCCGGTTGATTATGGCGCTTTGCTCGGAATCACCGATTTTCTGCCAACTGGCGTGGTGCTGGGCAATGGGGTGATTTTTGAGTTGGCGATTTGTCTGGTTGTGTTGGGCGCTTCGGTGCTGGTTCTCGATAATCTTGGGCACCCGGCTGAAAAAGATGTCCAGAGCGACAGGTTGCTCAAAGAAATCGGTCAGGAATAGCGTTCGCAATGAATGGATGGAAACCATGTTAAATCTTTTTACTGCTTTTGCCATTGGCTTAATGTTCGCGATAGGAATTTTCCAACTGATGCGCCGCAATGTGATTCGCGTGGCGATTGGGCTCATTATCCTCACCAATGCCGTCAATATGTTCCTGCTAACCACCGGCGCGTATGATGGCCTGGCAGTGGCCTACGCGGGTGGTGCAGGGCAGATCAGTGACCCGCTCCCCCAGGCCCTGGTGCTGACCGCCATCGTGATTGGGGTTGGTTTCTTCGCCTTCAGCCTTAGTTTGCTGTATGTGATCGGATTCCGCTACAAAACCAGCGACTCTGACCGGGTGGAAGGATTGCGCTACTAATGGACTGGCTCATTCTGCCTCCACTGCTGACAATTTTGGCGGGTATTGTTGTCACCCTGTTGACCCACAACCACCGCCGACTGCAATCCGGACTCGCGTTGACCTTCATGCTCACCGCGCTGGGATTTTCGCTGGCCCTCGCCTGGCAGGTCTTTTTCGTAGGAGAAACCCTGGTGCTACAATCTGGCCTGTGGCCCGCTCCGGCAGGCATCACCCTGGTTGCCGACCCGTTGGCCGTTTTTATGCTGGTGATGACCCATCTGGTCATTTCTGGCGGCATTTTATACGCCACCGGTACGATTGAGAAAGTTGCCAAATACCCGGCCTTTTTCCCGGTTTTTCTTGGCCTGGCAACCGGCATGACCGGTGCCTTCCTGACCGGTGACTTGTTCAACCTGTTTGTCTTTGCCGAACTCATCGTCATCAGCGGCGCGGTATTGACCGGCATGGCCGACGACAAGTATGGCGTTGAGGCTTCTTACAAGTATTTGCTGATCAGCACGGTGAGTGGTCTGCTCTTTTTGCTGGGCATCGGCTCGCTGTACGCGGTCTATAGCACCCTGAACCTGGCCGAACTGGCTGTCGCGATTAACGCCGCCCCCTCCATTCCGCCGCTGGCCCTGGCCGGGTTGGCTTTTCTAACCTCCACCTTTTTGGTCAAGAGCGCGGGATTTGCCTTTCACTTCTGGCAGCCTGATTTTCACACCGCCGCCCCAACCCCGGTTCATGCTGTTTTGTCTTCGGTGGTGGTCAAGGTCGGTATTTACGCCTTTTTCCGCCTGACCCTGATGCTTTTTCCTGCCTTCGAGATGCTCAATACCCTGCTGGTTATTTTGGGCGTTCTCGGCGTCATTTATGGCGGATTGGGCGCGGCAGGCACTTACAGCGTCAAACGCATGCTGGCCTACTCGACCATGAGCCAACTCGGATTTATCATGGTGGCAATTGGCTGGGGAACGCCGCTGGCCCTGATTGGCGCGCTGGTCTTTTCTTTCAATCACTCCCTGGCAAAAGCCGCCATGTTGATGATGGCCGGCGCGATGGCAAGCCGCACCCCGAACAAGGATGCCTCGTTTTCGGCGGTAGTTGGGGTGGGCAAACTTAGCCCGGCGGCGGGGATTCTCTTCCTCTTGGGCGGCATGGCCCTGGCGGGCATTCCGCCGCTGAATGGATTTGTCAGTAAATTGCTGATATTCTGGAGTGGCGTCGAGGCCGGGCAATATCTGCCGTTGGCGATCATTGGCGTTGCCAGTATTGTCACTCTGGTTTATGTGGTGCGGGCATTTATGAAAATCTGGTTTGAACCCAACCCGGAGGCCAAGCCGAAGCAGGGCGACCGCCTGGTTGCTCCAACCATCCTGATTGCGTTGTGCCTTGTGCTGGGCATCTGGAGCGAACCGCTGGTAAACGCTGCTACGCTGGTGGTCGAAAACTTGAATCAATCGACAATCTATATTGATGCCGTTACCGCTGCCCAAATCTTGTCGCATTTGGCAAAGTAAGGAACTTCACCATGAAATACCGACTTCAACTTGCCCTGCCATTATGGCTGATTTACATGGCGCTCACCCAGAAAACCTGGCAGAATATTCTGCCCAATCTTGTTTTTGGCGCATTGATCGCCTTTCTGGTAAGTTCTTTGTTTCCACCGCGTTCTCGTCCCTTTGACTGGTCGGGCGTAATTCCGTTTTTGATTGGCTTGTTGCAATATGCCTGGCTGGTGATTGTGGATATGTTCAAAAGCGCGTATAACGTTGCCCGCATTGTGCTGGATCCCAAACTTCCCATTCGCCCCGGCATTATCGCCATCAAGACCGGTTGCGCAAGTGAACTTGCCACTGCCCTGAGCGCCCACGCCATTACCCTGACCCCCGGCGAAATGGTGGTCGCCATTGGCGAAGATGGTGTCCTCTACACCCATACCCTTGATCTTGTTCGCTCACAGGCGCACGCGGAAGACGCCCAGGAATTGCGCCGCAATCTATTGAGCAAACTCGTCTCCTGATACAGAATTGAGCAAGCAACCGATGGACGCATTTTTACACCAGTTTGACCAAGTATTAACCCAAATTTTTATCTGGGTTGCCTTCGCAGGCCTGGTACTTCACGCCTTTTTTCTCATGCGGGCCGCCTGGCGCACCTGGCGCGGCGAAAACAGTTTCGACCGACTCATTGGCCTCGACCTGACCAGCGTGCTTTTGTTTTGTATTCTGGTAATTTTTGCCATGTTGAGCGAACTTTATCCTGCCCTGGCTGGCAATGTTGACAACGCCATCTTTGTCGATGTTGGCCTGGGCTTGGTGGCCGTCAGTTACCTGGCGACCATTGCCCTGGCAAAATACATCATTGACCACAGGACTTTCTAAATGGATGTTCAATTGTTTTTTTCTGTGATGGCAAAACTGGCTGCTCTTCTTCTGCTCATTTTTGGCATCATCTTTTCTTCGCTGGGCATGTTGGGCGTTTATCGTTTGCCCGATGTCTATACCCGCTTGCACGCCACCGGCAAAATCTCTGCATTTGGCGCGGTGATGATTTTGAGCGCTGGCGCTTTGCTTTTGCCGGGTCTGACCCTGATTAAGGGCCTGGTCATCATCGTCTTTCTCTTGCTGGCCTCGCCGGTGGTCGCCCACACCATCTCGTCCGCTGCCTACAAAACCGGCCTGCCCCTGGCCCAAGCCACCCGCGATGATTTGGCAAAAGTCCTTCCACGCGGCAAAGGGAAGGATGTTTGAGATAATTTAAGTTTTTAAGAATTTCGCCAGATTCTCAATTTGAGATTAGACGACTTGCTATAAATAGGTAGCGCCGCCTTTAGGCGGCGAATCGCAGGCTACGGAGTGCTGTGCAAAGCCCGCGTTACA
>DAOUML010000167.1:0-2011 GCA_034411635.1 Anaerolineales bacterium
CATGCTCACGTCGATAAGGACGCGGCCAAAGCCCTTCACGACCGCCTGGTACAGGACGGCGTCGATGCCTGGCTGGACAAGGAAAAACTATTTGCCGGATCCGATTGGAATTTTGAAATTCGCAAGGCGGTGCGCGATTGTGATATTTTTGTGGTATGTGTTTCAGAAGAATTTACCCGACGTTTTCGGCGTAAAAATTTCAGCCAAACCGAAGTGGGGATAGCGCTCAACGAAGCCGAACTAAAGCCCAAAGATCAGATTTACATCATCCCGGTGCGCTTGGAAAGTTGCGCCGTGCCAAAATCGCTCCAGCCCTGGCATTGGGTCGATTTGTTCGAGCCGGACGGCTACCAAAAGTTGATTCGCTCGCTGAACAAGCGCATTGAAGAGTTGGACGAATCCGAAGCGGCTAAAGGCCAATTGGGGCAGGGCAATATTTCGGTGGTGGTCAATGGGGGGGTGAGCGGGAACTTGATTGTTGGCGACCACAACATTGTTCAATCGCCGGTTTCACAACCCGCGCCAGTCAGGCAGGCTGAAGGGCCAAAACCAGAACTTTCACAAAAACCGCTGGCTTCGCATGAAAAGCCACCAGCAGTCCCTCATGCCAGCCCGAAAAAAGAACACCCCACCCAACCGCGCCCAAAAATTACAGGAAAGCAAGCGCCACCCCAAACACTCAAATCCGAACACAAGGTTGCCATTATCGTCGCAATCCTTGGCTTGATTGGCACGCTTTGCGCCGCGCTGATTGGGATTTTGCCGCAGTTCTTCCCTCCCGCCCCCGTGCCGACAGCGACAAGTACACCTACGGTAACTGCAACTTTTACCAATTTGCCGCCAAGCGTAACACCAACAAAAAACTTTACCCCCACCCCAACACCCCTGCCGACAGAGATTGTTGATGCCAAAGGCGTGACCATGCGCCTCGTCCCTGCCGGGGAGTTTACGATGGGCAGTGATAATTATTCAGACAACGAAAAGCCCGCCCACAAAGTTTATCTGGGCGACTTCTACATGGATATTTACGAAGTCACCAACGCGCTTTATAAAGACTGCGTCGAGGCCGGGATTTGCTCGCGACGTGCAAGGTCCACTTCATACACCCGCTCGAATTACTATGGTAATCCGGAATTTGATAATTATCCGGTCATTTATGTCAATTGGGAGCAGGCAAAACAATATTGCGAATGGCGCGGCGCGCGATTGCCAACTGAAGCCGAGTGGGAAAAGGCCGCGCGCGGTGGGCTGGACGGCAAAAACTACCCCTGGGGCGATGTCTTTGAAGATGGTCAGGCGAACTTTTGCGATACCAATTGCTCAATCGACTGGGCGCATAAAACCATCAGCGATGGCTATGCCGATACCTCCCCGGTTGGTATTTACCCGCCCAACGGCTATGGCTTGCATGATATGTCTGGCAATGTTTGGGAGTGGGTAGCGGATTGGTATGACGCCTATCCGGGCAACACGATTATCAATTTAGAGTATGGAACAACCTACCGGGTTCTGCGGGGCGGCTCCTGGAGCGACGGCTTTCTGAATAGCCTGCGTGTCTCGGTTCGCTACAGGGTATACCCCTCCCACGAGGTCAACGCCTTCGGGTTTCGTTGTGTCCGCTGACTTTCTCCAAAGGTTTGTTCTGAATCTCTGGGTTTCTGGTTTTCTGAAAATGCCAATCAAACAAGGATAAAGTCTGGGCAGAGACCGGTTTGCCCTCCCCGCGTGAGCGGGGTCGCGTTAAATTTTTGGGGGCATGGCGGCAGGGGGCGGTAAAATTGAGAGAAGATTAAAGTCGAAAACCAGCCCCACCCGTCCTACGGACACCCTCCCCAAATAGAATGGGACTGAAGTTCGTCCCATTCTATTTGGGGAGGGCCGGGGAGGGGCCATTTCCGCCAATAGATAATTCGTAACTGCCTACCGTAGCGCGACTTTCAAGTCGCGTTTGGAGCAAGGCATTTGAGAATTTGCTTTCAGGCGACATAAACCCCCATTCGGGGACGATGTG
>DAOUML010000168.1:0-1984 GCA_034411635.1 Anaerolineales bacterium
TGAGAGGGGCACCAGGCGGCGGTCCCAGAACAGGATTTGGGTATGGGTGGGCAGGGGTTGGCGCAGGAACAGTCGGTTGGCAAGCGAGGTGAACAGTCCGACCGAATCAAGATAGCGGAGCAAAATCGGGCGGCAATCGGGCGGGGTGAGGGCTGAGAGCGTGGCGCGGGTATAGCGGCGATAATGGCCGATGGATTCGTCGAAAGGGCTATAGAGGAATTGGTAGGCCGGGGAAAGCACAATCAGGCGTCCGCCAGGGGCCAGGTGTCGGCTGGCGCGTTCCAATTCGGCGCGGTCATTTTCGATGTGTTCCAAAACGTCGATGTAGAGAATGCTGTCGAAACGGGAGTCGGGCGCGAGCGTGGAGACGAATCCGGCCTGCGGACGGCAGCAGGCCGGCAGGGGCCGGGAAGCCAACTGCGCGAGCAGGTCAGGGTCGGGTTCGAGACATATCCACGCCTCCTGTGAGCCATCACATAAGGCGGCGGTGGTCGCGCCCAGGCCAGCGCCCACTTCAAGCACGCGCTGGCCGAAAAATGGGGCAATCAGGCTTTTATAGTAGGCCTTCCAACGTTGGGCATGGGCGAAGAGTTCGAGTTCGGAGCCGATGTAGGCTTGCGATTCGGTCAAGAGGCTGGCCTTTCAAGCACAAAGTCTTTGTAATCGACAATCGGGATGAACATTTTTGCGCTGCGGTAACTGAGCACAAAGAAAGAAAGCAGTACCAGGAAAAGCACAGCCTGCACCATGATAACGGTCAGGCCGATGGCGACGTTGGTGGCCCAGCCAGGGATGGCAAGCAGGGTGAAAAAACGGATATAGACCAGCGCGAGAAAGGCAAGCACGTCGAGGCCCATGATGAACAGGGCGGCAAACAAGAGGCGCACATAAACAACCTCGATATAGACCGAAATAGCGCTCAGGCCGTGTAAAACGAGCGAAACCAGGTTCATGTGCGAACGCCCGGCATAGCGCGCGCCGCGCGCCGTTGGGACGGTGCGCCAGGGCAAACCGGAGCGCATGACCCCGGCGGCAAAATGATTCCAGATTTCTTGCAGATAGACGATGCGCCCCAGGCTGGCAGGTGGAAGGATACAAAAATTGCCAAAGTTGATTTTTCGCCCGGTGAGCAGGAGAAAAAGCCCCTTGAAAAAGACATAAAAGATGCGAAACAGGCCGCCTTCTGAGCGTTTGGCCCGTTGGGCAAAGACGACCTGACCTGGATGGGCGTCGTGTTCGGCGAGCAGGAGCGGGAGGTCTTCGGGGCGGTCTTCACCGTCGCAGTCCATGACCACGACCGGCAAGTTAAGGCCGAGCGTGTGCGCGACAGACAGGCCAACGGCGATGGCGCGTTGGTGGCCGAGATTGCGCGCCAGGCGGATGAGTTGCAGGTCGGCGGGCAGGTCGGCGGGGGTTGGCAGGGTCGAGCCGTCGTCGACCGCCAGGATGCGAATGCGCAGTTCATGGCGGGCGGCGACCTGCGCGAGCGATTCGGCCAGGATTTTCAGGGATTGCCAGTCATTGTAAACCGGGGTGACGACCAGGATTTCGCGCATGAGCCTTTTTCATTCAATAAAACGCAGCACCGCCAGAATCGCGCCATCTTTTTCAACCTGGTACACGCTGGGGGCATTGGGAAAGGTGTCTAAATCGCGGTTATTGCGGGTGGAAACCAGCAGGTAATAATTGTTTTCTGGTTTGGAGGTTTCGATAATATTATAAACGCGAATATCAGGGCGGACGTAACGCCATAAGGTGGTGGGAGGCCCAACGACCACGACAACGGCATTTTGCGGGGCATTGTCGTTCAAGAAGCGAGCCGCTTCGCGAAAAGAAGTGCCCCAGTAGTCCATTTCATATTGGCGGAAAGCGCCCGGCAAGCCGCCAGCCAGGGAATTGTAGTAGATGTACTGGTAAGGGTGCGCGCGGAGGATGCCAACCAGTCCGGGCAGGAGCATTACAACCAGCAAAGCCGCCCTGAGCC